>NZ_JABSUZ010000011.1:0-179739 GCF_013284345.1 Brevibacillus sp. MS2.2
AGTAATGGAGAATGCAGCTTTTTTTGTATTTCCGCCAGCACCTACAAATCTGATTCAAAAAAATACATGCTCTAATAAAAGGAGCGTGTGCACAGCCGAGATCGGCGAGCGTGGTCATTATTGTGATTCCAGTCGATTATGCTATGCTGAATGACATACAGCTTTTTCAAATGAAAGAGGGATCAATATGCTTATTCTTGCAGTGGAGGATGAAAAAGCGCTGCTTCAGACAATTGCAGGAGTCCTGACCGATGAAGGATATCAGGTGGATAAAGCAGAGCGCGGAGATGACGGCTTGTTGTTGGCGGAACGCGGCATCTACGATTTGTTGGTCCTAGACATTATGATGCCAGGAATGGATGGTCTTTCACTGGTGAGAACGTTGCGTGCAAAAGGTATAATGACGCCGGTATTATTTTTAACGGCAAAAGATAGCGTAGAGTCGAGAGTCGAGGGATTGGATGCCGGAGCAGATGATTATTTGGTCAAGCCTTTTGCGGCCGAAGAACTGACGGCGAGAGTGAGAGCCCTTCTGCGCCGACAAGGGAAACAGAACGCAGAAGGCGAGTTGGCATACGGTCCTCTATCGCTGAAGATAAATGAATATGACGGTTTTGTTGATGATGAGCCGATGAAGCTAACAACGAAAGAGTACGAGCTGCTTAAGTACTTCCTGCAAAATCGGGAGCAAATATTGACGCGCCAGCAAATTTTTGACCGCGTATGGGGAATTGATTCAGATGCGAATTACGGAGTGGTCGATTTGTATGTCCACTACCTGCGCAAGAAGCTGGGTGCTTACGAAGGCTTCATCCGAACAATCCGCAATGTGGGCTACATTTTGAAAAAGGAAGACAAATGATGTTTCGAAAAACGAGGATTCGGCTCGTAACCTTGAACGTAGTAGTGGTGCTTCTCTTGTTAAACGGGCTGGGGAGTGCAGTCTACTACACGATGAAGTACCGTCTCTATTCGCAGGTGGACCGAGAAATGACCAAAGTCAGTCAAAGGCTGGCAGTTGATTCCTTGCCTCGTCTCCATCGAATTGAAGACGACCCTTTTCCATACAACCGTCAGGAGAGGAAAAAGTTTAACGATCTGGATCGCCGCTATGTTTTGCTTGTCTGGGATGGTTTTGGGCGTGTCATCGGGACCGCTTTTGGTGACCGGCTGGAGCCGGAGGAGTATGCAGAATTCCAGCATAACGGAAAAGCAGACGGAATCGAAACGAAAACTGTGAATGGACAAGTCTATCGCGTGCAGACAGTTACCGTTCCGAAAAAGGTCGTTGTAGGTAATCGGATACAGACCGCGTACCAGTTCCAACTAATTTACAATCTGGCACCTGAGCAAAACATGCTGGACAGCTTGCTGTACGTTGTCATCATCGGCGACATTATCAGTATTGTCATTGCGATCGTGACTGGGTGGTTTTTGGCGAGAAGGGCACTCATCCCGATCCAAGTCTCGTGGGAAAAACAACAGCAGTTTATTGCCGATGCTTCTCATGAGCTGAGGACGCCCCTCACGGCCATCATGGTCAATCTGGAGAGGCTTTTCAGACACCCGGATCATACGATTGAACAGGAAAGCGAAAAAATCATGATTGGGATGCAGGAGGCCAAGCGTTTGAGCAAGCTCGTCTCTGATTTGCTCACACTGGCTCGCAGTGATTCTAACGAGCTGCAGATCATGAATAAAACGCTGCGCTTAGACGAAGTCGCGATGAAATGCACCCAGGTTTTTGCACAACTTGCCATCGCACGGGAAATTCGTCTCGAAACAGACATCGAGCAACCCATTGAGATGGTGGGAGACCAAGAACGTCTGCATCAGCTCATGGTCATCTTGCTGGACAATGCCTTGAAGTACACGAACGAAGACGGCCGGATTTATGTCTCTTGCAAAAAGGAAGGCGGTCGCGTTTCGATTCTCGTAAAAGACAGTGGGATCGGGATTTCCAAAGAGGATATTCCGTATTTGTTTGATCGCTTCTTTCGGGTGGATAAAATGCGCTCTCGAGCGACAGAAGGAACAGGCTTGGGGCTTTCCATTGCCAAATGGATCGTGGATGCGCACCACGGAAAGATTCAGGTTAGCAGTGAGGTAGGTATCGGAACGAGTTTTTTGGTTACACTTCCAATAAAGCCTTAATCAGATGAAAAGAACCGTTTTCCCAGCGTAGGGAATCGGTTTTTTTTCAAATAGTGGAGCAATTCCATTTAATATACTTTTATGTTTCAAATATCTCTAAATTGAGGTAAACTATTAGCAGAGAGGAGTGGCGTACTAATGAACATGACGATCACTAAAGCAGCGGTAGCATGGTTTCGGGAAGAATGGGGATGCAAAGAAGGAGACAGCATTCGTTTTTTTGTCCGGTATGGAGGCGTTAGTACGGTTCAGGATTCATTTTCGATGGGGATTGCCAAAGAGTTGCCGAATGAAATCGGCATTTCTAAAGTAGAGGATGGCATCACATTTTATATGGAAAAAGATGAGTTGTGGTATATGAATGGAAGAGGGTTGATTGTCGATTATCGGCCAGAGACAGACGAAGTAGAATTTAAACTGGATTAAGCAAGGAAAAGGATAGCGAGTAGATGAAGGGCTCCGGATATACGGGGCCTTTTTTATATGAGCGAAAAACCAAAATACAATACTTTACAAACAAAAATGTATAGTATATGATGGGTACATAAATGGAAAAAGGAGGAAGTTACATGCGTTTACTTGATTCTTACTTGGAGCTTGGCATTACGGGAATGGCACGTGCAGCTGGAGCAGGATGGTTCGACGGTCATTATGGGGCAGCCTTATTGGCAGGGTACTTCATGGATCGTGAGCACGATCTCCCAGAACATGTAAAAGAGGGCATTGAGCGGACATGCGAGTCCTTCCGCAAGCAAAAACCTGAATGGTTTGTTCCACTAGATCAAGACGAGCAAGCTGATTCCTCCTTGTTACAGCACGTCATCGATGGCCTCCAGCAAAATGTGAAGCAACTGCGGACCTCAGGTCATGGACTAGCACTAGGTGTGTTGGCATTAAAAGCACTGCGCGAGCGCCCTGATATGATCACTCCGACTGTGGTGAACGGCCTGGTCAAGATTCTCAAAGCGACGACAGAAGACAGGTTAGACCGTTATTGGGGCATTGAGAATTACCATGGCATGACAATTGATGATGTCAAAGACGAAGTTGCGCCTTACCATACAACTGCAGAGATGGCAGAGCGGGCGTTTGACGAGCTACATTTGGTTATACCACCGCGTGATATTAACGGGGTACGCTATCATTTGGCGAGCGAGGTCGTCCATAACATCACACATGCTCATGCGTTAACAGATCTGGAACGATTCGGTTATGAGGATATTGTGAAGCCTGGAATCGTAAACCATCGTCTTCAAATCTATTTGAATCGCCATGTTCCTCCGTTTACTTTGGAGGATGAGGTGAAGGAGCCTGCGTTTGAACAAATTTTTTCACCGCTATACTGGGAAAGACTGTACAGCGATCCTCATGCATTGAAGCTTCCGTATGCTGCGTTGGATCTGCTAAAGCGGTTTCCGCCAGAGAAGAGAGCTCATGCCGAGCGAAATTTGTGCAAGCTTTTGACGATTACGGATTAATACAATCACCTAAATAAAAAGAACAGGGAGGCCAATAGGCTCTCTCTGTTCTTTCTCACTTCGATTGAGTGTTGTCTACCAGGTTGGAATGACAGTGGTAGTAGACTCTTGATTTGCATAGTAGCTTTTATGCTCGATTAGGGCATTGCGAATGGCAGACTCATTGATGTCGAAACCGATTCCTGGAGTTGTCGGTACAGCCAGCATACCAGGTGCTGCAAAATCGATGACAGGTGTCACGATATCTTCCGCAAAGTAGCGATGGGACGGGGATGTGTCGCCAGCAATCGTGAAGTTGCTAAGCGAAGCCATCGCGATGTTGTGCGCACGTCCAATCCCTGCCTCCAGCATTCCTCCGCACCATACTGGTACGCCGCGTGTCGCACACAGGTCATGAATCTTCTTGGCGTCGGTGAGACCGCCTACGCGACCGATCTTGATGTTGATAATCCGGCAACTGCCGAGCTCGAGTGCTTTGCGGGCATCTTCCACCGTATGGATACTTTCGTCGAGGCAGATCGGTGTTTTTAGTTCCCTTTGCAAGGTCGCATGGTCAATGATGTCGTCATGAGCCAATGGCTGTTCAATCATGATCAAACCGAAGCCATCCAAAGCCTTCAGCATCTCCATGTCTGCCAGCGTATATGCAGAGTTTGCGTCCGCCATCAGAGGAACGGCTGGTCCAAATGTGTTGCGGATCGCACGCATTGGCTCGACATCAAAGCCCGGTTTGATTTTCACTTTGATCTTTTTGTAGCCGTCACGAATGAAGCCTTCTACGCGTTGCAGCAGTTTTTCGATGGTCGGCTCGATTCCGATACTTACCCCGACGTCAATCGTCGTACGAGTTCCGCCCAATGCTTGGGAGAGGGAGAGGCCGTTCATTTTGGCGTACAAATCCCAGATGGCACCTTCCAAAGCGGCTTTGGCCATGTGGTTGCGGCGCATCCAGGAGAAGAGGCGGGAAACGTCATCAGGATGCTCGATCTCCCTTGAAAACAGCTGCGGGATTAAATACTTTTCGAGCATATACCAGACCGTATCGACATCTTCCTCATTGTAAACAGGGACGTCCATTGCGACGCTTTCGCCGAACCCGACATAGGCACCGCTGTATGCACGCACCAGAATGCATTCCTTGTGGGTTTCGACTCCCATGCTCGTCTCAAAAGGGGAATTCAACGGAATTTTGATTCGTTGCAGGTCCACGCGTTCGATTTTCATGTTCATCTCTCCTCAACCGTTCATATGGATTGTCGCTCAAACGTTTTCAGTACCGTTCTTGCCAAAATCTCGATGCCGTCTAACAGTGCTTCTTTTTCAAAAGTCATCTGCGGATGATGAAGTCCTGGTGTCAGGCCGCAGCCTAAACCAAGCATGGTCGCCCGAAGCTGTGGACGTTCTTTTGTGTAATAGTGGAAGTCCTCCGCGCCCGGTGTCTGAATCGGTGGTTCGAGCTTCTCTGCTCCCAAGGTTTGGGTAATGGCATCCGCCATGATCAGTCTCGCTTCTTCATTCACTTCCGCCGCATAGACGCGTTCGGTGATTTCGTAAGACAGTTCAACTTCATAGAGACGGGAAACGTGTTGCAAAATGTGCTCGACACGGGCAAATAGGGCGTGAATGACTTCATTCGTCTGTGCCCGCAGGTCCAAGTGGAACTGCGCCGAGCCCGGAATGATATTGCTGCTTTTGCTGCCGGCGGAAAGCTGCGTCATTTTGACGGAATAAGGGACGAGCGGATCGAGATGAATGCCTTTTAACTGCTCGACAATTGCAGTGGCTACCTCGATAGCGTTGACTCCGAGATGAGGCCGTGCACCGTGAGCATCGGCACCCTTGATTTGCCCGGATATCGTTCCAGCCGCCCCGTGCAAGATGGCAGAAGCAGCTGTGCCGCGCGGGATTTCCTGTATGGGACGAAGATGGACACCGTACAGAAAATCAATATCGTCCACAACTTTCTTGTTCACCATCGCAAGTGCGCCATTTCCGCTTTCTTCTGCTGGTTGGAAAATGAGCTTCAGGCGCCCAGGGAGCTGGACGTCCAATGCTTGCAATACCATCAGGACACCTAATGCCATGGTCATATGCGCATCGTGTCCGCAGGAATGGTTCGCGGTAAAGACGCCGTTCACTTCTTGCCAGAGTGCGTCCATGTCAGCTCGTACGCCTACAGTGAATTTTCCTGGTGTCAGATCGCCCCATTCGCCGACAACTCCTGTCACGTCGTCAAAGGTAGTGACACGGCAATTGTGTTTTTTCAAGAAGTCAGCGATGAATGAGGTGGTTTGGATTTCCTCCCAGCTTATCTCTGGATGCTGGTGTAAATGCTCGTATAGAGAAAAAATGGCGGGCTGCAATTGTTTGATCGTTGTGCGCATGGTTCCTCCATCGGTTTCGTTCGTAGGTAGTCAATAAGTGAAGCGAAGGCTACGCCAATCTACTTGACGCAGCCAGTTTTGCGAAAAGCTCATTTGTTACGAAATGCCGATTGTCACTGCTACAATGAGCGCGATTGAGGCGATCACGGCCCAACCGGCTAGCAGCTTCCAAATGAATTTGACCCATTTCTCATACGGAATGCCTGCAACAGCCAGATAGCCCATCAACGCAGAAGAAGTCGGGATAATGGAGTTGGTGACCGCATCACCGTATTGGAAGGCAAGAACCGCTACCTGACGCTGGATGCCGAGCAAGTCCGCAATCGGTACCATAATTGGCATCGTTGTCGCTGCCTGTCCACTACCGGAAGAAATGAAGAGATTGAGAAAGGCTTGAATCACAAACATGGCGATGACGGTTACGGCATCTGGCAAATGACTAATCGCCGAAGTCAGGCTGTTAATCATCGTATCGATTATTTTACCGTCTTCCAAGACGACCGTGATCGCACGGGCAAAACCGACGATCAGTGCGCCAAACGTAACGGCTCTCGCACCAGCGACGAAGGAATCAAACAGCGTATTGACCGATAAACCTCCGACGAGACCAGCAACCAGGCCCATGATCAGGAAGGAAGCGGTAAGCTCTGTCAGGAACCATTCGTACTTGAATACACCGTATACGTTGAAGGCGAGACCACAGACCATTACCAGGAACACGAGCTTGTGGCGTGCATTCAGATCTGGGATGTCTACTGTTTCCTGTTCTTGACTTTCGTGATTCTCTACGCCATAAAGCACACTCTTGGTCGGGTCTGCTTTCACACGATACGCATAGCGCATGACGTACCAGATGGCAAAACCGAGTACGAAGACATACACAACAGCACGGAAGGTAAGACCAGAGAAGAGCGGCAATTGCGCGAGCGACTGCGCCACCCCAACCGTAAATGGATTGATCATTCCGCCCATGAAGCCGGCTGCCGCCCCCATGGTGATCATGGCCGTACCTGTTACGGCATCAAAGCCCATTGCACGAGCCAGAGCGATACCGATCGGAACGAAGATGATGCTTTCTTCTGCCATTCCCATTGTGAAGCCACCGATGGAGAAGAGGAACATGGAAGCAGGAATGAGCAGCTTTTCCCGCCCTTCCAAGTATCGGACACCTTTATTGATCCCGGCTTCAATCGCTCCAGTCTGACGGATGATTCCGAATACACCGCTTACAATAAAGATGTAGAAAATGATTTGTGCTCCTTTTTGCATCCCTTCTGGAATCGCTTTGAACATGTCAAAGAACGAGACCGGATCACTTTCTACAGGATGGTAGCTGCCGTTGACGACGACGGTCTTGCCTGAGGCAACGTCCTTGACGCGTTCGAACTCACCAGCCGGGAGCACGTAGGAAGCTAGGGCTGCCAAAATGATGATGATAAAGAGGATGGCATAGGTATGCGGCACAGAAAAACGTTTCTTTGCAGGTTTCAATGGATGTGTAGACATGAGGTCACCTCGCTTTTTTTTGCTTATGACAAGCAAGGGTCGTGCCAAGTGTCGAAATTTCCCGAATATAAGCGTTTTCAGTGGATTTTCATAGGTAAGGTAAGGGAATAAAATGAGCTTTAGGAATGTTTATTAGGTTTTATGCAGCCTAATACATCCTATTATTCATTGGGCGGAAGCTAAATCCGCCCGTGTTTTCGCAACAATTCAATACCCGCGGGGGTGATGGAGGTTCCTTGTCGGGTTGTTCCTGAACGCACGAAACCTTGCTGCTCTAGCAGTTTTAGCTTGTGTCGCAGTGCACTCTCCGTCCAGCCTACGGACTGTAGTTCAGGGGAGTGCGCCAATTGATAACGCCCGACTGGTTTGTTGGATACGTAATAATGATGCAAGCAATACAAAATATCCAGGTCGCGGTTGTCGTCCAAATTGGGGATAGAAGCCGACTGCTGCTTTTGAAACAGGCTATCCGTTAATCGTTTAGGGAGGTCCTGAATGCCGATGACAGGATGCTCGCTTACCGTAATGGCATAGTCGACGACATTTTTCAGTTCGCGAATGTTCCCCCGCCAGTCATGGCGATAGAATAGCTCCATTACTTCTGACGACCAGGTTTTACGAATGCCTTGCTGCTCCAGATGTTCATCGATGAGAAGGGGAATATCACTGATTCGCTCGCGCAAAGCCGGAATCTGGATCGGCAGGACAGCCAAACGATAGAAAAGGTCCTCGCGAAAGCCTCCTTGGGAAACAGCGTCTTCCAAATCACGATTGGTAGCAGCGATGATGCGGCAATCCACAGAGAGAATGCCTGTACCGCCCACGCGGATGACCTGCTTTTCTTGCAGCACGCGAAGTAGCTTGACCTGAATGGCCCCAGAGATGTCCCCCACCTCATCGAGAAAAATCGTCCCACCGTCCGCTTGCTCAAACAGGCCGGGCTTTCCGCCTTTTCGTGCTCCTGTAAAGGCACCGTCTTCGTAGCCGAATAGCTCGCTCTCCAGCAGGTTTTCCGGCAAGGAGGCACAGTTGATTGCGACAAAGGGGCCGTTTTTGCGTAACGAGTGCTGATGAATGGCATGGGCGAACAGCTCTTTTCCCGTTCCGTTTTCGCCTGTCAGTAGAATCGTTTGATTGTTTTTGGCCATCTTTTTGCCGAGTTCGATGACTTGGAGCAGCGGTTGACTTTGTCCTTTGATATCGGAAAAGGAGTAGGTCGCTGTATGACCGCGCAAAGTAAGCGTAGTTCGCAAGCGTTGGATTTCGGTCACGTCTTTTAGTGTACAAACGAAGCCTAAATGCTCATGTCTGCGACGGATGCTTTGACTGCTGACGATAAATTGTTTGTGATCAATGGTTACGAGTGCGTCCTCCTGATCTTCCTGCTCAAAAAAGGGCTGCAGCAAGCTGTGCTCCTTTAACACCGTGTACGGTTGTCCAACAATAGAGGATGCCTGTGGACAAAACAGCTCAACAGCGACCTCGTTTATAAACGTGATCAGACCTTGTTCGTTGCAAGCGATCACGGGGTCTTTGACTGCCTGAAAAGTAGATTGTAGCTGGCTGTTGAGCTTTTGTACTTCTGCGTAGGAGGTGCCGAGCATTTTCGCGAGCTCAGACATTTCTAAGATGAAGGAAGACAAGTACTCGCGCTCCCATTCACTGGGCACGCCTACCTTGCGACCGATATCAATCAAGTCATGAATGTTGATTTTGCGAAATCCGAGATCGATAACCTCCACGTGAGGAGGCAGCGGTACATCAGCGATGCTCATAATGATTGCGTACTGAAATTCGAGATCATCAAATGTACAGCCAGGGTGAAAAGGAACGTAATTGATATGATCGACGTTCGCTTCTATTAAATTTTGGATGACCTCTTGTGCCGTCACTGGCGAATTGTTCATGACAGGGACGGTCGTCCCCGGAGGGATCTGCATCAGCGCTTTCATTTTGCGTAACTCGAAAAAACGGTTTAAAACCGTGATGGGTACGGAGTCGGCGACAGCTTGACGGGCAACTGTGTACAGCTCCGGGGATTTGGTTGTGATAAAGACATGATCGACTCCGCTCAAATCGGGAATATGCTCATGGCTGGCGTAACCGACGACTTTGCAATACGGCTCGAAGTAAGCTCGCAGTTCTTTTAACAAAAATTCGAGAGTGTCCGTTCCTTTTGCAATCAAGACAATGGTGTGGTCCATGCTGCACCGCCTTTGCTCAAACAATCGTGAATGTTTTGTAATCTCATGATAGCACAATGCCTGACTGTAATCGGATGGATTCGCTTGTATAGAGAGGAAAGAGAAGGATTGATTTGGGGGCAGGGAAATGTGATTTAATAGAAGATAGAAAAGCAATAACAGGAGCAGGAGGAATCAGCATGGGGGACAGATTGGTTCCAGAGGTGCTGCAAATGATTGGGGAAGTCGTGCCAGACGGGGTATCGATTGCGATCTCGGACGGCTCACAATACTTGTACTATCAACCGAGTTCCAATATTGATTTGAAAATTACGCCAGGGGATCTCGTTCCCATAGGCTCGGCTACACATCAAGCACTCATGGAAATGGGAAAAGTGGGGCATCAGGTGGAGAGTCGTATTTTTGGTGTGCCGTACTACGGACTCTCGCTTCCATTAGTGCGAAATGGTCAGGTCATGGGCTGTATTACCGCCATCTATCCACCTCAAAACGTTCCGCTCACAAATCCGGAGCCGCGTCTATCGTTTTTGGTCGGAAAAGGGGAGGACGGCTGGCTACCCATTCCGTTAACGGAGATCGTCTTTATCAGCTCTCATGAAGGAAAAACGCTTCTGCATACGGCTAGTGGATCATATGCGAACAAATACAACATGGCTGAACTCGAGTACATGCTCCCGCAAGAGCGATTTGTGCGCTGTCATCGGTCGTATTTCGTCAATATGGAATCGATCGGCTTTATTCACCCGCATTTTCATTCGACGTTTTTATTGGAGATGAAGGACAAGCAAAAGACGAGAGTTCCTGTGAGTCAGTCGTATGCCAGCTCGTTTCGGCAATTGCTCGGCTTCTGAAATATCTGACAAATGAGAATGGTTCGCTGTCGTTTTTGCTTGATCGCCGCTTAAATATTCTGTTTTGTTGAAAATCGAGTGCCCGCTCAGAATCCATGTGCTAGTGTAAAGGCAATAAAGATGGCATGGGAGGTCACAATGATGTGGGAGCGCTTACGCGATAAAAGACTGGCAGATAAAATCGTGACGGCTGAGGTAGCAGCAGGATGGATTGAGGATGGCATGACAATCGGGTTAAGTGGTTTCACGCGTGCTGGTGATGCCAAGGTCGTGCCGCTCGCATTGGCTGAGCTGGCGAAAAAAGAGAACAAGCCTTTTGGCGTAAACGTATATACAGGAGCTTCACTCGGCTCCGATGTGGATGCCGTGATGGCAGAAGCGGGGATCATCAACAAGCGACTGCCTTTTCAAGCAGATCCGGTCATGCGCAAAAAAATCAACGATGGCAGCATGATGTTCGTTGATCAGCATCTGTCGCATACAGCGGAAGCAATCCGTCAGGGAGCGATAGACGCGATCGATTACGCCATTGTGGAAGCGGTTGCAATTACAGAAGAGGGCATGATTATTCCGGCTACGTCCGTGGGGAACTCCAATATTTTCGTGGAAAATGCCAAGCATGTCATCATTGAGTTGAATATGGCTCAATCGGTGGAGTTGGAAGGCGTCCATGATATTTATACTCCAGCGAAACAGGGAGAGCGTGAACCGATTCCGCTCACGTCCGTGGATCAGCGAATAGGCACAGCGGGGATTCCCGTCGATCCGGATAAAGTAAAAGGGATTGTCCTGACGAATCAGTTGGATTCTCCCTCGACAATTGTGGAACCGGACGAAGAAACGGCGCAGATTGCGGCACATCTGATCGAGTTTTTGCGTCAGGAGGTAAAAGAGGGGCGCTTGCCGAACAACCTCGCGCCATTGCAATCGGGAATCGGATCGGTAGCAAATGCGGTTTTCAACGGATTTTTGGATTCGGAATTCACAGATCTGACTGTCTTCTCGGAAGTGTTGCAGGATGCCGTGTTTGATTTGCTCGACGCAGGTAAAATTTCGTTTGCCTCAGGTTGTTCGATTACATTAACGGCTGACAAGATGAAGCATGTCACAGAAAATTTCGCCCAATACCGTGACAAGCTGCTGTTGCGTCCGCAAGAAATCACGAACCATCCGGAGCTGATTCGCCGCCTCGGTCTGATTGCGATCAATACCGCGATTGAAGCGGACATCTACGGCAACGTCAACTCGACCAATGTATCAGGTACGAGAATGATGAACGGCATCGGCGGCTCTGGTGATTTTGCTCGCAACGCACGTCTGGGCATCTTCGTAACCAAGTCGATTGCCAAAGGTGGAAATATTTCGAGCATCGTTCCGTTTGCCTCTCATGTGGATCATACTGAGCACGATGTAGATATTATCGTGACCGAGCAAGGCTTGGCTGACCTGAGAGGCTTGGCTCCGCGTCAAAGAGCCATCAAAATTATCGAGAACTGTGCGCATCCGATGTACCGCGATCAATTGATGGCGTACTATGAGGAAGCACTCACACGCGGCGGGCACACTCCGCATGTACTGGAAAAGGCATTCTCCTGGCATGTGCGTTACGCGCAGGAAGGCACGATGCTGGAGAAAAAGCCAGCGCTGGTCTAGTTGATTGAATGATGAAAAAACAAACCCGCTCGGGCATGGAAGCCTTGGCGGGTTTTTCTCTATTTTTGCCGTACATACTGCTCGTCCCTCATGAACAGACGCCAGAAATAAATAAAGCCGGGTACGAGAATCGCAAAGCCGACTAAATAACAAATGAACAAAGCGTGGAACGTATCTGGATGTGTAAAGCTGGACTCAATCGTCACTTGGGGATAGACGATGTAGGGGAGGCGCGCTGCACCGTACGCATAGCTGGCGAGCAGGTATTGCGTCGTGGCGACAATGACCGCAATCCGCGGAAGATGGATGCCGAAGTATCGACGGTCTTGGGGCAACAAGAGAGCGATATAACTAATGAAAAAACAGACCGCCGATGCAATCAGCCACGGCAAATAGTCGAGCATGCGGTCATATAGCCATTTTGCCTCCAGTTGCATCGTGAGCACGGTAACCAATGCCGCAAGCAACGTAATTGGCCCCAGAAGCACCGCATCCCGGAGGTAGACGGAGAAGGCTTTCGTTTCACCTGCGACGAAGGAGTAGTCCGCGAGAAGCAGCGACGAGAGGTAGAGTGTGCTGCTGACGGCAAGACCAATAAAGGAATAGACGTGCGGGCTGGTCAAAAACAGTCCCCAATCGAGATACTCCACACCATTGATCGTTCGAGACAACCCGCCCTGAGTCACAGGAAGCACGCTGATTAACAGAGCTGGCACCAATATCCCAGTAACGCCGGAGACGATGCTGAGCATCTTGTCATACTTGTAAATTAGATGAGAAAACACCATGAACGTACTGCGAATCAGCATCAATAACACCACGAGACATCCGGGAACCAACAGCAGGCTCCCTAATGTGTAGGTCGCGCCAGGGAAAAAGGTTACGAGCGCGACAACAATTAACACGATAAAGACATTCACGACCTCCCAGGAGGGCGAGAGATAGCGATTGGCGATTTGAGTGGCTTTGGTTTTTTCCCGATTCAAATAGATCATCGACCAAAAACCTGCACCGAAGTCGAAGGAGGCCGCGACGGAATAGATAACGACGAAAATCCAGAGCAGCGTAATGGCAATAATCGTGTCGGTCATGCCGTTCCTCCGTCCACTTTCGGCTGTTCTGGCGGATCGAGCTCCAAGGGATGGCGGCCAAAATAGCTACGGAATACGAGCAGGGTGACGATCGCGAAAAATAGGTACACCGAGAGGAAAATCCAGAACAGGGTGGAGATGCCTGCTGCTTGTGTAGCGGCATCAACTGTTTTCATCACACGATAAACTACCCATGGCTGGCGTCCTGTGCAGGCAAAAATCCAGCCAAATTCGATGCCTAACAAGGCGAGCGGTCCACTCGCGACAAATACCCAGAGAACCCAACGAGGAAACTGAGAGCGCTTTAGGAGCTTCTTCCAAGCGAAGCCGATGAAACCAACGAAGATCAACAAGCTGCCGATGATGACCATCCCGTTAAATAGCGTATGGACGTAGAGTGGAGGCCACAGCTCCTGTGGAAAGTCATCCAGACCGACCACGACCTCGTCAAAGCGATTGGCTGCAAGGAAGCTGAGCGCCCATGGAATCTCGATGGCGTATTTGACTTCTTTCGTCTCGGGGTCGGTAAAGCCGCCAATCGCGAGTGGGGCGTATGCTTGTGTTTCAAACAGTCCTTCCGCAGCGGCCAGCTTTTCCGGCTGGTATTTATGCAAAAGCTGTGCGGATTCATGACCGTTCAAGGCGGTTAAAAGCGAAAAGGTGCCGCCCACGATTAAACCGGCCAAAAGAGCTTTTTGATGATACAAATAAACCCGACTGCCTTTTGCAGCCCGCAGCATTTTCCACGCTGCCACTCCAGCGACGATGAATGCCCCCGTCATATAAGCAGAGACCGTTACATGACCTGCCGTCACGATAAAGCTGGGATTGAAAAAAGCTTTCCACGGGTCCACATCGACGATCTGCCCATCGACCATCCGGAACCCAGTTGGCGTGCCTTCAAAGGCGTGGACATTCGTAATCAGAATCGCGGAGGCCGTCGCACCAAGCAAAACCATGAACAAACTCAACAAACGCATGTTACGGGATAGGCGGTGAGCTGCGTAGACGTAGATGGACATAAATAAAGCTTCCACGAAGAAAGCGAATATTTCGATCTGAAAAGGCAACGAGATCACCCTGCCGACAATCTCCATGAACCCAGGCCATAACAGAGAGAGTTGGACCCCAGCAATCGTTCCAGACGGGATCGCGACACCTAGCAAGATCGCCTGGGCTTTTGTCCAGCGTTTGGCCATAATCTCGTAGTCGCGGTCACGCGTCCGCCAAAAGAGGAGCTCCACCAGCAAGATCATGAGCGGGAGACCAACGCCCAAGGTCGCAAAAATAATGTGAAAGGCCATAGTCGTCCCGAATATGGCTCTGGTCATCACGATATCTTCCACGTTCAACTTCCTTTCTGATCGGCACCAAAAATTGTTAACGATTTCCTCGTTAATGTCCCATGAGGAGGCGGAGTTTATACGAAAAAGACCGTCACAAAAATGTGACGGTCGGGCTTGATGATAGGATAAGGGCGTTTGGAAGAGTAGATTATTTACGATAAAGTGGATAATCAACCTCAGTGGGTACTTGAATCAACACCAGGCGGAGCGGGGCATCCGTTGATGCTTGGTAGATGGCTGTGCTGCTTTCCTCGGAGGAGAGAACAACAAAGTCACCTTTGGTTGCCGGGGTGTGGTTCTCGCTGACAGTTGCTTTCTCTGCAACGCTTCCGTTCCCTTCCACTATGACGACTGCGTGAGCATAACCAGCCGGGAGTTCTTTTGCATACGATTTTCCAGCGGGAATCGTGATGTCGCGCATCAAGGAATCGGTGACCAACTGAATGGGAGCAGATGATCCGATGATGTGTTTTACTTGCACACCATCTGCATCCTCAGACGGAAACTCCTCATGATCATATTGATAGTAAGTCGGAGGTTGCTTCGTCGTTTGTGCAAGATGCGGTTCAAACCAGATTTGAAACATATCCGTATCCTTGCCAAGCTCTTCTGCATGGTACGCGCCTGAACCGGTTTGCATGATCTGCGCGCCGCCTGTCGACACCTCTTGAAGATTTCCGAGCGTGTCCCGATGTCCGACTGTCCCTGTAAGGACGTACGACAAAATTTCGAAGCCGGAGTGAGGGTGCAGCGGAATTTCAAATGTCTTCAGTGATTTTGCCCATGCCCAGTAAAATAGTGGTCCTACCCGTTTGACAACGGAGCCTTCATGAGGGAAGCCAATTGGTTTGTTCTCTACGATTTCACCGTCGCCAAAATGTCCTTTTGCTTGCTGGTCCTGTTTGTAGACGAGGATTTCCATCTGATGTTCCTCCCTTAGTACGATTGCTGACTTACGGGTGGTGAGGAGTCACCATTAAAACAAAACGTATGCGCCTGGACCGATCAACGCTACACCAATAACAACTGCGATTAACGTGAGGTTGTATTCGAATCCGTTTTGTGTGACCCAATATCCATTTTGACCGTGTACTTTCAGAATGGCAACCAGCATTGTGAAAGCAAGCAAAATAGAACTTGCCCAGATACCTACGCCTGCCGCAAACATCAGACCGCCAACGAGTTCAGCGAATCCAGCGACAAAGGCCATCGCTACGCCAGGTTTTACTCCGATGGACTCCAGCCAGCCGCCTGTTCCTTTCAAACCATAACCCCCAAACCAGCCAAACAACTTCTGCGCACCATGACCTGCAAACGTCAAACCGATGACCAAACGAATTAACAACAATCCAGTATCCAACACTTTTCATCTCTCCTTAATTGTTTTTAATTAGTATATCTTTATTTTGAGATATTTGTCCAAAAAGGCTGGCGGGCCTTAGAAGGATTCCGCCAGTTTTGCTGCTTTTTCTACACCAGCTGCAACGAGCTCAGCTGCTTTGTCTTGGAATTGGTTGTGACCTTCTACGATCACTTCAGTTACATTGCTGATGCCCCAGAAGCCGAGGATCGTGCGAACGTATTTGTTTGCCATTTCAATCTCAGCCATAGGCCCTTCGGAATAAACGCCACCGCGTGCGCTCAACAGAGCTACTTTTTTGTCGCCCATCAGACCAACTGGACCTTCAGCAGTGTACTTGAATGTTTTGCCTGCTTGGGAGAGGTAATCCATATAGGAGTGCAGAACAGCAGGAACAGTGAAGTTCCACATTGGGAAAGCAAATACGATTTTGTCTGCTTCTGTAAACTGGTTCAGGTATTTGTTAACCAAGTCAGCACGTTTTTGCTCATCAGCAGACAGCTCGATGCCGTTTCCTGCTTTCCACATAGCAGTCAGCATATCGTTACCGTAATAAGGGAGGTTTTCAGCAAACAGATCCAACTCAACGATTTCGTCATTTGGATGTGTTTCTCTGTATGCTTTCGTGAAAGCTTCGTACAGCTTTACACTTGTTGCCTGCTCAACTGGGCGATCGTTTGCTTTAATAAAAAGTACTTTACTCATGAAAATTTCATTCCCCTTCCATTTAGTAAGTTGCTAACTTTTAATGCGTAAATCTTGATTTTAAGATTATTACGTATCAGATCGTTTGTCAACACTTTTTTGAAACGATTGTAGTGGTAGGAGGGACTGCTCATCTAATAAGTAGCCTGAGCAGTGCGTCCCAACTTTTTTAGCAGTTCGATTGCTTGACGCTGTTCTTCTGGTGTGAGACCTTCCATCGCTTTCTCAATGGCGAGTTGATGAGGAGGGAAGATTTCGGACAAAAATTGATGCCCTTTTTCTGTGAGTTCCGCATAAATGACGCGGCGGTCTGCCGAACAGGGCTTGCGAATGAGCAGTTGCTTCTTTTCGAGTTTGTCCACAACGTATGTGATGTTTCCGCTGGAGATCAAGATTTTTTCGCCAATTTGCTGCAATGGTTGAGGACCTTTATGAAATAATACCTCTAGTACCCCGAATTCAGTCGGATTAAGTCCATGCTCGCGAATGTGACGATTGGAGTGAGCGGTAACCCAGTTGTATGACCTTGATAAAACTACAAAAAGATCGAGGGGATCATTTCGCAGTGGTTTGTCAGACATATGGACCCTCCTATACATCAAAATTTCGATATCTCTAATTTAAGATAATCCTACATGATCGTATTCCTATTTGTCAAATTGAGATAAAAATAAAATAAAAAACACGCTTGTACAAACAGTTGTCTTCATGATAAACTTTTGTTTGTAAACAAGCTGTGAAAGCGAAACAGAAGAAAGGAGGATGACCGTGGAAAAAGACATGCAGATCCTTCATCATATCCGGCAAAATCCTTTTATCACGCAACAGGAGCTGGCTGATCTGATTGGCATCTCACGTTCAGCGGTAGCTGGCTACATCGCACAGTTGACCAAACGCGGGGAAATCAAAGGACGGGCTTATGTACTTCGTGATGAAGGAATGATTGCTTGTATCGGTGGGGCCAACCTGGACCGCAAAGCACGCGGCAAGCAACAGGTGCGTCTACACTCATCCAATCCCGTAACGATTATGGAATCGTGTGGAGGGGTGGCACGGAATATCGCGGAGAACCTCGGTCGTCTTGGCTGCAATACGTCACTCATCACCAGCATTGGTGAGGACAAAGAAGGCGAATGGCTCTTGCAGGAGACGAAAAAGCACGGGGTGCACATCAGCCAAGTGTGGCGACTGCCTACACAGCGTACGGGAACGTATACGGCGCTTCTCGATATTGATGGCGAGATGGTTGTTTCCTTGGCGAACATGGATATTTACGATGCTCTCACACCGGAGATGTTCGCGGAGAAATGGTCGCACATTGCAGCAGCCCACGTGGTTTTCATCGATACAAACATTCCGGCGGACTGCTTGGCGTACATCATCGAACGTTGCCGGGAGGAAAACATCCTGCTCTTCGTTGACCCGGTCTCTTCAATAAAAGCAAAGAAGCTCCCACAGCAATTGGACGGAGTAGAAGCGATTTTGCCGAATCGCGAAGAAGCCGAGCTGATGGCTGGCATGAAGATCACGACGATCGAAGAATGCGCCGAGGCTTGCCGCAAGATTAGGGAACGAGGCGTCAAGCACGTCATTGTGACCTTGGGCGAAGAAGGCATTTATTATCAATCCGATGAAGTTGAGGAGCATATGGCTCCATATCCAACGGAAGTAGTAGATGTAACAGGTGCGGGAGATGCGTTCGCGTCGGGCCTCTTGTATGGCATTGTAAACGGAGAGTCTTTCCAGAGAGCATGTCGCCTTGGATTGGCAGCATCCGCTCTGACATTGCAAACAGAGCAGTCCGTATCTCCTCTATTAAAAGCAGAACAATTGGAACTGGCCGTAGAACAATTCGAAAAGGAGCGATAAGAGATGAAACAATATTTGACCTTTACTGAGGAAGTACGCCACGCACTGGAGAACAACCTGCCGGTAGTTGCTCTGGAGACGACGATTATTTCGCACGGTATGCCATATCCGCAAAACATTGAAATGGCAAAAGAAGTAGAGCAAATCATTCGCGACAACGGTGCTGTACCAGCTACGATCGGGATCATGGACGGCAAAATCAAAATCGGTTTGACTGACAGCGAGCTGGAAGAGTTTGCGACGAACAAAAATGTAGCAAAAGTAAGCCGTCGCGACTTCGCTTACATTTTGGCTAGCGGTAAAATCGGTGCGACTACAGTAGCCGCTACCATGATCGCAGCTGAGATGGCTGGCATCCACATGTTTGCAACTGGTGGTATCGGCGGGGTACACCGTGAAGGCGAAATCACTTGGGACGTGTCTGCTGACCTGACTGAGCTGGCGCAAACTGATGTAGCTGTAGTATGCGCAGGGGCGAAATCGATCCTCGATATCGGCCGCACCCTCGAATATTTGGAAACACAAGGTGTACCAGTTGTGGGCTACCGCACAGATGAATTCCCATCCTTCTTCGCTCGCGAAAGCGGATTTGGCGTAGACATGCGCATCGATACACCGGAAGAAGTCGGTAAGATGATGAACACCAAATGGGATCTGGGACTCAAAGGCGGTATGATTATCGCGAACCCAGTACCAGAATCCGATGCACTCAACCACCAGGAAATCGAGGCTGTGATCCAAAAAGCACTCGCAGAAGCAAAAGAAAACAACATTGCAGGTAAACAGGTAACGCCATTCATGCTCGATAAAGTGAAAAAGCTGACAGAAGGCAAGAGCTTGGCAACGAACATCGCGCTGGTGAAACACAATGCTGAAGTAGCTGCGAAAATCGCGGTAGCTTATCAGAAAGAAGCGAATCAAGGTAAATAAGAGAGATTGAACAACTAAATAGTTTTAAAAAAAACGAGCCTCTAGAATCGCTTCTAGGGCTCGTTTCGTTTATTTTACTCACTCCCACCAATGTTGCATTCCACGAATTCCAACATCCCACAGCTTGGCGTTTCCGGAAACGATAATGGTAATTTCGTTTACCTCGTTAAAAGGCATCTCCCTTAAAGCTTCTGCCCCTTGATAGGATTGTTCGTTTAACGGAGTTATTTCTTGTCCGTCTACGATGATTTTGGCTTCACCCTTAGAGTCTCCATTGTCGGGAATGCCGAAATAGAAAGAAAGCCAAACATTTTCTTTGTTCCCCAGAATATAGTTGTATGTTTGGGTTGATTCCCCTTCACTGCTATACACGTTCATTTTCGGTTCTATTCGCTCACCTGCTACGGTGAAGCTTGGGAGGTTCTCAGTCATAGGTGTAGTTCCTGTCATTTCTTTCATGACCGTTAATGATTGAATAGGGCCTTCTCTTTTTTTGAGGATTTCAGAGACCACCATGACTCCAAGCCATGAGCTTTTTATAAGAAATGTTTGAAGAAAATCCAACTCGATAGGCAATATAGCCAATCGCTGCACCTAATGTATTGGATATCACATCATTTACATCAAAGCTACCAAGATAGGTTAAAGCCTGAATAGTTTCTAGAACAAGAATCGCTAAGACAAACAAGGATATGAACTTCCCAAATCTTACACGATACAACAGGGGAAATAGTATTCCAAAAGGGATAAAAGCAGCTACGTTTCCAAAATCAACAATCCATGAATAATTTAGTTCTGGAAATGTAAGTGGTACTCCTTCTGGAACAAGGATAAAGGTGTATCCTTCTAGACTGGTTACACCGTCGAGCCTGTTAAATGCAAAGAACATAAAAAATAAAATGAAAATCGTATAGCATATGGTGCCAGCTAAAATGATTTTCCGTGATTTCGTTTCCATCATTTCAATCTCCTTAAAGCCATTGTGTCTGAATGATTTTACTCTGAATGAATACGTAAGTGATTAGCTGTTAGTCACATCCTTCATGTAACGGTGTAAAGCTGGGGGGTGACATTTGCTTCGCCCGGCACCAAGGATAGAGGACGCCCGACATTTTTCCCTGTGTTTTCAGCACTTGAAGCCCATTTAGAAAAAAATTGAAAAAAGTACTTGATATACCCTGAGGGGGTATTGTATAGTAAAGGTGTGATCAGGAAACAACGTAAGGGAAACGATACGATAAAATATACCCCATAAGGGTATTTGGAGGGATTAGAATGAGTGCCAAAACAGCAGAGGCAACAGTTGCAATCTCAGGGATGACTTGCGCAGCTTGTGCACTGCGCATCGAAAAGGGCTTGGGTAAAATGGAGGGAGTGGAGACCGCCAACGTCAATCTGGCTTTGGAAAAATCCACAGTCGTCTTCGACCCAACGAAAACGAATATCGACGACATCCGCTCCAAAATTGAATCGCTCGGCTATGGCGTCGTCACTGACAAGGTGGAGCTAAACATCTCGGGAATGACATGTGCGGCTTGCTCCACACGGATCGAAAAAGGCTTGAACAAAACCGCTGGGGTTCTGAAGGCAAACGTGAACCTGGCGATGGAAACAGCCACTGTCGAGTACGATTCATCACAGGTAAGTGTGACGGACATTATTCAAAAGGTAGAAAAGTTAGGGTATCAGGCGACTCGTAAGGAAGAAGGAAAAGAAGAAGAAAAAGTAGATCGTCGCCAGGAAGAAATCAAACGTCAGACCCGCAAGTTCTGGATTTCCGCGATTCTGTCGCTCCCGCTGCTCTGGTCGATGGTGAGCCACTTTTCCTTCACCTCGTTTATCTGGCTGCCTGAAATCTTGATGAATCCGTGGGTACAGCTCGCATTGGCAACACCAGTACAATTCATCATCGGCGCACAGTTTTACGTCGGAGCTTTCAAAGCCCTTCGCAACAAGAGTGCCAACATGGATGTGCTGGTTGCTCTCGGTACCTCGGCTGCTTATTTCTACAGCCTGTGGGTCGCGATCAACTCCATCGGTGCTCACGGTGGCCACATGCTGGAGCTGTACTTTGAGACCAGTGCGGTACTGATCACGTTGATCGTCTTGGGTAAACTGTTTGAGATGAAAGCAAAGGGACGCTCTTCGGAAGCGATCCGCAAGCTGATGGGCTTGCAAGCAAAAACAGCAGTAGTCGTACGGGATGGCGTCGAAATGACTATTCCTGTAGAAGAAGTGAGACTGGGCGACGTCGTTCACGTGAAGCCGGGCGACAAAGTACCTGTCGATGGCATCGTCATGGAAGGACAGTCCGCAGTTGATGAATCAATGCTGACTGGTGAAAGTATTCCAGTGGATAAAGCCGCAGGCGATACCGTCATCGGCGCCACCTTGAACAAAAACGGCTTCTTGAAGGTTCAAGCAACCAAAGTCGGAAAAGAAACGGCTCTGGCGCAAATCATTAAAGTAGTGGAAGAAGCACAAGGAACAAAAGCACCGATTCAGCGCGTAGCTGACAGCATCTCCGGGATTTTTGTCCCAATCGTAGTAGGGATTGCTATTCTTACCTTCTTGATTTGGTACTTCTTCGTTATACCTGGCAACTTCGGTGAGGCTTTGGAAAAAGCAATTGCTGTACTCGTAATCGCTTGCCCATGCGCTCTCGGTTTGGCAACGCCGACTTCGATCATGGCGGGCTCTGGACGCGCAGCTGAGTTGGGCATCCTGTTCAAAGGCGGGGAGCATCTGGAGACGGCTCACCATCTGGATACGATCGTCCTCGATAAAACAGGGACTGTAACCAAAGGCGAGCCAGAACTGACAGACGTCATCAACATTGATATCGAAGAGCAAGAGCTGCTCTCTTTGGTAGGTGCCGCTGAGAAAAATTCCGAGCACCCGTTGGCTCAAGCCATCGTTCGCGGTATTGCGGATAAAGGAATCACCCTGTCCGATACAGGTTCATTTGAAGCCATTCCTGGTTTCGGTATCCGGGCAACCGTCGCTGGTAAAGAAGTACTCGTCGGTACGCGCCGTTTGCTGGAAAAACACCAAATTTCGTACCAAGCAGTGTCTGATACCATGCTGGCACTGGAGCGCTCCGGTAAAACGGCGATGCTCGCAGTCGTCGAAGGCAAGCTCGCTGGCTTGATTGCCGTAGCGGATACGATCAAACCAACCTCCAAGCAAGCTGTTCAGCGCATGAAAGCAATGGGATTGACTGTGATCATGATGACCGGTGACAACCGTCAAACAGCCGAGGCCATTGCCCGTGAAGCAGGAATCGATCACGTCATCGCAGAAGTCCTGCCTGAAGGCAAAGCCGCAGAAGTGAAAAAACTGCAAGAACAAGGCAAAAAAGTCGCGATGGTCGGCGATGGTATCAACGATGCGCCTGCACTCGCTACCGCTGACGTCGGGATGGCAATCGGTACAGGTACAGATGTGGCTATGGAAGCAGCAGATATTACCCTGATGCGCGGCGAACTGACCAGTGTCGCAGACGCCATTGAGATGAGCAAACTCACCATCCGCAACATCAAGCAAAACCTGTTCTGGGCATTGGCCTACAACACTTTGGGCATCCCGATTGCCGCAATCGGCTTCCTCGCTCCGTGGCTTGCCGGTGCCGCAATGGCCTTCAGCTCGGTCTCCGTTGTACTCAACGCACTGAGACTGCAACGAGTAAAGCTGTAACAACAGTAACAAGCGGCTTTGTCCGCCTTACCTATATAACATAAAATGTAAGGAGAGATTGATCATGACAAATATCACATTGAACGTAGAAGGTATGTCTTGCAACAAATGCGTAGCGCGCATCGAGAACACATTGAAAGAACTGGGTGCAGAAGGCAAAGTAAACCTGGCTGAAAAAAAGGTTGAGGTTTCCTACAACGAGGGTAACTTGACTCTCGATGCAGTAAAAGAAGCAATCGAAGACCAAGGCTACGACGTCGTTTAAGCATCGTGTCTTTGAAAAGCAAAGCTCCTGCCTGATTCATTGAGGCAGGGGCTTTTTGGTGTTGAGATAAAAGTGGCTGTAGTGGAGGGGAAGAAGCCCCATTTCCAGTCTACGCTTCGGCCTACGCCCCGCAAGGGGTTAGACTGTCCGCTCCGAAATGAATGTCGGGAGCGCTTCAAAACTGAAAACGTTACAACGTTTTTGTATGTGATAAAAGCTGAAAACCCCCGCCATTCATTTCTCCGCTAGGTAGGGCTCCAGAGGCGCTAGGACTGGAAATGTTCTTCTTCCCAAGCAGCTTTTTACTACCTTTTGAAAGCAGCATTCAAGCTGTCTTTTAAAAAGCATGTAGAACCCCAACAGCTCGTAGAGGAAACAGGAGAAATAAGCGAAGATCTTTGGACACACCTACCGAGGCGCAGTGAAAAAAAGAGAAACTGCCTTTAGCGTCCACCTCTGAGCCACATCCTGATGGACTACTTTGGACGCGGTTTCGCTTTTTTTCACGGAGCCGGGCACCCTATGCTCCCGCGCAGGGGTTCCAAGAAGCTGAGCGTTTTCTCCTGTTTCCTCCCACCACAACAGCGAGAATAACGCACTAATACCTTGATTCAATGAGCAACCGAGAGCTAATCCAATCCGACTCATAAAGAAAGACAAAGTCTGGTTAAAACTGTGCTAAACAAACGTTCACAATAACTGGAAGCGAGCGTATAATCAAATCACAATCAAGCTACAAAACACATACGGCCTAGTTCCGAGATTCTCGGAAGCGGGGGAACCAATCTTTTGGGGTTAATCCTGAGTGATCAGGAGGGATGAGAAAATGTCTTCTCTGCCATCCTACCCGTCAGCTAACCTCGTCGGCCAAAGCAGGGAAGGTCATGGATGGATAAAGTCTAGGCATTTAATGCGCAACAAGGGAATTCCTTGCGGGCGTGTGATAGGCCGATGCAGGCTTTTTCTTTGGGACCTTTGTTCTGGAGAAAAAGGATGGATCGGCCTATTTTTTATGGAAATACCGATGAGCAGCTTACGCGATACAGACGTGAAGGAAAGGGTGTGGATCGCTGGGAGGCAGTTGGTACGACATAAACCGCTGACAATCGAAATCAGGAAGACAGAGTACAGGGAGTCCTGAAAATGGATGCCAGGTATTACGTAAGCCTGCGGATTTTCAACACGAGTAAAAATCAAGCGTGCCTTGGTTTTGCTGGAGTGTGGAAACTTCGCGGGCTTTTTTCATTTACAAAAAACGAAGGATGGGGATACCATGCCCAAAATGAAAGTCCATCAACTGACAAAAGTGTTCGGCAAGCAGCCCGAGCTGGCCTTGAAGCTGCTGGCGGAAGGACGTACGAAAGAACAAATTTACAAGCAAACGGGCCAGTCTATCGGGGTAAATCAGGTCAGCTTTGAAGTCGAGGAAGGTGAAATCTTCGTCATCATGGGCCTGTCCGGCAGCGGCAAATCAACCTTAATCCGACTGTGCAATCGACTGATTGACCCAACAAGCGGAAGCATCGAGATCGATGGGGAAGAGATCGTGGACATGAAGGCGACAGATTTGCGCGAGGTGCGGAGGAAGAAGCTCGGAATGGTTTTTCAAAATTTCGCCCTGTTTCCGCAGAGGACGGTACGAGAAAACGTCGAGTTTGGATTAGAGATTCAACAAGTACCACTAGGGCTCCGGCAAGAAAAAGCACGGGAAGCACTCGCGCTCGTTGAATTAACCGAGTGGGAAAATGCGTACCCGAATCAATTGAGTGGAGGGATGCGCCAGCGGGTCGGATTGGCACGGGCGTTGGCTAATCATCCCGATATTCTCTTGATGGACGAAGCGTTCAGTGCACTAGACCCGCTCATTCGAAAAGATATGCAGGATGAGCTGCTGGAGCTTCAGATGACGATGAAAAAGACGATCCTGTTCATTACACACGACTTGCACGAGGCGTTGCGGCTGGGCGATCGGATTGCCTTTATGAAAGACGGACAGATCATTCAGATCGGCCGCCCGGAAGAAATCATGGCAGACCCAGCGGATGAATTCGTGCGGAAGTTCGTGGAGGATGCGGACCTGTCCAGGGTGCTCATTGCTGAAAATGTGATGAAACGGGCAGAAGCAATCACCCCTGACAAAGGGGCGCGAGTGGCGCTGCAACTCATGATGGATAACGGCGTTTCCAGCTTGTACGTCGTGGACAAAAAGCGCACACTGCTCGGCTTGATTACGGCGTATGACGTATCACTTGCGATTGGTACGGGAGATTCGCTGGAGACGATTATGAAAACCGACCTCCCTACCGTTTCACCTGACGCACGTCTGCACAGTTTGTTCCCGATGATGGCAGACCTTCACGTCCCGATTGCTGTAGTGGGCGAGCAGCAGCGTTTGTTGGGTGTCATCGTAAAAGGAGCGGTACTAGGCGGGCTGGTAGGCAAAGTCAATGTTCAAGAGCACCAGAGAGCAGAGGTGATGAGTGATGGACGCCGTACCTAAGCTGCCGATTGGCGAATGGATGGAAGGGTTTGTGGAGGTGCTGGGCCAGTACAAAGGGGTATTGTTTGATCCAGTGTCTATCGTCATTTCCACGATGGTGACTTACTGTTCCACGGTTTTGGCAGAGATACCCTCGCTGATTCTCATCTTGCTGCTAGGGGCCGCTGCGTGGGTTTTTGCAGGGAGAGCGTCCATGGTCTTTACTGTTATCGGACTTTCTCTCATCCACAACTTGGGGTACTGGGATGAAACGATCGAGACATTGGGACTCGTCCTCACTGCCACCATGATTTCGATCGCCATCGGGATTCCGGTGGGCATTCTTTGCGCGAGACATGATACGTTTCGCAAACTGGTCACGCCAGTACTGGATCTGATGCAGACGATGCCAGCGTTCGTTTATTTGATTCCTGCGATCTTTTTCTTCGGCTTGGGCGAGGTGCCGGGAGTTATTGCCTCCGTTATTTTTGCTTTGCCGCCAATCGTGCGTCTCACGAACTTAGGCATACGTCAGGTCCCAGCGGAAATGGAGGAAGCAGCGGACGCCTTTGGTGCAACTGGCTGGCAAAAGCTCGTAAAAGTACAACTGCCTTATGCGAAATCGACAATCTTGGCGGGAGTCAATCAGTGCATCATGCTCGCCCTGTCGATGGTGGTCATAGCGGCTATGATCGGGGCGAAAGGTTTGGGCGCAGACGTATATCGCGCGGTATCACAAGTGGATATAGGAAGAGGATTCGAGGCGGGGCTATCCATCGTGATCATCGCTATCATCTTGGATCGGCTTACTCAACATGCGGGAAAAAAGGAGAGAAATACATGATGAACAAAATGGTTCCAGCTTTACTGGTAGTGATGATGGGAGCGACAGCTTGGCTCGCAGGCTGCTCCAGCCAAAACACAAACACAGCAATACCGACAGCAACGGTGATCGGTCCGATTCCTTCTGAGACATCGGACAACGCGCTAGGAGAAAAGCTCGACTACAAAATCATCGGAATCGACGCAGGAGCAGGCTCGATGGTGAAGACAGAGGAAGTCATGAATCTGTATGGCTTGGATAAATGGCAGCTTGTTGAAGGCTCAGACGCAGCGATGACAGCAGCTTTGATCAAGGCATACGAAGCGAAGGAACCGATTATCATTACGGGCTGGACGCCGCATTGGATATTTAAAAAGATGGATTTGAAATACTTGGCGGACCCAAAGAACGGCTTTGGCGGAGCGGAACAAATCCATACCATCGTGCGCAAAGGGCTGAAAGAGGATCAGCCTGCTGCCTATCAATTCTTGGATAAGTTCTGGTGGGAGCCAGCCGATATGGAGTCAGTCATGGTCCAAATGATGGACGGAAAAGATCCGGAAGTAGCTGCTGCGGAATGGGTAAAAAACAACGAAGCCAAAGTAGGGAAATGGGTGGAGGGTATTAAACCTGTCCAAAAAGAGAAACTAACTCTCGCTTATGTAGCATGGGATTCTGAGATTGCCAGCACGCATGTCGTAGAGCATGTGCTGGAGAAGAAGCTGGGGTATGAAGTCGACTTGAGTCAGGTGCAGACAGGACCGATGTGGGCAGGAGTGGCCATAGGGGATATAGATGGAATGGTGGCGGCTTGGCTGCCGTCTACAGATACGAGCTATTTGAAAAAATTTGGTGGGCAAATCGAGGATTTGGGTCCGAATCTCGACGGAACCAAAATCGGACTCGTGGTTCCTTCGTACATGAACATCTCGTCCATTGAGGATCTTCAATAAGGAAGGGGAGGCTCTGCTATGAAGCATTATCTCGTAATGGGCAAGGGGGAAGCATTCACTTCTTTTGTCCAGACACTATGCTGCGATAGTTTGCCAGCTTTTTGGGGAAGGAATCCCGGTGCCTTTTCCTTGACAGCGGGGCCTGGAGACAAGACGATTCAGCGCTTTTTGCCCATCTCATTTGACGAGTGCTACCGCGATCAGGAATCCTTGCTGCTCTACCATTCCGTCTATATCTTTCCCGACGAGTGGGCGGAGGGACGCGATTTGCTTACACTGTTCAAGCAGTTGGGCACCTGCCGGATTTTTGTGATGACGCAGGAGCATCGGAACGCGCTGTTATACAAGGCGCTCGGGGCGAATCACGTCATCGTGAGCCAGCCTGGGTATAAAGGCTACGGCTGGTTGGCTGAACAGATGAGTGGGTAAGAGAGGAATAGAAAAGGCTCCGCCTGCAAATGAAGGCGGAGCCTTGTTTTCGTAAAATTAGCCCAACATTTTTTCGAGGTCCTTGTCCAATACATAAACCTCGATCCGTTCGCCCATTTTCGTGCTGATGTCGCTATGACTCGATAGTACCTTGCAGCTTGTCAGCTTTTCTACGATTTCTTCCGATTCTTCGCTGTACATTTCACGGAGAACCTCGCGCATTTCTTTGACGATGCGGCGACCTTTATCATGACTGGACAGATGCTTTTCTTCGACGGTGAGAACACCTTTGAACCTGACGATGACCATATCACCGACGATGTAGGTCTTCGCTTCCTGCGGACCTCGTCCAATCAGATCGCGTTGAAATTTTATGAATGCTTCGCTGATTTCTGCTTCCAGCTTTTTTTTGTTAGAGATGGCCAAACGCCATACCTCCCATAATTTATCATTGTGCCTAATATTACTCAGCCGTTTAGAGGCTGTCAAACAAATAGGCTGATAATGTGAAAACGCAAGAGAATCGATGAAATATCATGATCGGATGAGGCCTGATAGGTTTAAATCGCTTACACGGATAAAGAATGCAGAAATCGTGTGAAAAAGACAGAAATAGGACATTAACATCCGATTATGCCGGACGTATAATGAGACTCGTAACCAACAATTGCAAATATGGCCAAATCCCGAGGCACTCGGGAACGGAGGACCCAATCAGTAGGGGTTAATCCCACGTATGAATCGTGGGAGGGATGAGACACTCTTTCGCCATCCTACCCGTCAGCTAACTTCGTCGGCTAAAGCGAGGGAGGTCTAAAGACCGCCTATTTGAGGAGGCCTTTTTGTTATCCGTTTAGGACGACAAAGGTTAACTCGAAACGTAATGCAGGTCTTTTCGTTTTGCTCAAAAACGGCCATTGACCGTTTTTACTTACAAGTAAATAGCTGTTTTTTTGAAAAAGGAAACGGGAGACAAAACGCAAAGAAGGCAACTTCAAGTCGGCTGGGCGTTAGGTAGACCAATGAGTACTTTTTCTCCGATACAAAAAATCGTTTTATTTGCCGCGGGAAGCGGGCGACTTCGTTCGTCTGTTCCTCTTCAGCTCGGTCAAATATGGCGATCTTTCGGGGAAATCGTAAGCATTGGTCTATTTTTTTCCCAAATGGCAGGTTTTCTTCAAAAAAGAAAACTCGTACAGGGGAAGCGAGAGAGACGAGTCGGCCAGACTTCACGGAATAGTACATACGACAAAAAAGGAGGGACATGGCATGGACGTGGTTTCCATACTGCTCTTGGCGCTTTCATTCGGAGTATTTTTTGTACTCATCAAGTTTTGTGACGCCGTGGTAAGAGAACAGGGAGGGAAAGAGAAATGATCTGGTTGCTTTTGATTGTGGCAGGGCTTGCGATGTACCTGTGTCACGCATTGATTTACCCGGAAAAATACTAGGGGTTACCCGAATCATTCGTTTATTTGGAACCATTTTTTAGAGGGAGTAGGAGGAACTGTCGTGGACTTTATACAAATAGCGTTGGTTTTGGTGGTGCTTTTCGTACTCGCCATACCGATGGGAAAATATTTGGCACGCTCCTTTTCGCTGGAGACGACCCGATTGGACCGTGTTTTTGGCGGGGTGGAAAAAGCGATATACAAGCTGTCTGGCATTCGCGTAGCAGATATGACCTGGAAGCAGTACGCAATGGCTGTTCTGGTCAGTAACATTTCGATGGTAGCGATTGCGTATCTCTTGCTTCGTTTGCAAGGGATGCTGCCTGGAAACCCGAGTGGAATCGCGGCGATGGAGCCGTTGCTTTCCTTTAACACGGCGGTCAGCTTTTTGACGAATACGAATCTTCAGCATTACAGCGGGGAGAGCGGATTGTCGTATCTATCGCAGATGCTGGTCATTATTTACCTGATGTTTACGACGCCAGCGACAGGGATCGCGGTCGTGATGGCCTTCATGCGAGGGCTGACAGGGCAGCGTAGCATCGGTAACTACTACGTAGATCTGGTGCGTGCTCATACACGTGTGTTGATTCCACTGGCGATTGTTGTGACATTGCTTTTGGTGTCCCAAGGCGTGCCGCAGACGATGGAGCCGACGGCAACAGCGACAACCATTAGCGGAACGGAGCAGCAAATCGCTCGCGGTCCGGTTGCTTCACTCGTTTCGATCAAGCATTTGGGGACAAACGGAGGCGGATTTTTCGGGGTAAACTCTTCGCATCCGTTTGAAAACCCGACACCGTTAACAAACGTGATCGAAATTTTGTCGATGTTCTTGATTCCAGCGGCACTGCCGTTCGCATTTGGCTTCTTGGCGAAGAGCCGCAAGCAAGGGTGGGTCATTTTTGGAGCGATGTTCGTGATGTTCCTGGCGTTCCTGATCACGGCGTATGCCAATGAGGTAAACGGCAACCCGGCGCTGGAACGAGCTGGCCTGTCACAACAAATGGGCAGCATGGAAGGAAAAGAAGTCCGTTTTGGTATCGCGCAAAGCGCCTTGTTCACTGCCGTGACAACAGCGGCAACGACAGGAACCGTGAACAACATGCACGATACATTGACACCACTAGGCGGCTTGGTTCCGCTCGGTGAAATGATGCTCAACTGCGTATTCGGCGGAGATGGTGTCGGAACGATTAACATTTTGATGTATGCGATTTTGGCTGTATTCTTGGCGGGCTTGATGGTGGGGCGTACGCCTGAATTCCTCGGCCGCAAGATCGAAGGAAAAGAGATGAAGCTGATCGCCATCGCGATTCTCGTTCATCCCCTGATTATTTTGGCGCCAACCGCCATTGCATTGGCGACAGAAATGGGCTCGTCCGCAGTATCGAACCCAGGCTTCCACGGCATTTCACAAGTGCTGTATGAGTACACTTCTTCGGCGGCAAACAACGGTTCCGGTTTTGAAGGATTGGCGGACAACACACCATTCTGGAACATTTCTACCGGACTCGTCATGCTGTTCGGTCGATACGTCTCAATTATTACGATGCTGGCGGTAGCAGGTTCCTTGCTCGCAAAAACACCAGTACCGGAAACGATGGGTACGCTGCGCACAGACAATAGTGTATTCACGGTGATTCTGATTGCGACTGTGGTGATCGTAGGCGCACTGACATTCCTGCCTGTGCTTGCGCTCGGCCCAATCGCAGAGTGGCTCACAATCCGATGATAAGAGGACGTTCAAAAGCCGACTTTTTGAACATCGATTTGAAAATGAATACTAGAGGCAAAGGAGTAATTTTCCATGAGTAGAACGCGCACGGTTGCGCTTCCTAAAGATTTGTACCAACGGGCCTTTGTCGAGTCTTTCAAAAAACTGGACCCGCGTGTGATGATGAAAAATCCAGTCATGTTCGTGGTAGAGATCGGGTTCTTCATAACGCTTCTCCTGACGTTTGTGCCCAATTTGTTTGGGGGAGCTTCGGACCCGTTTTACAACGGTGTCGTCAGCTTTATCCTGTTCGTGACAATTTTGTTCGCCAACTTCGCAGAAGCCTTGGCAGAAGGGCGCGGCAAAGCACAGGCAGAGAGCTTGAAAAAAACGAAGCAGGACACGCAAGCAAAAAAAGTGGGGAAAGATGGTCGCATTCAAGTCGTCAGTTCCACCGAACTGCGAAAAGGCGATCTGGTCATAGTGGAAGCAGGCGAGCTGATTCCATCCGACGGGGAAATCGTCGAGGGTGTCGCCTCTGTGGACGAATCAGCGATTACGGGTGAATCTGCTCCGGTCATTAAAGAAGCAGGTGGCGATTTCAGCTCTGTCACGGGAGGTACACGTGTCGTCAGTGACCGTATCCGCGTCCGTGTGACGACTGATCCCGGCGAATCGTTTTTGGATCGCATGATTTCGTTGGTGGAAGGTGCGAAAAGACAGAAGACCCCGAATGAAATCGCGTTAAATACGCTGTTGGTCAGCTTGACGTTGATATTCCTGATCGTCTGCACGACCTTGCAGCCAATCGCAAACTATGTAAATGCAGCCATTCCGGTTGCGACACTGATTGCTTTGCTCGTTTGCTTGATTCCGACCACGATTGGGGGACTCTTGTCAGCGATTGGGATTGCGGGTATGGACCGGGTCACACAGTTTAACGTCATCGCCATGTCTGGTAAAGCCGTTGAGGCATCCGGTGACATCAACACCATTATTTTGGATAAAACGGGAACGATCACACATGGTAACCGGATGGCTGCCGAGTTTGTCACCGTAGGCAACAGCAAAAGTACGGAATTGAACCGAGTAGCTGCACAAAGCTCGGTCCATGACGAAACACCGGAAGGACGATCTGTTGTAGAGTTGGCGAAAAAACAAGGTCTGGCACCTGCTGAACTTGAATTGCCGGGTTCCGAGGGCGTAGAGTTCCGTGCTGAAACGAGAATGAGCGGGACGAATCTGGCAAGCGGCGTCCTCATCCGCAAAGGGGCCGTCGACGCCATCAAAAAATACGTGGCAGAGCAAGGGGGCAACATCCCTGCTGATCTGGATGAAAAAGCAAACCGGATTGCAACGGCGGGCGGCACGCCATTGGCTGTAGCAGAAGGCAATACAATTCTCGGTTTGATTTACTTGAAAGATACCGTAAAGCCAGGGATGCGCGAACGCTTTGAAGAGCTGCGCCGCATGGGAATTCGTACGGTCATGTGCACGGGGGATAACCCGCTGACAGCAGCGACGATTGCCCGCGAAGCTGGTGTGGACGATTTCGTAGCCGAAGCCAAGCCGGAAGACAAGATTGCGTTGATCCGCAAAGAACAAGCGGCAGGCAAGCTGGTCGCCATGACAGGTGACGGTACGAATGACGCGCCAGCTCTCGCACAAGCCGATGTCGGTTTGGCGATGAATACGGGTACGGTAGCGGCGAAGGAAGCAGCCAACATGGTCGATCTGGATTCTGACCCGACCAAAATCATCGAGGTCGTAGCGATTGGCAAGCAGCTTTTGATGACACGCGGTGCATTGACGACGTTCAGTATCGCCAATGACGTAGCGAAATACTTCGCAATCATTCCTGCGATGTTCATGCTGGCGATCCCACAAATGAGTGCGCTCAACATCATGGGTCTGGCAACACCGCAAAGTGCGATTTTGTCTGCGTTGATCTTCAATGCGATCATCATTCCGATCCTGATTCCGCTAGCGATGAAAGGTGTGAAATACACACCGATGAGCGCGACAAAGCTGCTTAGCCGCAACCTGGTGATCTATGGCTTGGGAGGAATTATCGTTCCGTTCGTGGGCATCAAGCTGATTGACTTGATTTTGGTGGGGTTAAATTTAGTTTAGTTAAAATGAAAAAAGAAAGCTCAGGTGAACCGATATGATATGGAAAAATTTGCGTCTCAGCCTCGTTTTGCTGCTGATTTGCGGCATTGCCTACCCGCTGGCGATGACAGGGGTTGCACAGGTTGTCATGCCTGCACAAGCAAGCGGCAGTCTGATCACGGATGCAAGCGGCAAGGTGGTTGGCTCCGAGCTGATTGGGCAGACTTTCACCGATCCGAAGTACTTCTGGGGACGCATTTCTTCTATTGATAACAATGCGGCAGGCTCTGGCTCGAACAACTACGCGCCATCCAACCCGGCCCTGATCGAACGTACGCAAAAGGATATTGCCGCATTTCTGGCAGCGAATCCTGGCGTGAAGCAGGAAGACATCCCGGCTGATTTGCTGACGAACTCCGCTTCTGGTTTGGACCCGCACATCTCACCAAAGGCTGCCCAGATACAAGTCGAGCGTGTAGCCAAGGCGCGCAATCTCGAACCGGTACAGCTACAGGCTTTGATTGAAGCGAATACAGAGGGAAGAAGCTTGGGGGTATTCGGAGAACCGCGTGTCAATGTATTGAAGCTGAATTCGGCTCTGGACGAATTAAAGTAATGGAGGGAGGGCTGCGAGATGGTAGAGCAATATCGGCGAAAGTCCCCGGAGGAAATCTTGCAGTCCATCTCCAGAATGCACCGGGGAAGGCTGAAAATCATTCTGGGGGCAGTCAGTGGTTCAGGTAAAACCTATCACCTGCTAATGGAAGGGCAGACGCTAAAGAAAAAAGGGATTGATGTGGTTGTAGCTGGCTCAGGTGAGGCCACTCATCCCAAGCTGGCACAAAAGCGGGAGGGCTTGGAGCAAATCCAGCCAATCATCTGGTATTCCCTCGGGGAAGCAAGACATGATCTGGACGTCGCAGCCATTATCGAGCGAGACCCGGAAGTTGTGCTCGTAGACGGTTTGGCTCATCGCAATCGTCCAGATGCCCCGCGACCAACCAGCTTGGACGATGTTCAGTACTTGTTGAACCACAATATAAGTGTGATTGCGACGGTAAACATTTACGAATTGGCCGGGATGAAAGAGATGGCGGAGCGACTGACGAAGGCAGAAGTACGGATCGACCAGTGTGTCCCTGAGGATACGCTTGCCATGGCCGACGAGGTGAAGCTGCTCGACGTCACGCCAGAAGCCATTCTGAAACGGCTCCAAGAAGACGATCGCAACCAGACTCGAACCAAGCATCCGTTGTTTCGCAGAGACAATCTGCATGTGCTGCGGGAACTCGCTCTTCGGTTCGTAGCTACGGGCGTAAACGAGGATTTGGAGGATTATCGGGAGAAGCACGGCATGGTAGGGGCTTCAGGAGCCACAGAGAAGGTGCTGGTTTCTGCCCAGTATCATTGGAACGGCTCGATATTGGTTCGACGTGGACAACAGGTTGCCAAGCGGCTCGGCGGAGAGCTCTTGGTCGTCTGTTTTCTCCCTTTGTCCAAGAAGCTGACGAAGGAAGAGGCGACTTTTAAAAGATCCATTGGAAAGCTCGTGGACAAAGTCGGAGGTACCTTTGAAGAGCAGATGCTTGCACGTGAAAAGGACGTAGCAAACGAGCTCGTCGCCTATGCGATGGAGAATAATGTGACCCGAATCGTCATGGGGCAATCCAAGCGTACGCGCTGGGAAGAGATATGGTATGGCTCCATCGTCCATAAGATTCTTCGGCAAACGAAAAATATTGATATCTTGATCGTGGCAGATCGTTCCGAGCGGGACGGTGAGCGTGTCATGCCGACCAAGCGAGAACGGGCGATAACGGCCAATCCGTACCGACGACTCTCCGATGAGGAGATGCAGCAGGAAATCGGTAAAATCAAGCGCGGGACGCTAAAAGTATATGTAGGAGCAGCACCTGGCGTCGGCAAGACGTACACGATGCTCCGTGAAGGCAACGAGCTCGTCGAAAATGGCATCGATGTGGTGATTGGGCTTTTGGAAACGCATGGACGAAAGGAAACCATTGAGCAGGTAGGGGGACTTCCTCTCATTCCGCGAAAGCGCATTCCCTATAAAAATGTGACGCTGGAAGAAATGGACACGGACGAAATTATCCGGCGAAATCCAGAGGTCGTACTGGTGGATGAGCTGGCACATACGAACGTGCCGGGAAGCGCCTATGAGAAGCGCTACCACGATGTCGAGAAGATTTTGGCTGCGGGTATTTCCGTCATATCCACGATGAATATACAGCACCTCGAGAGCTTAAACGACAGCGTCGAGCAAATCACGGGAATCCGCGTGAGAGAGACGGTGCCGGACCATATTCTGCATCAGGCAGATGAGGTAGAGCTGATTGATATTTCACCCAAAGCACTGCGTCAGCGGATGCGGGAGGGCAATATTTACGCGATGGAAAAGGTGGAGCAGTCGCTGACCAACTTTTTCAAAACAGGGAATTTGATCGCGTTACGGGAACTGGCCTTGCGTGAAGTGGCGGACGACGTCGACGAACGCTTGGAGGCGTGGGAGCGACGAACGCTTCGTGGGCCTTGGCGGCAGCAGGAAGTCATTTTTGTCTGTGTGAATTTGCGTGCAGACAGTGAACGATTGATTCGACGAGGGTTCCGAATTGCCTATCGGCTGAAGGCGTCCTGGCATGTAGCTTACGTGCAGGATCATTCGTTGCTGACAGAAGAGGAAGAGATGCAGCTAGCGAAGCTGAAGGCACTAACAGAGCGGCTCGGAGGTCGTTTCGAACGATACGAAGCCCCTTCCCGACGCAAGGTTTTCACCAAGCTGGTTTGGCATATGAACGAAAAAGGAACGACGCAGGTCGTCATCGGGCAGTCCGCGCGTACCCGCTGGAAGGAAATTCTCGAGGGTTCGGTCATCCAGCGATTACTGCGGGAGGTCCGACACATGGATGTGTTGGTCGTGGCTGATCACGCACCCGATATGATGTGAGGGAGGGTAATGATGGGCACAGAAAAAGAAGGGCAATGGGACCAAAGCGTGGCATACGCCTATAGCCGTTTGGAGTGCCTGATACTAGAGCCAACTACGGAGGCAGATTTGTTTTCCAGGCTGATCCGGGTCTACCTGGAGGAAGAAGAGGTGCGCATACGGCAAAAGCTAAAGCGTAAATCCTCACAGCGAATCTCTCGCGTCATGCATGAGCGGGTGGGTGAGTTTTTGTCCGGGCAGTTGACCGGGCTTTCGTTTCAAGTGATCGACGGTCTCTTGTTTATAAAGAGGGAGGAACAGTTAGTCGGGGCACTCAAATGCATCCCTGATCTAGGCAGCTACGATACGCCGTCCTGGAATGCGACACTTGCCCGTTTTGCCAAGCAGTATCAGAAGCGGTTCAATCTGGCGCCAGAGAAGCTGCTGTTCGTTATCTGCTCGCTCGCAAAAAGCTTGGATGCAGCTCATGCCAAGGCGTTGACCGGAATTGATGTGTGGTGTGGCGCGGCACTAACAACTCCAGCCTATCGGGATGCGTTACAGGTGTATGTCAACAAATACGTGGAAGTCATGGACGCTCTCCCGCAGCCTATGCACCAAGTATATTTTTTAAGTGCGGATGTCCATCCGAATGCGCTTGCTTGCCAACTACTGCGCGGAGAAAAAGCATCCTTGCCAGATCGTTGGTTGCGGCCTTCCGTCAGTGATCTTATCCAATTATTGCAAACGAAGCTGTGATATACTTTTAGGGACATTCATACCATGAATTCCTTGGGAGGGACTGTTTATAAAAGTAAAAGTAGCTGGTATCCCGCATTTCACAGGTGCATATGTCTCTGGTACAGAATTAGCCCCGGACGCGATTCGTACAGCAGGATTGATCGAGCAGTTGCAGCAGCATAGCTTGGAAGTGCAGGATATAGGAAATCTACATCTTCCCGACGATTTGCCTCGCCATAATATTCCACCAGTTCGTAATTGGCCGGCTCCGCGTATGTTTTGGGATTTGCTGCAAAAGGACGCGCAAGAGTGGCTCGATACGGATGACTTTGTCTTGATGCTCGGCGGCGATTGCAGCTTGGTCGTTGCAACGGCACAGGCTCATCAGGCTCGGTATCAGGAAAAAGCGTATCTGCTCGTGCTTGACGGTCATCTCGATGCAGTAGTTCCATCAGCTTCCCGCTGTATTGGAGCAGCAGGGATGGGATTATGGTTTTTGCTTCAGGATCGTGGACAATGGGTCGAACCAAGCGGCTGGGATGCCGAGCGAATCCGCCTTGTCGGCTGCCAGCAGATGCCTGGAGAAACTTTCGGCGTTGACATCATGACCTTGGCCCAGCTCACAGAAGGCAGCATCGTGGACCGAGTTTCTCATACGCTCCAATCGATCCCACCTGATGCCAAAATCCTCGTTCATTTCGACGTAGATATTATGCACAAAGACGCGATGGCAGCCGCCTATTCTCCAAGTGAGATTGGATTGTCGCTGTCCGAAGCGGAGGCATTGCTCGCAACAGTTTTACGAGATTCGCGCGTGACCAGTATGGAAGTGACGGAATTCTCAGGGGCAAGAGATACCACTGGCGAGTATGCGCGGAGGCTAGTAGAATTGCTCGCCCGGGCACTATCTGCACGTGCTTAAAGCCCTCCCATGCGAAAAAGAATAGATTTGATAGCAAGTGAGCTCGGCAGTCCTGATTTCAGTTCAGGCTGTCGAGCTCTTTTTTTGATCTTCCTAAGTTCTAGAAGGTACCGATGAGCAAAGAAAGCTGGTGAGAAGAAAAAGCACAGGGCTCGCAGACCTTGACAACGCCTACCCAGTCGGAACTTTAAAAAGAGGACCACGCTTGTCGAACACTTCTTCCCCGAGAAACGTCCGCCCGTAGGGTGGCTTTGGCTCGACGGTCCTCTTTTTAAAGTGGAGACGGACAGTCAATCCCCCACGCTGGCGTGTCAGAGTCGAAGAGAACTGTGCTTTTTCTTCTCCTCCCCTATGTTGACTCAAACCCCAACTCTTTTGACAGGAAAATATTATTTTTAAAAATAAGGAGAAAGGATTTTCCAGCAAATTCGTATTAGTGTTGAATCAACCAAAACGGAAGCTGCGCAGCATTCCCCAAAGGCTGATCGGTTATAGATGGAGGAGTAGTAGAAATGCCGGACGATCGGGAATTGATCGAGCAAATCCTTGCTGGCAATCATCAGTTGTACAGTCAGATTATCGACAGGTACAAGGGCAAGATCGTTACTTACTTGTACAAAATGATCGGTAACATGCCGGACGCACAGGATTTGGCTCAAGACGTGTTTACCAAAACCTTTTACCTATTGAAAGACTATCGGCCTGAGCACAAGTTTTCTTCATGGCTGTATCGAATCGCGAGCAATCATTGTCTCGATGAAATACGAAGACGCAAAAGAACGGAGCGGACGGCAATCGTGGAGGATCAGATCGTTGATCCAGAGACGCCAGAAACCGCCCTGTTAAAAAAGGAACGGGACGCCCAACTGGAACGAAGTATCATGCTGCTGGATCAGGAGTATCGTGAGGTGTTCGTCCTGCACTACTTGCAGCGTCTGTCGTATCGAGAAATCAGCGAGCGATTGTCTCTTACGGAGAGTGCGGTTCAAATGCGCTTGTTCCGTGCTCGTAAAGAGATGAAAAAAAGCCTGACGAAAACGATGGGAGGGGGAGATGTTTATGACATGCTTCATGTTTAATCAATGGAAGCTCTATGAAAATGGCGAGCTCTCCCCTTCCGAAAGCAAAGGATTAGAGCAGCACGCAGAACAATGCCCACAATGCCAAAGAAAGCTGCAAGAGTGGGTAGATCACATGCTGGAAGAGGAATTTTCCGCCTATCCGGAAGTTCCTGTACCCGATACGTTTACGGACGAGGTCATGAGTAAACTGTTCGAAGCGGTTCCCGCACGTACGGCACGGAAGCACTCCTCCCGAACCAGAAGACAAAGGGGATGGGATATTGTGAAAAAGACAGGATTGGTAGTAGCAGGACTTACGGCGTTGGTAGTGACAGGAACGGTTGTATCACCGACGTTTGCTAATTATGTGAATAGCTTGTTCCAAATTGAAAAGGATGCGGGTATGAAAAACGCCGTCCATAAAGGCTTTGCCCAAAAGCTGAATCAAAAGATAACGGACCAAGGTATTACCTTTGAAGCAAAAGAGTTGATGGTTGACTCGATGCGGATCGCGGTCATCTATGATATGTACGACCAGAATGGCAAGCAAATTGATCTAGATGAACACTTCTTGGATTCTCAATTGATTGATCCGACTGGGAAAGATTTGATCAGTGAAAATGATGGAATCATTATGGCTAAACATGGGAATTATTTTATCGCCAAGTTGGCCTTAAACGATATTTTCGAGTCCTCTGATACTACTCCTGATCAGCTGGTTCTTAAAATAGAGCAGACAGAAATTGCAGGGAAAGAAGGAAAGTGGGAACTGGAATTCCCGATTGATATGAAGAAAGTAAAGGAAGCGACCAAAATAGCGAACTTCCATGATGCTAAGTATGAATCACCACAGGGACTCGTAATGGAGTTGAAAAAAATCGAGTTTTCTCCGAGCGCAACCCGAGCACTGATGGAGACCACGTACACGACAGCAGCCGAAGAGGCGAGGAATCAACAAGTAGAGACCTATAAGAAGAACCAGGAGCAAGGCAAGACAATTGGAATCAAGCCGGAGTTTTTGGCGGATTCTCTAAGTGGGAACGATATTGCGTATGAAATCACCAATGAGCAGGGAGAAGTGGTTGCAGCTTGGGATATGGATTTGGATAAAGGCATTAGAAATCGGAAGAATGTTCTCCATGTATCCGGAACAGTAGCCGAACCGGAAGGGGACAAAATGAAGTGGTGGCAAACTTTCGCTCCGATTCAGGGGGAACAAAAGTTAACGTTTCAGCTTAAAAAGATATATGAAAGGAAGCTGGCCTACCCCCAAATGGAGCTTGTTCCAGCCGAACTGGTTAAGCAGAAAGAGACCGTAAAGGATGAAGTCGGTAATACCTTTTCGTTTTCTTCCTTCGCGCTAGAGCCGGCTAATGGCGAGAAAAAACCAAAAGCTCAGGCGGTGATCACCGTAGAGGGTACGTTAGGTAAAAACGTGGTCAGAACCGGTTTTTGGTTTGCCAAAGATGAGAATGGGAAGGTTTATCATTCCTATCTGAGGGAGACAGAGAGCATCAGGGACAAGGACGGACACGTAAACTTCAAAGGCAAATTGGAGATTCCAGGCATGGAGCAGGAGCCGAAAAAGCTCACCGTATCCTATGCTGATTATACGGTCGAGCATCGCAATGTGAAGTGGGAAGTACCGATTGAAATCAAATAGTTTGAAGGTAAAGGAAGAGGTAGACACAGGCCTCTTCTTTTTTGTTCCGGGGATGAAAAAATGATTTTTTTATAAAAAGAGAAAGGATTTTCCAATCTCTCCGTATTAGCTTATGATTCAACCAAAACGGAAGCTGCGCAGCATTCCCCGCTGGCTTGATCTGTAATAGATGGAGGAGTAGCAAAATGCCGGACGATCAGGAACTAATCGAGCAAATCCTGGCTGGCGATCATGAGCAGTACAGACAAATTGTCGACAGATACAAGGGCAAGATCGTTGGCTATTTGTACAGGATGATCGGCAACATGCCAGACGCACAGGATTTGGCTCAAGACGTGTTTATCAAAACCTTTTATCGTTTGCACGACTATCGGCCTGAGTACAGGTTTTCCTCATGGCTGTATCGAATTGCGCGCAATCATTGCTTGGATGAAATGAGAAAACGCAAACGGACAGAGCTGGTAGAAATCGATGAGGAGCAGTTGATTGACCCAGACACACCTGAGACAACTTTGTTGAAAAAGGAACGGGACGCCGAGCTGGAACGGAGCATCATGCTGCTGGATGAAGAGTATCGCGAGGTATTCGTCCTGTTTTACCTACAGCGACTGTCGTATCGGGAAATCAGTGAGATACTGTCCCACTCGGAGAGCTCCGTTCAGATGCGTTTATTCCGCGCCCGCAAAAAGATGAAGGACAGCCTGACGAAAACGATGGGAGGGGGAGCTATTTATGAAATGCTTCATGTTTAATCAATGGAAGCTATACGTAAACGATGAGCTGGCCCCTGCCGAGAGCAAAGGATTGGAGCAACATGTGGAAAATTGTCCACAATGCCAGAAGCACCTGCAAGAGTGGGTAGAAGGCATGCAGGAAGAGGGTTTTTCCGACATTCCGGAGGCTCCTGTACCCGATGCATTTACAGACGAGGTCATGGATAAGCTGTCTGATGCAGTTCCTCCACGTTCTAAGCGAATGCACTCCTCCCAAACCAGAAGACAAAGGGGCTGGGATATTGTGAAGAAGACAGGACTGGTAGTAGCAGGATTTACGGCGTTGGTGGTAACAGGAACCGTTGTATCACCGACGTTTGCGAATTATGTGAATAGCTTGTTCCAGATTGAAAAAGACGCAGACAATGGCATGAAAAACGCCGTCCATAAAGGTCTTGTTCAAAAGCTGGAGCAAAAGGCAACCGATCAAGGAATTACTGTCGAGTTAAAAGAGCTGTTGGCTGACTCGATGAGGATCGCAGTCATCTATGATGTATACGACCAGAGCGGCAAGAAGATAGAAAACCATATTTTGGATGCGAAACTGATGGACCAGAACGGGAAGAATTGGTTCGAGGATGATGAAGGAGATAATTCGGGAAGTCATGGAGAGTTTTTCATCACAGAACGATTTTTGAACGAAATCTTTGAATCACATGAGGCTATTCCCGACCAACTGACCTTACATTTAGAACAGACAGAAATCGCAGGTAAGACAGGAAAATGGTCATTGGAAATTCCGATTGATATGAAAAAAGCCAAGGAAGCGACGAAAGCGGTTGCCTTCCAGGATACAGCTTTTCAATCGCCACAAGGGCTCGGGATTGAGCTGAAAAATATCGAATTTTCCCCGAGTGCGACACGGGTCAAGCTGGATACCACTTTCCCAAAATCAGCTTATTTGGAGGTTGAACGAACGTCGATCCTGTACGATCGGAAAAATCCGCGAGGCGCCATTATCACAGAAAAAGAGCGCGAACCTGCTTTTTCGGGAGAGAATATGATGTACGAAATCACCAATGAAAAAGGGGAAGTGGTGGCAGCTTGGGATATGAAATCATTGGATGATGGGCTTGATAACAAGATGAATGTTCTATGGACGCCAAGAACAGAAGAAGAACCCGAAGAAAAAGCAGAGGGCGATGTCTTGAATTGGTGGCATACGTTTGGTCCGATACAGGGAGAACAAAAATTAAAGCTTGAGCTCAAGAAAATTTATGAGAAAAAACTGGCTTCACCTAAATTCGATCTGGTTCCAGCAGAGCTAAACAAGAAAGCGGCGACTTTCAAGGATGAGACAGGCAGTACCTTTACATTCTCTTCTTTTGCATGGGAGCCTGGTAAAGGCGAAGATCTAGGTGAAGCTGTGATTACAGTGGACGGTACATTAGGAAAAGACGTACTCGAGAACCACTATTGGTCTGTAAAGGATGAAAACGGGAAGACTTACTATGCGTCAGTGAATACAGAAAGCACCAGAGACAAGGACGGACGTGTACAGATCAAAGGCACGATCACCATCCCACGCTTGAAGCAAGAACCGAAAAAGCTCACGGTATCCTATGCTTCCTATATGGTGGAGCACGACGTGAATTGGGAAGTGCCTTTTGAAATCAAATAGTTCAAAGAAGGAAGAGGCCGACAGTGGCCTCTTCTTTTTCATCACAGGATATTGCCCTTCACAATAAGAATGTAAACCGCAACGACAGGAAGAAGCCCAAGAGAATCGGTGCCAAGCCGAGCCAGACGACCGTTGGGAACAGGGTTGATGATCATGGCAGACTGTGGATTCAGCGGGTATCCCTCCGAGATGGCCATGATTTGTTGGCACACCAGCGGAGCTTTTCGCGTATACCTAATAGGCAATGGGAAAGAGGTGACCACATATGAGCGGATGGCTCGCACTCCTGCTCGTTTCCCTGGCCATCAGCATGGACAGTGTCAGTGTAGGATTGACGTATGGTTTACGGAACATGAGAATGCCCTTTTTGTCGCTCGTCGTTGTTTCCGGTTGTTCGTTTGCTGTTGTATATGGTGTCATGCTCGTAGGCTCATCCCTCACCGAATGGTTAACCCCCGAGATCGGCAAGTATATTGGTGCCGCGGTCTTGATTCTCATGGGGTTGTTTACTCTGTGGCGGCTCATTGCGACACGGTCGGGGACAGAGGCTCAGGAGTCTACCGCTGCGAGTAACGCTATTGTAGCCGCAGAAAAACAGGAAGAGCAGGAGCCCATCGTATTATTGTCGCAGTTCCGCATTTTTGGCGTCATGATTCAGATTTTAAAAGATCCGTCCAAAGCCGACGCTGACCGTTCTGGGCATATTATGGGCTGGGAGGCCGTCATGCTGGGGCTTGCTCTGTCATTGGATGCTTTCGGCGCAGGCATCAGCCTTACGTTTTTGGGATACTCGCCACTGCTTGTCGCTCTCTGTATCGCGGTGATGAGTGCCTTGCTTCTTGCGGTAGGAATTGCCCTCGGCAGGCGCGCAGGAAAATCTAGCTGGTTGACGCGACTCACCTGGCTGCCGCCGATTTTGTTGATTTGCATTGGTGTAGCCAAAAGCTTGAAATAACCGACAAACGAATCACAGACCCGTCCAGATAAATGGACGGGTTGTTTTATTTTCTAGCTCGTCTGCATACACATAAAAATGAGTGAGAAGTGGATGGAGGAGATGTAGGTGGATACACAGCCAATTCGAAAATGGTACACGCTGGCGGCGGCCGACGTGACCGAAGCCCTTCATAGTGATGCTGCGCAAGGGCTGACTCAGCAGGAGGCGGAGCGGCGACTGGCTAAACAAGGTGCCAACCAGTTGGCTGAACAAAAGCGAAAGCCTCTCTACTCGGTCTTTGTTGATCAGTTCAAGGACTTTATGGTGCTCATCCTGTTCATCGCAACACTGATCTCGTACTTCCTCGGAGAGTACTTGGATGCGATTGCGATTATTGCGATCATCCTCATTAACGGCATCCTCGGTTTTATTCAGGAGGCCAAGGCTGAGCGATCCTTGCAAGCGCTAAAGGAGTTGGCATCCCCGATGGCGCGCGTCATCCGGGCCGGGAACATTTCCATGATACCGGCTTCGCGGCTGGTACCTGGTGATCTGGTGCAATTGGAGGCAGGGGACCGTGTTCCCGCAGATTTGCGGTTGCTTTCGGCCAATCGGCTAGAGGTAGAGGAGTCAGCGTTGACAGGGGAGTCTGTCCCCGTCGGAAAAAACGTGAAAAGACTGGAGACAGCCCAGGCATCTACTGTACCGCTTGGCGACCAAAAAAATCTCGCGTTCATGGGCACGATGGTCACCGGAGGAACAGGGAGTGGAATCGTCGTAGCGACAGGGATGAGCACGGAAATCGGGAAAATTGCGCACTTAATGAATACAGCGGAAGAAGCAGAAACCCCTTTGCAACTGCGCTTGGAGCAAATGGGCAAAATTCTCGTAGTCGTCGCACTGTTGTTGACGATTGTGGTCATCGCTGCTGGTGTCTGGCACGGTCATGAGCTGTTTACGATGTTCCTCGCCGGGGTGAGTCTCGCAGTAGCGGCGATTCCGGAAGGCTTGCCAGCGATTGTGACTGTCGCGCTAGCGCTTGGCGTCCAGCGGATGATCCGCCGCAATGCGATCGTACGCAAGCTCCCATCGGTCGAGACATTGGGCTGCGCCTCTGTCATTTGTTCCGATAAAACAGGGACCCTGACTCAAAATAAAATGACCGTTACCCAAGTGTGGCACAGCGATTCCACGTATGAGGTGAGCGGCAGCGGCTACGCACCAGAGGGGGCCTTTCACTATCTAGGGAAAATGGTATCTCCTGCCCGTGACGGAGCGCTCTCACAAATGATCCGAATCGCAGATCGATGCAATAACGCCCGTTTGACATGCGAGGAGCAGAGCACGCGCAATCTGCTCGGGATGGGCAAGTCGTCACGCTTTTGGCAAGTGGTAGGCGACCCGACAGAAGGTGCTCTCAAGGTGCTTGCCGCGAAGGCATTGGGCGGCAATGCAGAGCGTAGCAACCAGAAGAATCAGGGACAGCGTGTGGAGGAGCTTCCCTTTGATTCTGACCGCAAAATGATGTCGGTCGTCGAAAAGGGGACGGACGGCGTGTATTCCCTGCTGACGAAAGGCGCGGCGGAGGCATTGCTGGCGAGATCGACACACATTTTGTGGAAGGGAGAGCTCATTCCACTCTCCGCGACGCTTCGCCACCAAGTACTGGAGCAAACGGAACGGATGGCAGGGAAAGCGCTGCGCGTACTGGGATTCGCGTATAAGACACTGCAAGGCTATCGCCCGGGACAACTAATCGGCTCCATGGAAAACAATCTCGTCTTTGTCGGATTGGCTGGGATGATCGATCCACCGCGTGAAGAGGTGCGTCCAGCAATCAATCTGTGCCATCAAGCAGGAATTAAGACGGTCATGATTACAGGCGACCACAAGGTGACAGCAGAAGCAATCGCCCGGCAGATTGGTTTGATGCGTGGCTACGGAGAAGTGTTGGAGGGGCGGGAGCTGGATGGCATGTCAGATGAGCAGCTCGCCGAGTATGCGGAGCGCGTCACAGTCTATGCCCGTGTGTCTCCTGAGCACAAGCTGCGGATCGTCCGTGCCCTGCAAAGCAAAGGACATGTTGTTGCCATGACCGGAGACGGTGTCAATGATGCTCCTGCGATCAAAACTTCAGACATTGGGATCGCGATGGGGATTACCGGTACAGATGTGACGAAGGAAGCGGCCGATCTCGTGCTGCGCGACGATAACTTCGCCACGATTGTCGCCGCCGTGGAGGAAGGGCGTAACATCTATGACAACATTCGAAAATTCATCCGTTATTTGCTGGCATCCAACGTAGGGGAGATTCTCGTCATGTTTTTTGCGATGCTCCTCGGGCTTCCTTTGCCTTTGGTGCCGATCCAGATTCTGTGGGTCAATCTCGTGACGGATGGCTTACCGGCCATGGCGCTGGGTGTCGATCAGGCGGAGAAAGATACGATGTATCAGAAGCCGCGCAACAAGGCAGAGAACATATTCAGCCGGGGGTTGGGCTGGAAAATTATTAGCCGTGGCTTCCTCATCGGGACCATGACATTGCTCGCGTTTTGGCTGACGCTCAAAGAGAATCCGAATGACTTGGTACATGCCCAGACTGTTGCTTTTGTCACGTTGGTTATGGCGCAGCTGATACACGTTTTCGATTGCCGGAGTCAATATAGTGTTTTTCACCGCAATGTATTTGAAAATAAATACCTCGTCTGGGCCGTGCTTTCGTCGATTGTGCTCGTGATCGGTGTCGTATACATGGAGACACTCCAGCCGATCTTCAAAACAACGGATCTGAATCTGCGCGATTGGGCATTAATTTTGGTCGCGGCGGGAGTTCCTACGTTTGTCGCGGGAATTGGTGGGGTGCTTACCAGCGGCAGACAGCGCACAAGCAATGAGAAACGCGCAGCTATGCGTACGGTTCGTCCTGACTAATCGAGCCGCCAAAGGGGAGAGGGAGCCATCGTGCGCTTGAGAAGGGGAGGATGGAAAAGGCGTAGAAGGAGAATTTTCGCTGGGCTCCTACTGATTATTGTGGTATTGATCACTTTGTTTATCATTGTGGAACGCAGGGTAGAGCCGACGTTGATGCTGATTGCCCAGGCCAAGGCAGAGCAGGTCGCCAAGCTCGCCATTACCGATGCAGTCACCAAACGTATGTCCCAACAGGGCCTCGATGTCAACGAAGTCGTCATCATGGAGAAAGACGAGAATGGCAGCATCAAAGCGGTGAATTTTAATTTCAAAGAGTACTCCCGGATTGTGGGGGAAACGACAGCCCGTATTCAAAATCGTTTGAAGGAATTCGAGCAGGAGCACGTCCAGACAACGATACCGCTAGGCTTGGCTACCAAAAACGTCTTTCTGGAGCACTTTGGGCCTGAAATTCCGGTGTCGTTCGTTCCGATTGGAGCCGTCAAAACGAAGCTGGAAACAGGCCTAAAGCAAGCTGGAATCAATATGGTGCTGGTGACTGTCTACATTCACGTCGAAGTCGATTTGCGGGTCATTATCCCGTTTGCTACCAAGCAACAGACGGTCACCACACAAATCCCGGTCTCCGAAGCCCTGATCGTCGGAAAGGTACCGACTTATTTGTACGACAACCCGTCAGGCAAGCCCGATGTGCCGATGCCACGAAACGACCAAATCCCAAGCCAGCCGTGATGTTTTTCGCTTATACGCGAACGATTTACACATCTATGAAAATTTATTTGAAACGTTTCTGAAAGGGTGCCGTCCAATGAATAGAGACACACAAAAACAAGCAAGAACATTGGAGGCGTAAACAACATGAAAACAATCCGTACAGGTATGATGACAATCGCGGCACTGGCCGTTTTGGGAACTAGCGTGGTATCTGCAACCTCCGAACCAGTAAAAGAACTTTCTGTTAATATTAACGGTCAAGCAATCGCACAAGATGCGATCTTCGATAAAGGTCAACAAACCGTTCTGGTTCCACTTCGTCCTGTTGCTGAAGCCCTCGGTTTCAAAGTAAGCTGGAACGACAAGGAAAAAGCAGCAGAAGTGCAACGAGGCGCGATCACCAGCTACGCAAAAGAAGGAGAGGATCGTTATCCTTTCGCAAAAATGTACAAAACGCTGGGAGCAGAGCCTCGCGTACTGAATGGCAGCACCTATGTGCCAGTCGCATTCGTTGACGAAATCCTGCAAGCAGAAGTAAATGTAACTGATGATACAGTGACAGTAGTTGAGGACGAAATCGCTCCTATGCGTACAGGTACCATTACAAGCATCAACAAATCCGATAAAGGCTACTCGGTTACACTGAACATCTATGAGTCTGGCATCATCCTGCACCTGACGGAAGACACGAAAATTACAGATGAAGCTGGTAAAGTGCTGAAGCCAGAAGACTTGAAGCTGGGTATGGCCGTTGATGCTACAACCGAAAAATTCATGGCGATGAGCTTGCCGCCACAAACGAGTGCGCTCAGCATCACGGTAAAAGGCGGACTGGAGACTCAGGACGTCCTGGGAACTGCGGGTAAAGTAGCGAGCATCTCTGCTGACAAAGATGGCAACTACAAAATGCTTGTAGAGGGTCGCGGTATTACCGAAACCTCCCAAGAAAAAATCAACCTGAACATTACGGAGAAAACAGTGATCATCAATGCGCGAGACAACAAAGTACTCTCGCCAACTGAGCTGAAAAAGGATATGCAAGTAGTAGCCTTCTACGGCCCAATGATGACCAAAAGCCTGCCGCCTATCGGCACTGCTGAAAAAATCGTAGTAGAGTAAGAGAAAGAACGGGATGGCATTTGCTGTCCCTTTTTTGCGTTTATGGCTAGATCGGCATATCAAAAGCTCTTTTCAATTCGAATGATGATAAGGGAATTCCCTGATACACTTTCTTTTATGGAAACTTTACAATAACGTTAGAACGATTGTCTCAAAAGGAGGAACGCATGGGTACGTCGAGTGAAGTGCTTTCCCTGATGCAGTCCATCTTTGCCAACGCTAGCGATGCGATCCTGGTAATTGATAATGAGGGACGAATCGTAAAGGCCAATGCTGCGTTGGAGCAGATGACGGGCTGGACAGAAGAAGAGCTGATTCGGGATAAACATATTTGCGAGCTGTGTCTCGGAATGGCAACGTGTATGGAAGAAACGAGCTGCACGGATTGCTTTTTTAAGCGCGTGCAAATGCCTTCATTCGAGATGAGGCTCCGAACGAAATCAGGTGTGGATTACCCTGTCGCAGCCAGCTCTGCGAGACTAGAGGATGAATCGCAGGGGAAGCTGGTCATGATTTTGCGTGATATGTCTGCGCAACAGCGAGTGGAAAAAGAGCGCTACCAGTACAAGCTGACGAATTTTGCGATCCAAGCACAAGAAGAAGAACGAAAGCGCATCGCCCGGGAGCTGCATGATGGCGTAGGGCAGGCGCTTTATAGTATTTTAGTGGGACTAAACGTAGTTAGACAACGAGAATTGAGCGAGCCGGTTATGCAGCATGTCACGGAATTGGTGAATATGACTTCCAAGGCGATGGAGGAAGTGAAGCGCATGGCGCTGGAGCTGCGCCCATCCGCACTGGATGATCTCGGTTTACTGCCTGCATTACGTTCGTTGATGAAACGGGTGGAAAAGACGTTTCATATCCAGGTGGAGCTGCATGTTCAGGGGGAGAAACGCAGATACTCTGCTGCGATGGAAACAGCGCTGTACCGGATTGTGCAGGAAGCCATGACCAATACGGCAAAATACGCAAAGGCGAGCCATCTGGGAATCATGTTCGAGAATAGGGAGAAGGAAATTGTCGTCACGATTGTAGATGACGGCGTAGGGTTTGAAGTAGAGAAAACATTGAACATCGGCAAAGGTCTCGGTGTGTTTGGCATGAAGGAGCGTGCCCAGTTGCTTGGTGGTACCGTTGATATTCGCTCCGCACCCGAGGAAGGAACGACGGTGATCGTCCGAATTCCGGTGCCGAAGGAGGGGGTAGAGGATGACCATTCGCGTCTTGATCGCTGATGATCATGCGATAGTACGCTCTGGGCTGGGGATGCTGATCAACGCCCAGGAGGACATGGAAGTCGTCGGCTATGCAGCTGACGGAAAAGAGGCATGTGAAAAAGCATGGGAAGTCCGGCCCAACGTTGTCTTGATGGATTTGAGCATGCCGCCTGGGGAAAACGGCTTGACAGCAACTGCCAGACTGAAGGAAACGGCACCAGACATCCAGGTGCTCGTGCTTACGATGCATGATGACGAGGAATACTTGTTTCGGGTACTGCAAGCCGGTGCTGCCGGCTATATTTTAAAAAGCGCCCCTGACCTTGATTTGATCACGGCGATTCGTTCGGTCAATCAGGGCATGGCCTATTTGTATCCATCTGCGACGAAATCTCTGATCGAGGAATTTCTGCAAATGGTCAAGAACGGTGAGGAGCAGGCCAAGTACGACATCCTGACTGATCGGGAAAAAGAAGTACTGGTCTTGATTGCAAAGGGCTTCAGCAATAAGGAAATTGCCGAGCAGCTCACTGTTTCCGTCAAGACGGTAGAATCGCATAAAGCGCATATTATGGAAAAGCTCCATCTGCGTACGCGGCCTGATTTGGTGCGATATGCGATTAAGAAGGGCTGGCTGGATTTTGAGTAGCGTACAATCTGTTGTATATAGTCAACAGCAAAACCATACGTTATGATAAAACTAAGAATGTAAGGCTAAAATAAATAGACTAGAGTGCTGGAACACTCTGATCTATCGTACAGTAGACGGTACCCTGTAAGGGGGATCGGCTCAGCAGAATTTAAAACGGGGATGACCGCTCAGGCCAGCTAGCTCAAGAGCGGTCATTTTTTTGGTCAGGGTAACAACGATTGCTACAATAAGGTCCAAGGACGATCCCAATACGGGGTCGTCTTTTTTGTGTCGATCCTGTGTCCGAAAACGGTCATAAAACGGTCGAAATCAGGGGTTTCCCGGAACATTTTAGGGGATTTCCCCGAATTACTTCCAAGGGGTTCCAGCGGTAGAATGAAGGCGTGAAAACTACACCGCGCCCATGAGGCACGTTAGGAAAGGAGAAGAGCGCGATGGAGACGCAAGTGGATAAGGCGGAGAAAGGCAAGAAATCAAAATCCAGCAAGCTGCAAACGAACCAGGAAGACTTGAAGGGAACGTTTGTTGCGGTTCTGATCGTCGGAGGTATTATTCTAGTCGGTTGGTTGGGTGTATTCGGGCTTTTCCTGGATAGGGCGTAATAAGGAAGTAAAGGAGGGTACTTATGCATTTGCATCGATATGAAAAAATCTGGTTGATGCTTGGCGCAGGCGGTTTGGCCTTATTTATTGTATTGTTGTGCGTCAATGCGTTTGCCATGGGGATGGCTCCGCCAAGTAATATGGAAATGATTGATCCAGAGAAGGTTACGGAGACGCCTCCTTTTGATAAACCAGGCTTGAAACAGGTAGGAGACAATGAATACGACGCTTACATGACAGCATTTGCGTTCGGCTTCGCTCCGACCAAGATGGAAATACCAGTTGGCGCAACGGTGAACTTCCACGTCACGAGTCCAGACGTTATTCACGGATTCCAGATTCCAGAGACCAACATTAACTTCATGGTTCTGCCTGGACACATCAGCTCGGCGACACACACTTTTGACGAGCCAGGCGAGTATTTGATCCTTTGTAACGAATACTGTGGCGCAGGTCATCAGGTAATGGCGACCACGATTATTGTGAAATAAAGGTAGGTGAATCCTATGGTAATCGCACGGAAGATCGACGATACACTCCCCCATGTTCCGGTTCAGCGTTCTGCGGCAAGACTTAGTTTGGCTTATGTGTGGGTAGCTTATATTGCATTCGGATTGGCAGCTGTGGCAGGGATGGTACAGGGCATGGTTCGCGGGGGAATCATGGAACTGCCGAGCTGGACAAATTACTATCAAATTTTGACCGCCCATGGCGTGTTGATGGCACTTATTTTTACCACGTACTTCATCGTCGGATTTATTTTCTCAGGAGTTGCCCGTACGACAGGTGGTTCCTTGCATGGAGCCGCTCTGAAATTTGGATGGGCCGGCTGGATTCTTATGACGCTAGGGACGTTGATGGCTGTTGTCACCATTCTAATGAATGAAGCCTCTGTTCTCTATACGTTCTATGCACCACTTAAAGCATCTCCGTACTTTTACATTGGTTCTGCCTTGCTCGTAGTAGGTAGCTGGCTAGCGGGATTCGGGGTTTTTGCCAGCTATCGCAAATGGAAACGCGAAAATAAAGGGAAAACGTCTCCGCTTTTCCTCTACATGGGGGTCACTACTTACATCCTGTGGATTACTGCGACGATTCCTGTAGCGGTGGAGGTTTTGTTCCAACTCATCCCGTGGTCACTCGGGCTGGTTCCAACGATTAATGTCATGCTCAGCCGTACGCTGTTCTGGTTTTTCGGTCATCCGCTCGTTTATTTCTGGCTATTGCCTGCTTATATGGCGTGGTACGTATGTTTACCAAGAATCATCGGCGGTCACGTTTTCAGTGATTCGCTCAGTCGACTCGCTTTTATCTGCCTGCTGTTGTTCTCGATTCCTGTCGGGTTCCACCACCAATTGATGGAGCCGGGAATTTCACCAGCATGGAAAATGATCCACGTTACACTGACGCTGATTGTTGTAATCCCATCTTTGATGACAGCATTTTCGATGTTTGCCATCTTTGAAACGACTGGACGTAAAAAAGGCGGAGTTGGACTTTTCGGTTGGTTCAAAAAACTGCCTTGGACAGATGTACGTTTCTTTGCTCCATTTGTAGGGATGCTGTTCTTCATTCCTGGCGGAGCTGGGGGTATTATTAACGCAAGTAACCAGATTAACGCGGTCGTGCACAATACGATTTGGGTTACCGGTCACTTCCACATCACCGTAGGAGCTGCGGTGGCGCTAACTTTCTTCGGCGTCAGTTTTTGGCTGATACCTGCATTGACTGGACGTCAGTTGACTAAAACTGCGAATCGCATGGGAATGGTGCAAACGGTATTCTGGGCAGTAGGAATGTTCCTGATGTCGCTCGCCATGCACGCAATGGGCTTGCAAGGGGCTCCGCGCCGCACAGATTACACGACGTATATGGACCACCCGTTGGCTTTGGGCTGGATGGATTATCAACGTGTAATGGCGTTTGGTGGCGGACTGCTGTTCGTCTCCGCGATTCTCTTGATCGCCATCTTGCTGTATCTGACTTTCTACGCACCAAAGGGAAATACGGAATATCCGATTGCCGAAACAGAAACGACGCAAGAAGTTCCAAAAATTTTGGAACGCTGGCCAGTTTGGATCGGATTGGTCGCCTTCCTGATTATTCTCGCCTACGGTTATCCGATTATGCAACAAATTCAGCACCAGGCACCAGGCTCGCCGCCTTTTGTGACTTGGTAAGACGATACGTACGAAAAAAGCCGCTCATTCCGTTTGGAAGCGAGCGGCTCTCCTTTTTTAAAATAAATCTAGCGCTGCCAATTCGGTAAAGGCAAGAATCAGATACCCGATTGCCAAAAGCCATAGGGCGAGAATTCTGAGGTCTTCCTCTTCAAATGGCATACAACTCCTCCTTTTTCTCTTGTTAGCACAACATATTCAAGAGGGAGGACATTGGTTTAGCTTATGGCTCGTATATCATCTTGCGGGTCATTCCACCATCTACAATTAGCTCAGTACCCGTAATAAAATCGTTGTCCTTTTGTGTCAAAAATAGGCACGCACGGGCAATATCTTCGGGTGTCCCTACGCGACCTGCCGGATGCTGGGCATGATCACCGGGACGAAGAGCGGCATAATCGCGGTGTTCGATCCAGCCGGGAGAGATCGTGTTGACACGAATCCCATCGGGGCCGAGTGAGACACCAAGCGCATGTGTTAATGATAAAATGCCTCCTTTGGAAGCAGCGTATGCCTCCGAGTGTGGCTCGGACATGTGCGCCCGCGTCGAACAAAGATTAACGATTGCGCCACTACCATGGCGACGCATGATTTTGGCTGCTTCTCTCGATGCGAGAAAAACACTACGCAAATTGGTGTTCAAGATATGGTCCCATGCTTCGACGGTCAGTTCATAGGGAGATTCCCATACGGACAAGCCCGCGTTGTTGATCAAAACATCGAGCCGCCCCCAGCGTTCATCGACAGTTCTCATCAAATGTTCGATCTGCGCTGGAACGCTGACGTCGATGTGCTCGAAGTGTGCCGTGCCTTTCACAGCTTCTGTCGCGTTGATTAGCGAGGCCGTTTCTTCTCCCGCTGCACGATTGTATTCGGCGATAACGACATGTGCTCCTTCGGCAGCATACATGGTGGCGACTGCCCGTCCGATGCCTTGGCCACCGCCAGTGACGATGACAATGTTATCCGTGTATTTCATCGAGAGTGCCTCCAAACAATAGGGTATGAAGCGAATTGTAAAAAGTAATTGCAAAATGTTTGTAACGATAATAAAGTAAGTAGTATCTTTTTAACAGCGTACTATACAGTATGGAGGAGATTCAACTATGAATACAGAACTGAAAATTACCGCTGAACAGGTAATGGAAGCCCGTCACAGCGTGCGTAAATATGATCCAAATGAAAAAATTCCACAAGGCGAGCTGAACGAAATCCTGCGTCTCGCAGCAAGTGCGCCATCTTCCTGGAATTTGCAGCATTGGCGCTTCCTCGTCGTGACCGATCCTGCGATCAAAGAAAAACTGCTCCCAATCGCATACAATCAGCAGCAGGTAGTGGATGCTTACGCTACCATCATCATTCTCGGCGATCTGGAGGCTTACAAGTCTGCTCGTCCTGTTTATGATGAAGCATTGGCAAAAGGATATGTTACAGAGCAAGTACGTGAGACCATGATCGCGCAAATCGAAGGGGCTTACAATAACAACCCGGAAATCGCGCGTGATGAAGCAATCCGTAATTCGTCCTATGCAGCGATGCAACTCATGCTGGCGGCAAAAGCAAAAGGCTACGATACGTGCCCGATGGGTGGCTACAACCGTGATGCGCTCATTAAAGAGCTGAACATCCCATCCCGCTATTTGCCAACACTCATGCTGACTTTGGGGAAAGCAAGCGTGCAAGCTTATTCCACTTCCCGTTTTGGCCTGGAAGAATTGGTCATTCAAAACAGCTTCTAATATCGTGTTCCAACAGAAAAAAACTCATCCACGCCTCATATGAATGCGGCAAGGGTGAGTTTTTTTGTCATATCTTCTTCAGGAGAACCATCCGCTCTTCCTGCTTTTATTGATTCGCCAACAACGGTAAATCCACCATAATTGATGTTCCTTGACCAAGAGCGCTGCTAACCGAAAACCGCCCGGCATGGAGTTGAATGATCTCTTTGCAGATCGCCAACCCCAGACCACTGCCGGAAAGCTTGGAGCGCCCCTTGAAAAACTTTTCTGTGACATGCGGCAAGTCTTCCGGGTTAATGCCTTCACCAGAATCCGTGACGGTGACAAGGAGCCTATCGCCTGACAACGAAGCTGCGATAACGATTGAGCCGTTTTGTGGCGTGAATTTCAATGCGTTGTCCAATAGATTCACAAATACTTGCTTGAGTCGATTCGCGTCTCCCATAACCATGAGTGGGGTAGGGGGAGTCTCCAGCTTCAATTCGATTTGTTTCGCATTGGCACGTACTGAAAATTGAAGATGCAAATCATGGAGAAGATCCCGGACATCCATGCGTTCGCGAGACAATTTCATCTCACCGGATTGAAACTTCGAGAAATCGAGCAATTCCTCGACGAGCCCGATCAACCGATCTGTCTCCTTGGAGATGACTTCGAGACCGAGCATCGTCTCTTCAGGCTCTTCCAAACCACCCGAAATGAGCGTTTCGCCCCATCCTTTAATCGACGTAAGTGGGGTACGCAACTCATGGGAGACAGAGGAGATGAAGTCATTTTTCAGCTTTTCGTTCTTCCCAATCTCCGCTGCCATGTAATTAAAAGTGTCCGCGAGGGTTCCTACCTCATCCTCGTATCGTTTTGGCGCGCGGACAGCGAAATTTCCTTCCGCCATTTGTTTTGCCGCATTCGTTAAATCTTCGATAGGGTCAACGATTCGCTTTGCCATGAGCAGGCTGAGCGCAAAAGCGAGGAAGACTACGCCTGTCCCGACGCCAGCCCCGTACAAGGCAATGCGATTTACTGCTTGATAAAGCGGTTCAGCGGAGATCGTGTACCGCAGAACGCCTACAAATTCTCCGCTGTACGTAAGCGGATTGGACACCGCGATGACACGCTCCCGCGACTGCGGGCTTTTCCCGATGTACAAACCACTTTGCCCCTTGAGGGCATCCATGACGTCAGGGGTATTGATGATCTCGCTGGTCTGAAAGCCGTAGGAGTTGAGAATGACTTTTCCTCCTGGGTCCAAGACCTCAATTTTGGCGTATTCCTGATTCGAAACATTCTCCAAAATGTAGCGTGCTTTGTCTTTTAACCGATAGCCAGTGGCGTACTTGTTAATAAAATTGGTGAAGGTCGTGCTGCGGGTCACTAATGCTTCGGTCGCAGTCCCGATGTAATACGTATGAACGGCCCAGTAAAACAGTCCTTCCAAGAGCAGTACGATCAGAAGGAGAATCAGGCCGAAATGAAGAACCAGCCTACTCTTAATGCCTTTCATCTGGGACGTCCTTTCGCCACAGGTAGCCATACCCCCAGACTGTCTCCAGGAAAGCTGGATGAGCGGGATCATCCTCGATTTTTTGCCTTATTCGGCGGATATTCACATCAACGATTTTTAAGTCCCCGACGAAAAATTGACCCCAAACTGCTGTCAAAATCTCATCCCGACTGATGGCTTTGTTTGCATTCTCAGCCAGTAATTTGATGATGGCGAATTCTTTTGGCGTGAGGTCAATTTCATGTTCCGCCCGAATCAGCTTGCGTTCATCGAGCAACAGCGTGAAGGGGGCAATGTTAATTTCATTTTTGTCCTCAACCTCAGGAATGGGTGTCAATCTGCGGTGCAACGCTTTGACACGGGCCAATAATTCCGCAGGGCTAAACGGCTTGGAGACGTAATCGTCTGCTCCGAATTCGAGACCCATGACTTTGTCCAGCTCCTGGCTTTTGGCCGTCAGCATAATAATTCCGAGACGCGGATATTTTTTTCGCAGCTGCCCGCATACTTCGAAGCCATCAATGCCGGGGAGCATGACGTCGAGAATCGCAATGACGATGTCTGATTGTTGATCTGCGAGATCAAGTGCCTCTTCTCCGGTCCCAGCCTCAATTACCTCATAGCCCTCGCGCTTGAGATTGATGCGCACAAAATCCCGGATGGATTTCTCGTCTTCCAGTAATAAAACCTTCATAGGGCAAATCTCCTCGATAAGGATATACTATTTCACTTTATTCCCGGTTTGTCATCGGTTTGAAGAGCTGACGAACTTCTTCAGCGGTAAGCTGCATCGATCGATATTCCGCGAGAGCAGCCTTTCCAAGGGTAGGTGTCGTTTGCGGTAAAATAGCGATCAAGACTTGTTTGCCCTCTTCCTTCAGCAAAATGTAGGGAACTTGCTTTTGCTTCAATCCGCTTTCAAATTTGATCCATTCGTTTTGTGGAATGCTTTGCAGCGTTAGTAATTCTGCCTTATTTTTGCCATTCGCACCGTAATAAAGGAATCGGACGAGGAACGGATTCGTATCATGGTTGATGGAGATGGTGTATTTTTCGCCCCATTTTGCCGGAATCTTGAGGTCAAAGCTTTGCGTGTAATTTTGATAATGATCTTCGATGTGCTTCAAGCCCGTTTTCCCGTCCCATTGGAAGTAGGAGGAGACCCAAGGGATTTCTGCCATGGCCAAATCCTCTGTCCCAGCGGGTTGTATCTTCGTGCCGATCTCGATAATGCCATCACCATTGATATCTTCACTTTCCAAAGAATAAGGCTTGAAGGTCAGATCCATCTCTCCTTCTATTTTTGCCAAAGGGTTGGACAGTTGTCCATTGTCCCAGAGGAGTAGTTCAGTGGAAGCAGAGTGAGCACCTAATCCAGCATCAATAAATAGTCCGTTTCGGGTTGGCGATGCTTTTCCGATGATAGCCTGATAGTAGCCATTCACATATCCGTCAAGGGCTATCTCTGTCTTTTTGGCGATTGTGCCATTCGCCGCCCCATACAGCTCCGCTTTGGATGTGAAGTTATTTTTATCGAGAACAACGAGAGCGAGATCCGCGTGATCATCTCCTGTCAAATCGCCAACTGCCATAATGGAATAGGGCTGCTTCATCAATTCCTGGGTCATATTATTCGCTAGCGAATAAACGGAGAGCTCCTTGTTCAAATCTTCGCCGCCTCCCATTCCAATCAGCATTTCCGGAATTTTGTCTTCAGTGAGATCTTGAAAGGAGACGTAGTCCAATTCGCTGCCGACACCAGTGAAGGAGGAGAGCTTTTCCCAGTTTCCTTGCTTTTGGGTAAGCACAAGCACACCGATTTCGTAATCGGTTTTTTCGGTTTTGTAAAAAGCGACGACCTCTGCAACCCCATCCCCGTTTAGATCCTGTAGGGAGACGGCACTGGCTTCTGCGGGATGAAGAGGAACAGATAATTGTGATCCAGCCGGCAAAAATTGCATGACGGCCTGATTGATCGATTTTTGATCGCCGTCTGCTGACGGGGCGCGCATTAATTCATTGGGTGTATCTGTGAGTCCGCAACCGCTAACAAGCGAGGCGCAGAGTGCTGTCGTTACGAGCCAAGCCTTTTTCATTTCAAATGTTCCTTTCTGTTGCTGCATCCATTTGACTATATTGTAGCTTGCCCATCCCGCAAAATTGTTGCAAAACGGTAAAAAAACCCGTTTTCGAGCTTTTCAAGAACAAGCGAACATGTTCTAAGCTCCCTTATACAGGAAAAAAGTGCGAGAGAACAGGGAACATTTTACTAGCAACAATTGACCTAGCAAATTCGTTTAAAAATGTAGGATAGGAGTTGGATGTTATCTATACGAAGGAGGAGAATAGGATGAAAGCATGGCACAAAACGATGGCGGCAGTTCTTTGCAGCGGTGCGGTTCTCATGGCTTCGGGCGTTGGGGCTGACTCGGTTCAAGCGAGCGGCACCCAATCGCAAGCGTACGCGCCGGTAGTCTTATTGCAACCAGAGCAAAATATCCCGTTCACCATACAATTTGCCGATGGATTTGTGGCAAAAGTAACGAATACAAAAACAAAAGCGACGAGTACAGTAGATATATCGGACAATAAGGCTACGTACGTGAAGCAAGGAATTTATCATGCCAATGGAAAGCTGCAAAAGGCAACCAATGGATATACGCAAAAGCTGGTAGAGCTGGTACCATTCCGGGATGCCAAGGGCAACCTGCGTTATATGGGCAAGCAAACCTTGCATGGGCTGAATACGGAGGATCGTTTGGCAGTGGCGATCAGTGTGTGGAACATCGTCAATAAACAGCCGCAGCTTTTACAGGTAACGGTTCAAAAAGCAGACTGGGACAATATGCCGTCACCAGATGTGACGATCAATAGCGGATTCAGTATGGGCAGCGATAGTACCTTTGTCCTTGATACGAAGTATGCAGACGTGACCGGAGACAACATCAAGGATCTTATTTTACTCGTAGGTGATAAGATGGGCGTATCGATGAATCAGACGGCCCATAACTTGCGCGTCGTGGTTCGCGAAGGGAAGGATAATCAACAGACGTTTATCTCTGTAGGAAAACGCGACAGCGGTATTCTTCCGAAGCTCGCCATCACGGATGGCAATGCTGATCAAGTGAAAGACATCCTCGTTACAATGCCGACTGCAACAGGTCATGTGTACAGTCAGCTTACGTGGAAAGAAAATCGCCCGCAGCCAGTCGTCGAGCAGGGGAAATTGAATGATCGTCAGGCGTACCAGCCAGTCATTGGGGCTTATGGTGAAGCGATTGAGATGAATAAGGCGAAAAAACAATAGTGGAGCAGGCGTGGAGGAAATCAGTCAGAGTGAAATCTGGCTGATTTTTTTGTAGTAGCCTAGCGGAAGAACCCAGTCTCCAAGGAGGTACAAACATGAGTCATGCGCTACCGACACATTTAGAAAGCATGTACAACATGGTCAAGAGGGCTTTCCCTGATGGGATAACAGAAGAGGAGTATTACTGTTTGCTGTTTGTCATGTATGAGTCAATGTCCAATAACCTGATGATAGACTCCATCAAGGTTGTTCAGCATGACAAGAAGGTTAAGGTTTACAATTTTACAGTTGCTGATTTCCATACTTACTTTGTAAGTGGGTGGGGAGTATGGGTTCATAATACCGCATGCATTACCATTACACCTGAGAGATTGGCACATGCCTCCTAGGGTGATTTTACCACCACTAACCGATTAATTAATGGGCGACATGGACAAGAAAATATAGACGATTTAATTGCTAATAATATTGAATTCAATATAGTTAGGGAATATTCGAATGGAGTGAGAATCGGGAATATTCCAAGCCATAAAAACGCGAATAAAAGATCAGGGACTGGCCAAGCCTGGTTTCCACAAAGCTGGACTAGAGATGATATTAAGAATGCTGCAGAATATGTAGCAAATATCTCGACAAACAGTAATAAAGAGGATGGGGTTTGGATGTTTGCAGAATATAAAGGTGTTCGTGTAGGTGTTATCAAAAACAACGGCTCAATTGGTACAGTAACCCCAGATAACAGTAGTCAACCATGAGGTGATTTTATTGAAAGAACTAGATATGATTAAAAAAATCATCGAAAAAAGAACATCCCTTCATCCGGATGATCCAAGAATCGTAGAATGTTGGGGTGAGCTTACAGAAATTTTTTCTAGAAATGAACAGTTTGTTATGGATGTTCTAGAGCAATGCTCTGAAGAAGAAATATTTTGGCTAAGTGAAATCTTTGAAGATATATCTTTGTATCTCCAAAGTAGTTCATTTATACGTTTTCTACGATCTATCCAAAAGAAGTACCCGAATATTGATATTGAGCTAGATATTCAATATGCAGAAAAAGTACTGGAAGATAAGAGTTGTTAGTGTGCGGACCTTGATGGATTATCCTCTATCAAGGTCTTTTTTTTGCAGAAGTAAGAATTAAGTCGATCAAAATACTAGAAGAATACCAAATAACATGAAACTAAAAGATTTTAGTATATGCTATAAGTGTACTCAGGTATTTATGAATAACCACGATAGAATATATCCATTTTTTGGAGTTTGCCTTGAATTGCTTCATCGAAAGACACAGATTTAACAGTACTACTATGATATTGCGTATACAATTGACGGTGAGTTTTCGGATGAGTATTTTGGTATGTATAAATAAGCGTAGAAGTGTATTGACTAGTTAGGGACTTATCTCAAGAGTGGGGTTTGAAGGTACTAACGGCATTTCCAGCTGTCAAATAAAGAGAGGGATATAATGGAGAAATACAGTACGTTTCAGTACTTTCTTGAATGCTACTTTAATGTTAGTGCCAATTACAATGAGTTGTATGGGAGTAGTTTGAATGATGCCTTGGAAGGATTCCTTTCAAGGATTTTTCATTTTTTTCAAATCGTAATAATTACGTTTTATATTGACTTTGGTCATTCTAATGCGCTATGATAACAAACAAATCGTAATCATTTCGTTTTATATTAGTCAAAAAGGAGAACCCACCATGAACAAAAACGAAAATAAAATCCCCGTCACAGTTCTGAGCGGGTACCTGGGAGCAGGCAAAACCACACTGCTGAACCACGTCCTAAACAATCGGGATGGGCTACGAGTCGCCGTGATCGTCAACGACTTGAGCGAAGTAAACGTAGACGCCTCTCTTATTCACTCAGGCAGTGGTCTTTCACGCGTGGACGAAAAGGTCGTGGAGTTGTCGAATGGCTGCATTTGTTGCACCTTGCGAGAGGATTTGCTGACGGAGGTAGAGCGTCTGGCCTTGGAAGGACGGTATGACTACATACTGATTGAATCGACGGGAGTAGGCGAGCCGGTTCCCGTCGCCCAGACTTTCACATACGTAGACGAAGAAAATGGCATCCATTTATCGTCGTTGTGCCGCTTGGACACGATGGTGACCGTAGTGGATGCGTACCGTTTCTGGCATGACTTTTCGTCCGGCGAAAACCTTTTGGACAGAGGGCAGGCAGTTGGCGAAGAGGATACCCGGGAGGTCGCCGATCTTTTGATCGACCAGATTGAATTCTGTGATGTATTGATCCTGAACAAATGCGATCGTGTCGCTCCTGACGATTTGATACAACTGGAAGCCGTTCTGCGCAAGCTACAGCCAAATGCTCGCTTTATCCGCGCTGTCCGTGGGCAGGTAGACCCGAAAGAAATTTTGAATACCTATCTGTTCGACTTCGAGACTGCCAGTCAATCAGCGGGATGGATTGCTGAGCTGCAAAAGGAAGTGCATACACCTGAGACAGACGAATACGGAATTTCCTCCTTCGTTTACCGCGGTCGCAGGCCCTTTCATCCAGCTCGGTTTGAAAAGTGGTTGGAGGATTGGCCAGAGGAAGTCGTGCGAGCCAAGGGCTTTTTCTGGTTGGCGACACGAAATGACGTGGCGATGTCACTCAGTCAGGCGGGGCCATCCATCGAGATCGGAACGGCAGGCTATTGGACGGCAGCGTTATCGGCAGAGGAGCAACAAGCCATTCTGGCAGAGGAGCCGGACTGGCAGCAAACATGGCATCCTGTACATGGGGATCGAACGACAGAGCTCGTCTTTATCGGGATCGATCTAAACCAGGAGCAAATCGTGAAGCGTCTCAATGCATGTCTCCTGAACGATGAGGAATACGAGGCGGACTGGAGTAAGCTACCCGATCCACTCCCGACATCAGATGCGGTTATCGAGACGACAGTATAACCAAAAAAGAGGAGGCTGACATCTATGCGCGTGAACGTTACCCTGCAATGCACGGAAACCGGAGATCGGAACTACATCACCTCTAAAAACAAGCGAAATCATCCGGAACGTTTGGAACTGAAAAAATATTCCCCCCGTCTGAAGCGTTATACCCTGCACCGCGAGACGAAGTGACATGACAAAGCTCTCCCTTTGATTCAGGATCAAGGGAGAGCTTGCTTTTTACAAAAGAATCAGTGCCAAGATTGCTACCACAACAATTCCCGTAATACCTTCCACGAGTGTCGCCAATGTCTGAGCACGATACGCGGTGGTGAGGCTCATTTTAGAGAACTGAGACACGACCCAGAAATAAGAGTCGTTCACATGACTGACGACCATTGCGCCGCTGCCAATTGCCATGACCGTCAGGATTTGCCCGATCGGAACAGTCCCCAGCATAGCGTCCAGCCCAAGCGAAGGCAAGAGCGGCATGACAATGGTGGAGGTGATGACGAGAGAGGCAGTCGAGCTGCCTTGTGCTGTTTTGATAACGGCAGCGATCAGGAAAATCACGATCAAGCCACCGACCCCAACCATCGCTGCGTTGCCATCCAGTAACGATTTGACATAGTCAGCGATCGGAGTCGCTTTGATGATCGCACCCAAAGCACCACCAGCACCGGTAATCATGATGATAATGGCTGAATCCAATAGCCCGGCACTCATCCAGTTGGTCAACGTTTCTTCATTTCGTTTTGGTAGTAATCCGAATATTGCGAACAAAAGACCAATAAACAACGCATTAACAGGGGCACCCAAGAAAGAGAGCAGTGTATGCGTAAAGCCGCTAGTCAGCAAAATCTTTTGGTCCTCGGCATCAACCCCTACCGGGAAGTTGGCAACAGAGCCAATTGCCATGAGCAGAATCGGAATAAGAATAGGCGCAAAAGAAGCAAAACCGGAGGGAAGCTTACCAAAACGAGCTTTGTATTCTTCAAAGGTTTCTACTGCCTCATCGAGGTCGGCTGGGAGTTTGTCTGCGACTTTTCGCGCCCATATATGCCCTGCAAGAGCGACAGGGATAGAGACGATCAGACCTACGACAATGACCCAAATCAATCCTTCGGGTCCAATGCCTACGTTGGTCGCCGCTGCAATTGGGCCAGGCGTAGGAGGTACCAGCGTGTGCGTAGCATAGAGTCCTGTAGAGAGGGCGACTCCCAATGTGACAACACTGACACCCGTGCGTTTGGCTAAAGACTTTTTTAACGAAGACAAAATGACGTAGCCCGAGTCACAAAAAACAGGGATGGAGACGATCCAGCCGATGATGCTCATCGCAATCGCAGGATGTCGATCACCGAGCAGGCGCAGTACGACCTCTGCCATTTTGACGGCGGCACCAGAGTTTTCCAGAATTTTTCCGATCAGCGTACCGAAAATGATGACGAGTCCGATGGAAGTGATGATTCCACCGAAGCCACCTGCGATTTCTTTTCCGATATCGGCAATCAAAGGCTTGTTGATGCCGTTGAGCGTGCCGGTAAGGTTGGTGAGCAAAGCAAAAATATACGTACTAGAAATGATGGATAAGAACGGATGGAGCTTCCATTTCGCAGTGGCGTACACGATTAATACAATGCTGATAACGAGGAGAAGTAAAATAATCGGACCTAGCTGTACGACTTCAGGACTCATACATGACGTACCTCCTTTAAAAGTAAGTGGACGATCAGATTTTCATGCTATAGATACGCATGACCTGCTCGGCTGTCTGCTCCAGGAGCGAGGCGGCTTCGCGCATCGATTGATCCAGCGTCATCGGTCTGTTGGTAATGCTGACAACGGCAGAAACACCTTTTTCATAAAGGACGTCGATGCCTTCTCCAATGGAACCAGCGAGGACAATGACAGGAATGCCATATCGTTGGGCAACTTGGGCAACTCCACATGGCGTCTTTCCCTGGGCCGTCTGAAAGTCGACTTGTCCCTCACCCGTGATAACAAGACTAGCTTTGTCCATGGCTTCTGCGAGTCCGTTCGTCTCAATCACAAAATCAATCCCGGAACGGAGCTGTCCATTCAGAAAAGCGAGAAGGGCACCAGCGACACCGCCGGCAGCACCTGTCCCAGGCAAATCGTGAATGGCGAAGTCACGGGTCTTTTTGATCAAGTCAGCGAAATGGCGCAAAGAATCATCCAATTGCAGCACCATTTCCGGCGTGGCTCCTTTTTGCGGGCCGAAAACTTGAGAAGCGCCATTGGGTCCAACAAAAGGATTGGTGACATCACACGCGATGACGAAATGACAGTCAGCTAGCCGCTTATCAACCTGACTCGTATCAATGCGGCTCAGTCGTGATAATTCACCTCCTCCAAAAGAGAGTGGCAGATCGTCTTGATCGAGTAGCGTGTATCCAAGAGCCTGGAGCATGCCAGCACCGCCGTCATTGGTAGCGCTTCCACCAAGTCCTAGAATAAATTTGCGGCAGCCCTGATCGAGTCCAGCCGTAATCAATTGACCAAAGCCATAGGTGGTCGTGACAAGCGGGTTGCGTTCTGCGGTAGAGATCAAATAAAGACCAGATGCAGCAGCCAATTCGATTACACAGGTAACACCGTCACCCAAGATGCCGAATTCAGCAGAAATGTCCTCGCCGAGCGGGTTTTTTACAGTGGTGGTCAGTATTCTGCCGTTTGTGGCATCGACCAGGCATTGCATAGTACCTTCTCCGCCATCAGCCATTGGTTTCACGATGAGTTCACTGTGAGGGAGTACGCGATGGACCCCGGAGCGAATGGCTTCGCCTACTTGTTTGGCAGTCAGGCTTCCTTTAAAGGAGTCGGGAGCAATAACGATTTTCATGACGGTGTTCCTCCTGCTGCTTAATTATGATTCACTATACAAAAAGAGCTTTCCCGAAGCATTTAGCAAACGATACAAAGGATCGTGTCGAAAAATATTCTTTTTTGTATACATTGTCTAGTCAATGAAAGCGAAGCAATTCCAGCGCCAGCTTCATTTTGAAGGCGTCGGCAAAATGACGGGGATGTAAACCGGATATTCGTTCGATTCTTTCCAGTCTGTAGAGCAAGGTGTTGCGGTGAATGTTCAGACGTTGGGATGCAAGCGTCAGGTTATGATCCGACGAAAAAAGGACCTGTAACGTCTCCATAAGCTCATGGTGCTTGACGAGGGGCCCTAATACTTCTCTGATCACGCGCTGCCGAGATTCTTCTCTGGTCTCCAGCAGCAGAATCTCCAGGGCTGCATCGTCATAATGGCAGATCGACCCTTTTTCGGGAAAGCGTTCTAATACGATTAGCGTTTGTTGCGCTTCCTGAAAAGACTGCTGCATACAGGAGAGATCGGCATAACCGTGACCCATCGTGACGAAGAGCTTTTCTTGCCCCAGAGAATGGAAGAGTGAAGATAGCTTCCCGGCACATTCATACAAGTATTGCTTCACTTTTTGCGTTCCGTATCGATTGCGCAAATCGGTGACAATGATCCAGCGATTATAGTTCACGGCTGAGATACAGACTTGATCAGCGTATTGAAAACAGGCTGCCATTTTTGATTGCCATTGTCTGGACGAAGAAGATCTCACTGACCAATCGTCCTGGCCCTCTTTTTGAACGATGACGATAGAGCGTGGACCGCTTAAATCGAGTCCTAGCAATTTCCCTCGGGATTGCACAACTTCCGGTGAGGAATCAAGTGTTCCGGAGATTAAGTCCTGCACCAAAAAGTTGAGAGAGCGTTCTTCCAGTGCCATCTGCTCTGTCAGGTACGCTTGCTGAAGCATCATTTCCGTCATCATTCGCACGGCTTTTCCAAAAGGGACGACCTCTCTGGGGGACCCTGAAATACCTATCACTCCGACAATCTCCTGCTCAAAAAAAATCGGCATGTTGATACCAGGACGAGTTCCAGACCATTTTTTGCTCTCTTGCGTAGTCAGGACGATTTCTTCGCCAGACTTGATGACTTGCTGTGCAGCTTCATGGATGGTCGAAATCCGCTCGGGATTGCTGGAGCTGATAATGATGCCATCTCGATTCATCACATTGATGTTGAGCTGGGTGACTTCCATCGTTCGTTTGACGATCTTGTCCGCCAGCAATTTGTTGAGTTTCATCGGCATCATCTCCTTTGTGTTCATCATAAAAAAGACTGTCCCCCGCGTCTATGGCGAGAAACAGTCTTGGTTGTGTTAGGCGTTCTTTTTTAATGCCATTTCTTCTGGCTGCGATGTTTTCGAGAAGAACATTTTCATCATTGGCGGAGTGACAATGGTGGTTAAGAGTACGACGATAATCAGGACGGCAAACATGTCTTGAGTGAGCAAGTTGTTCTCCAAACCAATCGCGGCGATAATGAGTGCCACTTCCCCACGGGATACCATGGCAGCACCGATGGCCATCGAGTTTTTCCACGGGAAGCCTGTGATTTTTGCACCAAAAGCACCACCGATGAGCTTGGAAACAATCGCGATGACGCTCAGAAGCACAATCAGTCCGAGATTTTCCAAGATGCCAGAGAACTGTGCCGTTACCCCGATCGAGGTGAAAAACACGGGTACGAAAACCGCGTAGCTGATGGTTTCGACCTTGTGCGTTACTTCTTGCTTGTAATTGGTCAAGCTGATGGCAACACCGGCAATGTACGAACCGATGATAGCAGCAACCCCTGTATATTCAGCAAAATATGCGAACAGGAAACAGATGATAAGAGCTGCGGAAATGACCGATTCTGTAACCTGCAACGGAGCGAATTTTTTCAAAATCCAAGGGACAACCTTCCAGGAGAGAACGATGACGATGGCAAAAAACGCAACCTTTTTCAAAATCACCATGCCGAGATTAACGTCACCGCCAGCAAAGCTCATCAAGAAAGCGAGTGCCAAGATGACCAAAACGTCATCAATAACAGCGGCTCCCATGATCGTTGCACCTTCCCTTGATTTTAGCTTGCCCAATTCCTTCAACGTTTGTACGGAAATACTCACACTGGTAGCAGAGAGCAACAGGCCCAGAAAGATCGATTCGATGTTGGAGAGACCAATCACAATCCCGGCACCATAACCGAGTGCAAGTGGCATGACAATCCCTGCGACACCTACGCTGGTTGAAGACTTGGCGGTGCGTTTGAACTCATCAATATCGGTCTCCAAGCCCGCGATAAACATGAGCAGGATAACCCCGATTTGGCTAATTTCCTTGAGGATTTCTGTGTCTGTGACCAGCCCGAGAACGGTAGGACCTAAAACGATACCGATGAGCAGTTTCCCCAAAACGGATGGCTGTCCCAGCCGCACACTGATGTCCCCAGCGATTTTGGAGGCGATCAAAATGACAGCCAGCTGAAAAATAAGCATGTGGTTTCCCCCTTTTTACGAAATAAAAAAGAGCCCGCAATCACAGACTCCTTTTTGTCGGCTAAAAAAGACAAAAAGAACCCTATGATGACAGGCTCCTCCAGTAACGAATCAAATATTCACTTAGAATACACAAATATTTTAACATACTGGGCAGAAAAAGTAAACACTTGGTGACAAATGCTCCTCAGCGTGTGAAGATAGAGCAAAAACCGGAGGAGCAGGTATGGTGAAAATCAGCAAAGAGAATGCAGAGCATTATCATTGGGGCGATCAATGCGATGGCTGGCATCTGGTCAAAGGCCAAGAGCTCAGCGTCATTCATGAGCGGATGCCGGGGAATACCGCCGAAGTGCGTCACTATCACGAGCGGTCGCGTCAGTTTTTCTTCGTGCTATCAGGACAGGCTATTCTGGAAATGGATGGCGTTCATCATGAGTTGGGCAGGCAGGAAGGGGTAGAAGTGCCTCCGGGAGTCAAACACCAGATGAAAAACGAGGGAGCAGAGGATGTGGAGTTTCTGGTAATTTCGCAGCCGACAACAAGAGGAGACCGCATCCAAGCAGATTAAAGAAAGCCTGACCGTCAAAAGAAGCGGTCAGGCTTTTGTATGCGTCAAGCTTATTTGAAATTGGTGAAATCGGACATTTGCGCGAAGATATCTGCCAATGCGTGCATTCCTTCGAATGTTTGATAAGCGAAAATAGGCAGACCCACAACAAACAACAAAGCTTCTCCGATGTATTTGGCGATCATATGATCAACCTCCTTTTGGATTTTCGTTACGCTACGCGATCCAAAACAAAGGAACCATATGTATCCATTTCGCCATCTGTATGCTGTATGCGCCTGAATAAGCGAAGGCGCTGCGGTTGCCTTGCCGCCAATGGATAAGTCTCGACCAACAATGTGTTAATGGAAGGTCGGTACGTATCGGTGACGTTCTGGTGTAGAGCCCGATTTTGCAGGCAACACTGTCTGAGACAATAAGCAGAAGTGAAGCATCCTACAAAAAGCGCGACCAAGGCGAAGAAATCTTCCAGCGAAAACAGCAGCAATAGCATATCTTCCATGGCGATTCTCCTCCTTTCGTATTCATCATTCTACTCTTGTTCACAAAATCGTGCAATCCTGAAAAAGCATGAGAGCGGATACATTTCCAAACTGCCAACTATTTCAATTTGTTAATCGATAGGTTGACACGGTAGTTCCCAAAAGGAAGCAGGGCATCTAAAAAATGATTGAGAGCATCTTGATCTGGAACATGTACCACCATGGTATAGCAGCCTTCACCGCTGATGCGGTGCGCCTCGACGATCTCGCTGCGACTTTTGATAAAACGAGTGAAGAGAGAATGATCGGTAGTGGTCATGAACATGGTAACCAGTGCAGTGAGGACCGGGGAGATTTTGGCTTCATCAATGAGAGTTGTATAGCCTTGAATAATGCCTTGCTCCTCCATTCGTCTAATGCGGTTTCCGACGGCTTGACCGCTTAGATGGACCTGTTCGCCAATGTCCTTCCACTGCAATCGGCTGTTTTTGCGTAGCAAGGCAAGGATGGAGAGATCAATTTGGTCTAGCATGTATATCTCCTTTCACGGCGAAAGTCGGTAGCCAGCAATCGTTTCGCGGCAACCGTTAACGATCTTATACAATAAATGTACATCCATTATAACGATAACGAGGAAAGGAAGAAATGACATGCAGATTCAGCTTGTACGACATGCTACCTTGCGTGTGGAATATGCAGGGCTGACATTTTTGGTCGATCCGATGTTTAGCTCCAAGGGCGAAATGCCAGCAGTACCAAATACACCAAATCAGCGCACGAATCCAGGAGTAGAATTGCCCATATCCGTGGAGGAGGTACTCGCTGACGTGGACGCTCTCTTGGTGACGCATACCCATTTTGATCATCTCGATGAAGCGGCCATACGCCTTCTCCCGAAACATTTGCCTGTATTTTGCCAACCACCGGATCTGGATAAGCTGGTACAGCATGGCTTCGAACAAGTCATTGTCATCGAAGAGGAGTATACATGGCAAGGGGTTCACCTGCATCGGACAGGTGGTCAACACGGAACAGGGGAAATTGGACAGCAGATGGGGTCAGTATCTGGCTTCGTTCTGGAGCGCGCTGGTGAGCCGAAGCTGTATGTGGCGGGGGATACGATTTGGTGTGAGGAAGTGGAGCAGGCTGTTGCAGCGTATCGTCCTGATGTGATCGTCGTTTTCGCAGGTGCGGCCCAGTTCTTGACGGGAGACCCGATCACGATGACGAAGGAGGATATCGTCCATGTCGCAGATGCCGCGCCCGACAGCCGTATCCTCGTTGCCCACATGGAGACGTGGAACCATTGCTTGCTCAGCCGCCAGGAATTGAGTGAATGTTTGCAGGAAAAACAGTTGTCCAATCGCGTCCATGTTCCGCAGGATGGCGAAACCATCTCATTTCAATAAGCGAACCGAATCGTAATGAAAAACAAAAGCTCCGCAGGTCATAGCGGGGCTTTTGTCGTTGTCGAAAAAAAGGCTTATCCATCATTTGACAAACAAAAACGAACGTAATAAACTATTTTTACGTAAATGATTAATGTCATGAGGTGTTGTTGTGGCGCACGAACAACTGGAAACATATGTAGTCGAGAAGCCGGAACAGGCGATGGCGCTATTGAACCCGCTCCGTGCCGAGATATTAAGCCGTTTGGCAGAGCCTGCTTCAGCAGCAGAAGTCGCACGTGGTATCAATGAAATCCCGCAGCGTGTCAATTATCACTTGAAGGCCTTGGAAAAGGTCGGATTGGTCAGACGGGTAGGGAGTCGACAGGTGCGCAATCTCGTCGAGGTGCTTTATTTGGCGATTGCGCGGACGTATGTGCTCTCGGAAGGACTGAACTGGGGCAACGATACCGTTCAGCAAATGAAGGATCAAGGATCGTTGTCTCATCTGGTCCAGACGGCAGAACGAATCAAGCGGGATGCCATGCTCTTGCTGGAGCGCTCCGATCAAGAGGTGGAGGTTCCGAGCGCCTCACTGAATGCGAGTATTCAGCTTGCCAGTGCGGAACAGCGCAGTGCTTTTGTAGAGGAATACGTCCAACTGGTGAATCAGCTTGTGGCGAAGTATCAGCCAAAAGAAAAGGGACAAGAGACATATCAGGTGGTTCTCGCGGTTTATCCAAAACAAGGAGGAGACGAGGCATGAAGGCACAAGCTGTGGAGTCAAACAAGTCCAAACCCGTAATCGTTTGGGAAAATCGTATCCAGCCACAATCTGATCAGGTCATTGCCATGCCAGCTCGAAACGGAAATGGGGTTGCAGTCGAAAGAGAAGCAGCTGTTCAGACATGGTCAGTAGGTCCGGCGAGTAATCCCGCAGTGGTGACGCAGGTTTCATCTGGATTTAACAGAAAATCAGTGGCAATGCCACAAGCAACCAGCATGCGTATGGCCGCGTAAAAAGTCGAGTGTAAACAAGTGAAGGAGGGTTTTTCATGAATCTCATTCCGGTAGTAGTCGAGCAAACGAGTTATGGAGAGAGGTCCTATGACATTTACTCCCGGTTGTTGAAGGATCGCATCATTTTTCTCGGCAGTGCCATCGATGATCAGGTAGCCAATGCAGTCGTAGCTCAATTACTGTTCCTGGCAGCAGAGGACCCGAAAAAAGACATTCACCTTTATATCAATTCGCCCGGAGGCTCTGTCACAGCAGGGATGGCGATTATCGATACGATGAGTTTCATTGCGCCTGATGTGTCCACGATCTGCACAGGGATGGCAGCTTCCATGGGAGCGATGCTTCTTGTCGCAGGAGCGCCGGGCAAACGGTACGCGCTGCCCAATGCAGAAGTCATGCTCCACCAGCCGTGGGGAGGCAGTCAAGGACAGGCGAGCGATATCAAGATCGCAGCCGACCGTATTTTACGACATCGCACCATGCTGTATACGATCATCGCGGAGCGTACGGGAAAGACAGTCGAGCAAATCGAAAAAGATGCAGACCGCGACTATTTCCTTACCGCCGCAGAGGCGCTTGAATATGGCTTGATTGATAAAGTGATCGAAAAATTGTAGAGATGGGGGTGCTGGGGTGAAGATCCTGTTTTTGGGGGGAACGCGTTTTATCGGTCCACATGCAGTGAAGCACTTGGCAGAATTAGGTCATGAGGTTGCTGTATTTAATAGGGGGCTTAACCCCAGTGCTGCTTCTCTTCCACAAGGTGTTGTCTTTATTACGGGAGATCGTGCCCACCTGAATGAATATCGGGAGACTTTTCGTTCCTTTGCACCTGATGTCGTTATTGATCTGTTTCCGTACACAGAAGCAGATGCCCGCCTGCTGATAGAAACGTTTCAGGATATAGCAGGCCGTGTCGTAGCGATCAGTAGCTGTGACGTGTATCAGGCATTCGGACGGGTAAACAAGATCGAATCGGGTCCGATTACGACGGAGCCGCTTACGGAAGAGTCGACGCTTTGTGAGAATCGTTACCCGTTCCGTGGAGCAAGGCCAGATCGTGAAGATTATGACAAGGTACTCGTGGAGCGAGTTGTGATGGGGCAGCAGAGCTTGCCAGGCACGATTTTGCGCTTGCCGATGGTGTATGGCCCCCATGATTACCAACATCGCGTCTACCCGTACCTTCAGCAGATGCGTGACGGACGTCCGTTTATTTTGCTCGAAGAAGGCTTTGCTTCTTGGCGATGGGCACGCAGCTACGTAGAAGACATCGCGCATGCCATTTGTCTGGTGGCTACCGACGATCGAGCAAAGAATCAGATTTATCACGTAGCAGAAGAGCAATGCTTGTCGATGCGAGAGTGGATTGAGCGAATCGGCAGCGTTTACGGTTGGAATGGCAAAGTGATTACAGCTCCGTCTACTGAGTTACCGACCGAATATGTCATGCAGATCGAAACGAAGCAGCATATTCAACTGGATACGGCAAAAATCAGGCGAGAGCTGGGGTATACAGAACAAACGACTGCAGAGGAGTCTATGCGACGTACGATTGCATGGGAGATTGATCATCCTCCTGAGAACATTTTGCAAGGAATGGACTACATTATTGAGGATAAAGTGGCTGCGAAGCTCGGAGTTTAGGCGTACCGAATGTTTGAACCGTCAGGGATTTTGCCTGACGTTTTTTTCTGCACACGAACGTGTTTAAAGGATTAAGTTTTATCGACTTGTTCCAGGAAGTTGTTCAATTGCTCCATAGCGTTGTTAACATTCATAAAAAAGATATCGATATCCGTAACGGTATGCTTTTCAAGTAATTTCTCAGGTTTGGTAATTAAAGTATATAGATTTATACCTGTCTCATCCTTTTCTTGCTCAGGGTATACATAGATGAGTAGATCGTCAATTCGCTCTCTTAGCTCAATGATTTCATTTGCGGTGAGTTTTGCCGCTATATGTTCTTCTGTCAACAAATCATTAAGCTGCCTTGTAAGTTGGGATAATTTGCGATTCGCGTCAAATAATTTTACGATGGTTTGTTCATTGTAGTGTTTTGCAAAGTAGAGCGAGATGATATTTTCTACACTTTCATAAATTTTCTTCCTGCCATTTCCTTGTTTATACCCACTAACATACATTTGAAGTGATTCCAATGTGATTTCTTTTCCATTAGCATTACCTAAAAAATCACTGATAGATCCAATGTATCTATAGTTATTAAATACATTTTCTGAGTAGGTGTATGCAAGCATGCGGATTTCATCTTCACTGATATCTACTGCATCCTTATTGCATCCGGAGGTCACCAACACTAGCATCAAGGATAGCATGATTAGTATCTTTTTCATTATTACCGCCCCTTCATTATAATTATATAATAAAGACTGAATTTTCCCGCTCCATCAAGAAAATAGGTGTCCACCATAAAGGGGGACACCCAAATATTAACATTATCCTTTCCAATATTCACCTGTAGAGGTGAGTGTATTTAAATACTTCACACCCGTGTTCCATGTTATATTAAAACCTCCACCGCCACCTGATACGTTACCACCTATCCCAGTAATTGAAGTGCTTGTCCAAGAATGGTCATATTGTAAATAGACCCGCTCTTTTTTGTTTGTTGTAACTTTTTCAAGTACAGCGGTTATTGTGCCATTTGTAACATATCGATCATTAATCCAAAAGCCAACACCTGCGTCTGTAGCGCGTTTTGCTAACGCTACCTTACCACGTTTTTTATCAGTTCTTGTATCGAAGTAAGCTTCTTCATCACCCAAGCCATTCCAACCTTGGATGACAACCCCATCTACGTCTATTGGCATACTTCTTTTATTATCTGTATAAACACCTACGAAATCGTATGGATCACGTCCGACAAAACCTTCTTTCTCATCCCACTCCCAATATCCAACAAACACATATTGATCACTTTCATCATCGTAAACAATTCTATCAGTAAATGTTATCCATCCTTCCTCGTTAGATAATGCATTGATCGGTTTTCCATCTTCACCATCTGAATTTACTACCTTCAAATTATTGTATTTTTCTTTTGTTATTTTCATTGCCTTATCAAAATCTTTCGTTTTTCTTACTTGCTCTCGTAAGTAATCTAATTTTTCGTTAAGTTTTTCAAGTTTTTCTTGTTTTACTGCTTTCTCGTATTTTGCATCAACTTTTTCAGCAAAAGCCATACTTGGAACAGTGAGCAATGACATTGAAAGTGCAAGAGGTGTAATTATCTTAGATAAATTATCTAATATTAACTCATCTCCCTAATTATGGTATATACTTCGTTTGTATTCTACTATGTACTTGGATGTTTGTTCAATATTTTTTGAAAAATACTAAAATTACCCCAATTTAATCTGGCGGTTTTTGTTTGCACATCAAAGTGTTTGAAGGAAAGAGGAGCCGGGAATGAACAAGAGTATCAGATGACGGGAGGCTCACCTTGTGAAAATCAGAACAAAAATCATCCTGGCTTTTGGTGTCATATTGGCAGTCATGTTCGGTTCAGGTACGTATATGCACCTGGAAATGCTAGCAATGAAGGCATCCTACACAAAAATTATCGAAGAGGAAAAATTATTGACGGACCTGCGTGAAATGCAGTTCATTATGACAGGTCGAAATAATGACGAGCGAGCCTACTTGTTAACAGGCGATGAAGAATTTCGGATGGAATTGAAGGGAAAGGCAGCAAAGGTGGACAGCCTGTTTGCCAAAATGAACAGTTCTCTAGAGTCTTCGCACCATCGTGAAAAAATGGAGGAGGCAATGGGACTGTACAAGTCCTTTCTGGAGTCGAGTGATAAAGCGGTAGAGGCACAGGATAATGGGCTACATGAGGAAGCCATCGCTCATCACTTCGGCAAGGAGCGGCAATCGAGAATAGCATTGGATTCGGTTGTGAGTGGATTGGTCGAAGAGGTGCGTAATGAAATCGAAGTAGATAGACAGGAGCTGGCGGAGAACGAAGGAATATCGGCCATGATCCAGTTGTTTTTTAATGCAATGGGAATTCTCGTCGCGATTGTGGTCGGCGGTTTTCTGATTCGCTCGATTGTGGCACCCCTGCATCGGGTGAACAAACAGCTACACGATATCGCTGAAGGAAAAGGAGATTTGACGCAAGAGTTGACCGTTTTTTCCAAAGACGAGATTGGACAGTTGGCAGGCTCATTCAACCGGATGCTAGCTAACTTACGAGAGCTGATTTCTCAGGTTCGCGGGCATGCCCAGCAGGTTGCAGCCGCGGCTGAACAACTGACAGCGAGCTCGAAGCAAACGAGCCAAGCTACGGAACAGATCGCCATCACGATCCAGGAAATGACGGAAGGAACGGACAGGCAATCCCAAAACGTAGAAGAGAGTCAGCAAGAAGTCGAAGAAATATCCGCAGGAATTGAAAAAATTGCGGCACGTGCGCAAAGCGTATCTGCTGCGGCTGCCAGTACCTCAGAGCTGGCGACAGAGGGGGATCGAACCATCCAGCAGTCGGTTACCCAGATGAACGGGATCGGAGAAACGATGGAGAATTTGACTGCACTGGTAGGTGGCTTGGGAAAACGCTCCGAGCAAATCGGTCAAATCGTGGAAGTCATTACGCAAATTTCAGGTCAGACGAATCTATTGGCATTGAATGCTGCCATCGAAGCGGCGAGGGCTGGCGAGCATGGCAGAGGCTTTGCTGTCGTGGCGGATGAAGTGCGAAAGCTGGCGGAGCAGGCATCTGCATCGGCACAAGAAATTTCCCAGTTGGTAGCGTCGATCCAGATGGAGACGAACGAAGCGGTCCTCACGATGGAAAAAGGCTCTCAAGAAGTATCAGATGGAATGGGAGGTGTCGCAAGAGCAGGAGAAGCGTTCTCTCAAATTCGCGATGCTGTTGTGGGCGTGACGAATGAGATTCAAGAAGTATCGACTGCTGCACATACCCTTACGGAAAGTACAGGCAAGGTCGGACAATCGATGCAGATGATTGCCACTGTCGCGCAATCGGCTGTCTCTCACTCGGTGGAAGTCTCGTCTGCTACAGAAGAACAGCTTGCTTCGATGGAGGAGATATACTCCTCGGCTGCATCACTGGCGAGTCTCGCGGATGATTTGGAAAAACTGATAGGCCATTTCAAGGTATAAAGCTTTGCTACAAGATACACCCCTTAGAATCGACAGAATGATTCCGAGGGGTGTTTTTGATGGAAAAGACAATCCCGAGCTTGAAAATAGATCCGGTGATCCCGCTAATTCTTCCGATCATGTGGGCAGGGAGCACTTTTTTTGATTGGCACCCCGGGCTAGCTTGGCGAAAGTGGGGGAATCTTTTTGTAGAACGTACGTTCTTGTTGTGGTAAACTTCTCCTGTGGGGAGGTGAATCGCGATGCTCCGTAAAAAAGTGTTTCATTTTCGAATTTTCCCTAATCAAGAACAAGCCGTACTCATCTCGAAAACATTGGGGTGTAGTCGCTTTGTGTTCAATCGATTTCTTGTACGCTGGAACGAAACCTACAAACAAACGGGCAAAGGGTTAGAGAGCACCGTCCTTCAATCCTCCCTCCCAAACCTCGCAGATACATTCACCCGATTTATATGAATGCAAGCATCCGGATCGACGGTAACCAAATCAAGCTGCCAAAGCTTGGCTGGGTGAGATTCGCAAAATCCCGAGAAGTAGAAGGGCGGATTCTAAACGTCACGGTGCGAAGGAATCCGACTGGAAAATATTTGGCTTCAGCAGTAATCGTGGAAGATGAATCTATCACAGCGCCTCTAGTTGCGCTATGATAAGGCTTACATGTCAAAAGGTGGAGGTAATCAACGGAAATATATAACATTAAACAACTTTGTACAAAAATAAACCTATAGTACAATGTAATCGGTGATGAAAAATGTACGCTATAGGGAAGTTTGCAAAGATGATCGGTGTAACACCTAAAACGTTAAGGGAATGGGATAAGTCAGGAAAGCTAACCCCAATTCTAGTAAAAGAAAATGGGTATCGTTATTACTCGGATGAACAGTTGTATGAGTATCTACGAAGACCTGCTGTCGAGCAGGAAAGAATAACAATTGGCTACTGCCGAGTATCAAGTAACAAGCAGAAAGATGACTTAGAACGTCAAGTGGATAATGTAAAATCCTACATGATTGCGAGAGGTTACTCTTTTGATGTGATTACAGATATCGGCAGTGGTATTAATTATGAAAAACGTGGGTTGCTTCAACTCATGGATTTCATCATTCAAGGTAAGGTTGATCGCGTTGTTGTTCTTGACAAGGATAGGTTACTAAGCTTTGGCTTCGAACTCTTTGAGAATCTATGCAAAAGATTCAGCGTTGTTGTTGAAATAATAGACAACTCCGAGAAAACAGAAGAACAGGAATTAGTTGAAGACCTTATCCAGATCGTAACGGTGTTTAGTTGTAGATTGCCAGGAAAGCGAGCAAACACAGCAAAGAAAATGATAAAGGAGTTGGCAGAAAATGATTCTAGCGAAGAAAGTTAGGCTCAAGCCAACTCCTGAACAAGAGCGACAACTTTGGAAATCTGTCGGTACTGCTCGTTGGGCTTACAACTGGACGCTTGCAAAACAAGAAGAAAACTATCGTAACGGTGGAAAGTTCTTGCTAGACGGTGATCTACGTAAGGAACTGACGCAGCTAAAGCAATCGGAAGAATATTCTTGGTTGTATGAAGTATCCAATAACATCACAAAGCAGGCGGTCAAAGACGCCTGCGATGCTTACAAGAAATTCTTCAAGAAGTTAGCGGAAAAGCCAACCTTCAAGAGCAGAAGACGCTCTAAGCCGTCTTTTTACAACGACAACGTGAAGCTGAAAGTTAAGCAGAATCACGTTCTCATTGAAAAGGTCGGATGGGTAACGACATCTGAACAATTGCCAACAGATGTGAATTATACGATGCCTCGAATCTCTTTTGACGGGAAGTATTGGTACTTATCTGTGGGTGTTGAACAAGAATTCATTCAGCCGGAGCTGTCAGGCGAGAGCCTTGGAATTGACGTAGGCGTAAAAGAGCTTGCGGTATGCTCTAACGGAATGACTTTCAAGAACATTAACAAGACAAAGGTAATGAAGAAAGCAGAGAAACGCTTGCGTAGGTTGCAACGTAAGGTTTCTCGAAAATACGAAATGAATAAGGAGGGAAGCCGTTTCGTCAAAACTTGCAACATTGTAAAGGTCGAGAAACACATTCGTTTGCTTCATCGGAGATTAACGAATATCCGTACCAATCACAGTCACCAAGCTACTAGCGCTATCGTGAAAACCAAGCCTAGCACAGTAGTTATGGAGACATTGAATATCAAAGGCATGATGAGGAACCGCCACCTATCAAAAGCTATCGCACAGCAAAAACTTTACGAGTTCAAGCGACAGTTACAGTACAAGTGCGAGAAATATGGGATTCGCTTTATGGAAGCCGACAAGTGGTATCCTTCATCCAAAACCTGCTCTGATTGCGGTGAGGTCAAGAAAGACTTAAAGATCTCAGATCGAATATTCAAATGTGTTTGTGGGCTAGTGTTAGATAGAGATGTAAACGCTTCTATTAACCTAGCAAAATTAGCGAGCTAACCCCAATAAGTTACCGCTAATCTGTAGGATTCGTTGTATCCGAATTTACGCCTGTGGAGTGTCCGATCAAATGCGAGTAGCTTCGGCCAAAGCAGACACAGAGAAGCAGGAAGCAAACAAAAGATGTGTAGACTTTTACAATCTTTTGGCAACGGGGAAGTATGAAACGATTCCGATTTGATCAGCAAGTAGGCAAAACGATTGATCGCTATAATTCCGTCCATGCGACGATTTCTCGTGTCTTGCGCACGCCCGAAGCGGTTTCGATCGGGTGTATCCATTTGAAAGCAGGCGGGGTTGTTGGCTATCATCCGGCAACTTGTCCTCAACTCTTCCTTGTCGTGAGTGGAGAAGGCTGGGTACGCGGTGAAGGTACAGAGCGCATCCCGATCCACAGTGGACAAGCGGCATTCTGGATCATAGGAGAAGGGCACGAATCAGGCAGTGAAACCGGAATGACGGCAATCGTGATCGAAGGAGATGGACTCGATCCGGAGAGCTTTATGTCCTTGTTGGAGACATAGCATCCGTTTGTATGATGGTATTGGTTTGCCATTCCACCAACCCTACATAAGCTCATTAGACTATCCTAGAAAGACGGTGTGAAAGGCGAATGAATTGGAAAACACATATGGCACTTGGTGCCATCGCAGGTTACTGCGCCTATCCTTCATGGAAGGGCAGCGTCATTGGCGCGACAATGGCACTCGTACCTGATATCGATCAGGCAAATAGCAAGCTCGGAAACTTGATGGGACCTGTATCCAAAATGCTCCAAAAAGGATTCGGTCATCGTACAGTGACACACTCATGGGTAATATTGTTCCTTCCATTTCTGCTATTCGGTGATTCTCCGGCAGCAATGGCAGCTCTGTGGGGGATATTGTCCCATCTGATCAGCGATATGCTGGTGGGCCGCATTCAGTTATTGTGGCCGTTGCGAGTGGGCTGGCTCGGCATTCGGGTGTCCAAATCGATGTATCGGACTGTGGATCGAATCGTATTTTATGTAGCGATTGTGTATATCGTGATCAAGGGTTATCAGTAGGAAGAATGGACATGGAGAAAGTACCTCCTTCAGGAGGTACTTCTATTGAATGTAATCGGAATATTTTGAACGAATCGTGATTGTAATAAAAAAGCTGACACCGGTTTAGGACCGATGCCAGCTTGCTAGTAACTATTATGAGCGAATTCTTCTTATCACGAAACAATTAAGGCATCATGAACTGTTGCACGAGCTCAGCGTTTTCAGTCATGAATTTATCTGCGTTTTGCATGACTTCTTGTTGTGCTTCCATCATTTGTTGGTCAGTCACAGTAGCGAAGTTGATGGAGTTGTCAGCAGTCATAGCTGGAATTTCCAGTGCTTTGCCAAATTCTGCTTTGGACTTCAGCTTGAAGCTAAAGCCTTTTGGCATATCTGGAGTAGGATTCGAGAAGTTTACTTTTACTGCGCCGTCTGAATCTACACCATTGTCCGTCTTCGTCTCGTTCACGGTAACATTACCGGTCAGGGCAACAGGGTTGGAGGAATATTCGTCTGCTGCTACGAGTGCAAAGTCATACTTTCCGGTTTTTTTCTTGTCTTGCTTGGTTGTCTCGAAAGTAGTCGAGAAGTCCAGAATTGGCTGGTCGGTCTCTTTTGCCAGGATGCTGAACTTGCCCTTTGTCTTGTCTTTTTCTTCTGTCGCTCTGTACGTGAAGGACATTTCGCCACTTTGCTGATCAGACAGGTTGTGCAGGGAGTAACGGTAGTACGTTTCTGCGCCTTTATCGTAGGAGACACTGCTGTAGACCAATTGATCTTTTTTCTCTTTCTCATCGAACAAGAGCTTGCGGGACAAGATTTGATGATCGCTATTTACGAGCACGACCATTTTCAATTGATCAGTTGATTTGGTGTCTGTATCATTTGTATCCTTGATGATGTCATCGAAGGCTTGCTCGTAGTTTTTCTTGAATTCTTCTTTGCTGATTTCTTCTACTTTGTAGCCGCTGTCGAGCATCAACGTAGCCACATTGTGGTAGCGGCTGTAGATCAGGTCAAACAGCTTTTGGTCTGCTTTTGCCTTCTCTGCAATTTGCTTCGTCAGAGCCGCGCCTTCTGCGTTGTTAAAAGTAACAGTGATCTCACGTGCATCTTCCTTGAGTCCTTCTTCAGAGAAAGGAACATCTTTTTTGATGCTTACCTGGCTGTCTTTGATGTTGTCAGCGTACAGCATGGCATACGGAGTCATTACTGTTTTGAGTTCATCTTGGTTGAAATTGATCGCTTCATGTAAATCGCTATAGCTTACGAAGCGCTTCGGCAGTTCCTCGCCCAGCTTTTCCTTGAGGGCATCGCGATCTTTCAGGTCCATATAAGCGTATTTAGAGTAAAACTCTGGCAGCTTGAAGCCCATAACAGAATCATTCATGAAGTACTCAAGGGTAGCCAGCTTTTTATCTTGCAGGTGAACTTCCAGGTTCCCTGATTGCTGATTTTTCTGTTCATCGATGTTGCTTTGCATCACGAGCTTCGCTTTACCTAGCATGTCGAGAATTTTTTGCGCTTCCGGGTCTGGGATCGTTGCATCTAGGGCAATTTCACTCAACTCGGTGGTGGAGTGAACTGGTTTTTCCAGATATGGCTTCATGTAGTCTTGGTATTCCCCGTAAGCTTTGGATACGTCGCTTGAAAACTTCATCATGCTCTCCGCTTCCGCTTGCAGGTAAATCGTTTTTGCGCTCTTAAACAAATCGAATTTGGCATAGGCGGTTCCTAATCCACCCAGCACAACGACAGCCGCTGCCCCCGCGATCAGCCATACTTTTTTCTTGCTTTTGCGCGGTGGGTTCACGTTTGTTGCAGTTTCCATCTTTTCTCTCCCCTTTTTGCTCTCTCTCTTTGGTGAGGCCAATGTGCGTAAGGATTTTGCGCACTCGATTTTGTATTGTACCATAAGGAGGAGAAAGGGGAACGACTTCCAGTAAAATTCTTCAAAAAAGAGGAAGAAAGACCCAAAAAGTTGCGTTCTTCCTTCTTTTGTATGCATATAGAACAAAGAAAAAGCGACAGCAGGGGGGAGATCACGTGGATTTTCGGGTGCTGCAAACGTTTATGGTGGCGGCCACGACAGAAAATTTTCACCAGACAGCAGAAGCGTTGTTCATTGCGCAGCCTACTGTCAGCCAGCATATACGACAATTGGAAAAGGAATTGGGGATCAAGCTGTTTGAACGGGTTGGCAAACGCGTTCGGTTAACGGCTGCGGGCAAACGCTACTTGCCACATGCAAAAGGACTCCTTCAACAGTGGCATAACAGTATGGAGGACTTGCAGGCTTGGAGACAGGGCTATCGGGAAAAGCTTCAGTTGGCTGTTTCACCGATTATTGCCCGTGCTCGTTTTTCCCATTTGCTGCACCGTTACACCAAGCTCTATCCTGATGTAGATATCTCCATTAAAATTGTCGACTCCGTGGAAATTGGCCCGCTTGTTCAAAATGGACAGGCTGATCTGGGCTTAACCCGGATGGTACCGGGAGAATTCCAGTTGTCTACTTATCTTTTGTACGAAGATCCTGTCGTTTTTGCAGTCCCTCACAGTGGCGGAGATATGGAGGCGCCCTTGCCAGATTGGGAGCAAGAGGTGCAAACGAACCGTTTGTTGACCCACAATCATCCGGGCTACTGGGATGAGGTGCTGTTGCTTTTGCGTCAGAGGGGGCTTTCCTTGCGTACGATGGCTGTTTCGCAGGTAGACATTACAAAGCGATTCATCGAGGATGGATTGGGCGTTTCCTTTTTGCCTCGGACGGCTGTTGATCGGGATTTGTTTGAAAACCGCTTTATCGAACTGCCCACACCTGGTCTTGTTTTGCCAAAGGTCGCTTCTTATTTGCTGGTACCAAAAGCAGGGATTAGCGAGCCAGCGCAGCATTTTATCGATATCTTGCAGTCCTTGTATCCACCGATGCCGCTTGTTCAGTCCGGTGGACGGACATAAAAGATAACAAGCCTGTAAGGTAGATGTAAGGTGAATCGATAGTTTTGACCAGCATATGTATCCTATACTGAACCCTGCTTGAAGACAGCAGGAGGGAATGACGAATATGCAGGCTGAACCAATCGCACAGAAGGATCGGATTTATTCTATTGATATTGTAAGGGGATTGGCATTGTTCGGGATTTTGCTGGTGAACTTGCCAAGCTTTATCATGTATTCGGAAGACGTTCCTCTACCAATAGAGGCGGGGATCGATGCGTGGATTCGCTTGAGCTATGATTTATTCATTCAGACGAAATTTTTCGGGATCTTTTCGTTTCTGTTTGGCTTAGGTTTTTACATTTTCATGTCAAGGGCTGAACAGCGGGGACAAAAAGTATTTCGTCTCTTCAGCAGACGGTTATTCGCGATGTTTGCCATTGGTGTGATTCACATCTTTATTTGGTTTGGTGATATTTTGGCGGTGTACGCACTTCTCGGCTTTTTACTGATGCCTTTTTATCGAAGAAAGCCTTCTACGATTCTAGCATGGGCAGGCAGCCTGGGAGGCGTGTACATGCTAACTCAAGGCGTGGCACTCGTACAGACGCTCAATGGTCAAGAAGTCTATTCGTTTGTAGCATCACTCCAGACGACACTGATACCGATCTTCGTGATGTTCCTGTTTGGTTTGTATGCGGGATCGCGCGGGTTGATTGCTCAAATTCGTGAGCATAAGCCGTTGTTGAAACGAATCGCGGCTACTACACTTGTAATCAGTCTTCCGATCGCAGCAGGGATTATGTGGGCAAGCGGTGTTGTCTATGGTCCAAAGCTTGAGCAGGTGAATAAAATATTGGTTGATCTAAGTACGCTGCCTATGGCGCTGTGCTTTATCGCCAGCTTGTTTCTGTTGCTGGATCGTGAGCTGGCAAGGAAAATTCTCCAGCCGTTTGCTTACACGGGACAAATGGGGTTAACGACTTATTTGGGTCAGACAGTCATCATGACCATTCTGATTCCTTTGTTCGGCATTACGGCCATGCCGCTATCTTCTTGGCTTTTGCTCGCGTTTCCGATCTATGCGTTTCAATTACTCGTAAGCTGGCTGTGGCTGAAGCGTTTTAATCGAGGGCCGATGGAAAAGCTGTGGCGCTTCCTGACATACGGACGTAAAAAGAAATCGGTTCCAGCTCCTGCTAACTGATTGTAAAACGTGATCAAAACTACGGTTTTCTTCTATTTCCCTTCACGATTATGAATCGATTATACTGAAGAGAAAAGAGACGAAAATGGAGTGGTGATGATGACAAAACAACATCCTTTGGCTATCGGCTTGGATGGTATCGCCGTAGCAGAAACAGACCTTAGTTTGGTGGATGGGATTAATGGACTGCTGGTGTACCGCGGTCATTGGGCGCGTGATTTGGCTATCCATCACACATTTGAGGAAGTGGCACACCTGCTCTGGTTCGGACATTTGCCTAGCGAGCAGGAGTTGACTGATTTAAAAGATAAGCTCAAAGCAAACCGTGAGCTGCCGGAGCACGTAAAGGGAATCTTGAAGCTGATCCCGGCAGATGTAGATATGATGAGTGTACTGCGTACAGGTGTTTCGGCGCTGGGCAGTTCCTCGCACGGCTTCCCGCCGACCATCGATGAGGTGATTTCGCTTGCTGCCAAGATGCCAACCATCGTTGCGTATCGCTTCGCTTGTTTGGAGGGCCGCGAGCCGTTGGCACCGAATCCGGAGCTGGACCATACAGCGAACTATCTGTATATGCTCAAGGGCGAAAAGCCAAAAGCGGCGCATGCTCGCGCACTGGATGCGTACCTGATTTTGACGCAGGAGCATGGCATGAATGCATCCACATTCTCCGGTCGTGTCGTTAGCTCGACCGAATCCGATCTGATTTCTTCCATTACGGCGGCAATCGGAACGCTGAAAGGTCCTTTGCACGGTGGAGCACCATCTGAAGTGACGGAGATGATCGAGGCTATCGGTACGAAGGAAAATGCAGAGCCATGGCTGCGCAACAAGCTGGAGAACGGCGGACGCTTGATGGGCTTCGGGCACCGCGTCTATAAAACGATTGATCCGCGTGCGACTGCTCTGCGCGTTGTTGCATCCGAGCTGTCGTCCAACGATCCATGGTTCGATCTGGCGACACACGTGGAAAAAGTAGGCTTGCAGCTGCTGGAAGAGTACAAACCAGGTCGCAAGCTGAATACAAACGTAGAGTTTTTTGCCGCAGCAGTCATGCGTGCAGTGGGTTTGGACGATAATTTGTTTACACCGACATTTGCTGTGAGCCGTGTGGTCGGCTGGAGTGCGCACATTCTGGAGCAGGCAGGCAAAAACCGCATTATTCGCCCGCAATCCAATTACATTGGCACGATGCCCGAATAATCGAGACGTGAATCATGAAAGCTATCCGTTATGCGGGTAGCTTTTTTTCGTGTTTATATATGTGGCTGCGGTGGGGAGAAGAATATTTCCAGTCTAGGCTCCAGGCTCCGTCCCACTGGAGGATTAGACTGCCCGCTCCGAAGGGATTTGCGGGGAAACGCAAAAGTGGTAGCCGCTTCGTCGCGTGGGCACGTTGCGTTTCTGTTGCCCGCAAATCCCTTCTCCGCTCGGTAGGACTTCACAAGTCGCTACGCCTGGAAATATTCTTCTCTGGCGTAACTGATGAGGTTCTTCCATCTCTTTTAAGTTATTAAAAAATCGGATCACACGGAAAGCTCGTAGAGGAAACAGGAGAAAAAAGCGAAGATCTTTGGTACACCGACCGAGCCGGAATGGAGAAAGCGAAACACGCTCTTAAGCGTCCACCTCTGAAGAACATCCTGAAAGAACTACTTTGGACGCGGTTTCGCTTTTTGCATGGAGGCGGGCAGTGAATCCCACAGCGGGAGGGACAAGAAGCTGAGCGTTTTCTCCTGTTTCCTCCCCAGCACTACAGCGGTACAAAGTCCTTTATCGTTTTGACAAAGTGCAACTTGGGATTGCAGAAGATGCTTACTTTTGGCATGATAATAAAAAAAAGTAAGGAGTGGAGCAAATGGCGTTGTTGTCTACCCCGTTTCAGTTTAAAGGACTTAGCTTGAAAAATCGGATCGTCATGCCGCCGATGTGCCAGTACTCTGTGGATGCACACGATGGAACACCAACCGACTGGCATTTTGTTCATTACGTTTCTCGTGCAGTAGGCGGAACAGGTCTGATCATTGTGGAAATGACCGATGTCGAGCCTGATGGCAGAATTTCCAACGGCGATTTGGGCTTGTGGTCTGACGAGCAGATTCCGGCGTATGCACGGATCGTCTCCGAGGTTCATAAGTATGAGACCAAAATTGGTATACAGATTGCTCATGCGGGCCGCAAAGCGGAAGACGCAGAAGTGCCTGTATCGGCGTCCGCAATTGCTTTCCCAGGGGCGCGCTACAAAACGCCACGGGCGTTGACGACAGAAGAAGTCAAACAAATGGTCGTCAAGTTCCAGGACTCTGCGAGACGTGCGGTGGAAGCCGGGTTTGACACCATTGAAATCCACGGTGCGCACGGATACCTGATTCACCAGTTCCACTCCCCTTTGACGAATCAGCGAGACGATGAATATGGGCGGGATAAAGCGCTGTTTGGCGTGGAAATTATTCAGGCGATCAAAGAGGTTATGCCAGCGGACATGCCGCTGATCATGCGCGTCTCTGCCGTAGAGTACGTGGATGGCGGGTATGGGCTGGATTACAGCACGGAGCTGTGCCGCCGTTACAAGGAAGCAGGCGTGGATATTTTCCATATATCCAGCGGTGGGGAAGGACCGATTGGTTCAGCAGGCCGTCCAGGTGTTCATCCTGGCTATCAAGTACCATTGGCACGCGCGATTAAGCAGGCATTGGATGTTCCTGTCATTGCAGTCGGCAACCTCGATGATCCAAAAGTGGCCGAAGCATCGATTGGTAATGGCGATACGGATTTGGTAGCGGTTGGTCGTGGCATGCTGCGTGACCCTTATTGGGCACTGCATGCGATTCATGAGCTGTCGGCGGATGAGTTGCAGCCACCGAAGCAATATTCAAGAGCGTTTTAATCGAGTAAAAGAGCGAGGGGCTTTCCTTTCGACTGCATGAGTCGGAGGAGAGCCTTTTTTACTTTGAGCCCCTTGACACTTTTTGGCAGTAGATTTAAGATGAATGTCAGTCAGTACTGACAATCACTTCCGGGAATGAGGATAGCAATGAGCAGCAGCAAAAGTCTTACAAGCAGCGAAAAACTGATGACAGCCGCAATCGATCTCATCGCGGAAAGAGGCTACAACGGCGTAACCACGCAAGAAATTGCCACAGCGGCAGGATTGAGCGAGAAGACGTTGTTTCGTCACTTCGGCAGCAAGCGGAATTTGCTGGAGAGCGCCTTTGACCGTTTTCATTACACGGAAGGACTGACAAAGCTTTTCGCGGAGAAGCTTACCTGGGATTTGCGCGAGGATTTGCTTTTAATCAGCCGAACGTATCACGAAATGATGAACCGCAATCGGAAAATGATCTTGATTAGCATTAAGGATGAGGCCCATTTGCCCGGCTTCCGCGAGCGGACCCAAAAGCACCCGCGACAGTTGATGGTACTGTTTACAGATTACTTCAAAGAGATGGGCAAAAAGGGCAAGATGATCCAAACGAACCCGGAGGCACAGGCGACTGCCTTTATGGTTATGAATTTCGGGGCGTTTTTGAACGATCTGGATGGCACTAGCAATTTTTCAGGGGTATCTCTGGATGCATTTATCGAAGAGAGTGTAGAGATTTTTGCTAGGGGTTTGACTCCCTAGTTTTTTTACCACTCGCATGTCAGTCAGTACTGACAGTCAAAACAAGAATCAAAGTGAAGGGGAAGATACGGCATGGAAGTGACAAAAACGCAGCAAAACAGGGACATATTAATCCGAATCTTGATGTTTACCTTGGTCATATCCTCCATGAGTGCCCTGGTGTTTAACATTGCACTCCCCGAAATTAGCAAGGAGTTTGGTTTGAGCATAGCGCAGGTGAGCTGGCTATCGACCGCATATGGATTGTTGTACGCGATCGGAACCGTGACGTATGGCAAGCTGGCGGATCGATACAAGCTCAAGAATTTGCTGACGTTCGGACTCTTGGTGTTTACGGCTGGTTCGTTTTTCGGTTTGGTCTCCGATTCCTTTGCGATGGCTCTATTCGGGAGATGCTTGCAGGCAGTAGGGGCGGCTGTCATTCCGGCTACTGCAATGCTCATTCCATTGCGATACTTCCCGCCGGAGCGCAGGGGTTCTGTTTTAGGAAGAACGGCAGTAGGATTGGCTCTTGGCGGTGCACTCGGTCCTGTGGTCGCGGCGTTAATCGTCAGCTTTGCCCATTGGCGCTGGCTGTTTTCCATACCGCTCCTGATCTTGCTTACACTGCCGTTCTACCGCAAATATCTGGACGATGAGGAGATCGCGTCTGGTGGGAAGTTTGATTGGGTGGGTGGCTCCTTACTTGCAATCAGCGTGACGTCACTGCTTTTGGGAGTAACGAATGGATCGTGGTGGTTTGCATTGGGCAGTTTGGTTACTTTGCTCCTGTTCGTCGTACGTATTCGTTCGGTAGCTGATCCGTTTGTACAGCCGAAGGTTTTTGCCAACAAGCAGTATACAATCGGGATTCTGATGGCATTTCTCATAAATGGAATGGGGATATCGCTTTATTATCTCAGTCCGCTGCTCTTGGCTCAGGTACAGCAGCTATCAACGAGCTGGATCGGTTTTGTGATGGTTCCAGCGGCCATCGCTTCGGCATTGCTTGGCCGTGTGGGAGGAAAGCTCGCGGACAGGCGGGGGAATGTTTTTTTGTATTTCGTTGCGTCTAGCTTACTGATTGGGTGCTTTGGGTTGCTGTCTACTTTTACAAGCGCCTCGGTTATAGGCATTGCGCTTTTCTTGATCCTAGGCAATGTAGGGCAGTCTTTTATGCAAATCTCGATGGCGAACTCTATCTCGAGGACGTTGACGAAGGAGCAGGCGGGAGTAGGCATGGGAATCTTTTCAATGCTGAGCTTCATTTCCATGGGGATCGCGTCTGCGGTATACAGCAAGGTTATCGATCTTGGCGCGGCTACCAATTGGAACCCGGTGAATCCTTATACGAGCGGCTTTATTTACAGCAATATTTATTTGATGATGGCCCTGATGCACGTGTGTCTTATCGTCTTCTACTACTTTCAGTTTGGTAGGGCCAAGAGACAAAGCCTTCTGGCGGATAGCTGACCTTTTGTTCACTCAGGCTTAATGCAATATGTGGTAGACTAAAAAAAGGAAGGGAGTTCCGGTTGACGGTGGAGTAAGAGGAAAGAAGAAAACGCCTTTTCCAATCAGGAAAGGGCGTTCTTTATGTAACTACTCTTTGCCCAACTAATACATCACCATGTTCCCAGTCTTTTTCATATGCTTCTCCGCTTGCTTCAACAACACGACGGTCGCCGTCACGAGCACCAACAAGACGGCGGCTAGAAGTCCCATACTCGGCAGCATTGTTTGCAACGACGCTCCCTCCATCAGCAGCTCGCGAATCAACTGAAGGGCGTAGGTCAGGGGAAAGCAAAAGGAAATGACCTTGGCCCAAACCGGAAAGGCCATCGGGGGCAGACGGACACCGGAAAAGATCAGCATCGGTTCATCCAGAACGGTGTAGAGAAAGCTCGAATCGCGTGAAAACAGAAAGAGCACACAGAGAAAGCCGCCCCAGACGATGGCCGATACCAGCAAGATGAGGAAGGCGAGTGGAGGCGCCCACCAGCCGCTCAGTTGAATGCCATCGACAAAAAACAAGGCTAGCAGGACAAAGCAAAAGAACAGCCAGACCCCTTCGATCAGCGAGGAAAGCGAGCGCCCATACAGAAAAGCGAGCCGGTTGACCGGGCTGATGAAGATCATTTCCATGGTCCCTGCTTGCCGTTCAAAGCTCATTTGCCACGACGACTGTACCAGGCACCAATAAAAGATGTAGCCTAAATAGCCAGTCAACAGGAACAGCGGCAACTGCTCGTAGCTAATGAACCGGGCAAGAGGGGAATCAGCTCCCATCCGAAACGGGGCAAATGAATAATACGCGGTCACGAAATTGATGACGGGCCAGACCAAGAGCGAGAAGTAGATCATTTTGCTGTGAAACGAATGGCGATGCTCCTTGATGATTTCGGCCAAAAGCAGGCTACCTAGCTGTTTCATGCCCCCCTCCGATCTGCCATGTGCAGGATGACGTCCTCCAGTGATGGCTGTTGGGTAGAGAGACGCAAGACAGGGGATTGATGAGCAGCCAAGAGGGAAAGCAGCGGAGTCGTCATATCCGTTTTTCCCCGTAACGTCACTTCCCAGGTTTGCTCGTCTGTTTCTGCGATTTCACGCGAGCCGCCGTAATCCAGAGCTAGCTGGCGCAGATCGTAATCGAGCGAGTCGGAAAGTGAGGGGATCACTACCTGTAAGGCAGTATCCAGGTGGAGCGATTTGGTCAGGTGCTCCGGTGTATCATGCGCTACAAGCCTTCCTTTATCGATGATATATACCTCGTCGCAAAGCTCTTCTACCTCATGAATGTAGTGGCTGGTCAACAAAATGGCTTTTCCATGCTGAGAAGCGAGCTCACTCACATGCTTGCGAAGCTGCCGGGCGATGGGGGCGTCCAAGCCGAGAGTCGGTTCGTCCAGGAACAGGTAACGCGGATCATTGATCAGGCCGCGGGCGATTTGCAGTCGCTGCTTCATGCCCTTGGAATAACGCTCGACGGGAGTGTTGGCAGCCTCATACAGGCCAACCTGCAAGAGCAATGAATCGATCCGATGGCGCAAGGCCTGCCCTTGCAAACCGTACAGACTGCCGAAATATTGCAGGTTTTCCCGCCCTGTCAGCCGCCAGTACAGCATGCGCTCGCCCCCTGCGATCATGTTGACCTTGGCCTTGACGAACCGATCGTCCTTAACCGCGTCATATCCGTCTACCGTGATCGTGCCGCTGGTCGGGGTGAGCAGTGTGGAGCACATCTTGATTGTGGTTGTTTTTCCTGCGCCATTAATGCCTAACAATCCAATGATTTTGCCGGGTACCATGCGAAAGGACAGATCAGCAACTGCCTCGACCTCTGTCCATTGCTGGCGAAACCAGCCTTTTTTCTCCTTCACCCGGTATACCTTCCGTACATTTTCTGCAATCAGCATGATTGTTGACCTCCTCGTTCGTTATCCAAAAATCGATTCCATGACGCGTTTTTCCATCCGACGTATGCCCCACACCCCAATGACGAGATAGATGAGGGACAAGGCTGCCATATGAAAAAGCTGTGGGGAAACAGCATGCAGCGGCGCTCCTTGAATCACGCATTGCCGAAATGCATCCAGCGCAGGCGCGAGCGGCATGATAAGACCGAGTGGTTGCACCCATTCAGGCAAATACGGAATCGGAAACGTCACCCCACTGACAAAGGCCATCACAGCAAACAGCGTGTTTTGTGTGATGTACGTATCGCGGAACCAAAGCATGAGACTGCCCAATACGAGCGCCTGGCAAAAGAAAGCCCCTGTAGACAATATCCAGACAAGGACGGCGCTCCATACGTTCGTATGAGAGAGCGTGAGTCCGAACAACGCCCCTACAAGAACAATCACGGAAAATTCGAACAAAGTACGCATGAGCTGTTGAGCGACATTCCCCAAAAAGTACCCCCTGCGCAAGGAAGGGGTGAGTAATACCGCCTCCAAGGTCCCTTCCCGCAGCTCTGTAATGAGTGAGCGGCTGACATTCATCAAGGTAGAGACGGCAAACGCATAAAAAGCTCCGCCGAGGATGGCGTACGACAAGTAATCGGACGAGCCGGTGAGATGTGCGAAATTCTCGTCCAACTGCCCGGCAAATACATAGTGATAAGCGAAGAAGGCGAACAGCACCGTATATACCCCGGAAAAAATGTGGCCGATGACAAACGACCACGGATAGGCACGAATCATTACGCGGGTATTGCGGATAAAGGTAGCTTTGGCGACATGAAACACGTTATTTCCTCCGTTCTGGGGGATGTGATGAAGCAGGTGGAGAGACAACTCCGGGAACAGGCATATCGATGAACTCATGCAGATCGACGGCGAGCTGTTCCAGCCTTGATGCAATCGCGCGGTAAAACACATACCGTCCCCGTCGTTCACTCCAGATAAAGCCTGTTTCTACCAACAGATTCAAGTGCTTGTTGACGGCAGGCTCACTAATGTTGTGCAGGTCAGCCAACTGCTGCGTGCAGTAAGGATGAGCCAATAACGATTTGAGAATCGCTGTCCGCGTCGGGTCACTGAACACCTTCATTTTGCTGATGAAGTCAGCGGGAATCACCGAGGTGGCTTTGGTGCCGGGAACGTCTACGGATAAGCACACAGAGATATGGTCGTCGTAAATGCCGAGCAACAAATGCGGCGCAATAAAAGTAGAGACACGCAAATGGATACGCGCTAGCTCCGAATAGCCAAATGTGTACGTTTTTGCTTTATGAAATTGCAAGAAGTCTTCGTGCACCTTCAAGCGCGGGTGTATCTGTGACAAAAACGGAATCGGATCAAGCTTGATCTGCTCTTGTGCCTCATGTACGGCGCGGACGAGCCACGGTTCAATCCGCCGTTCTTCTGTCTGGAAAAAAGGCAGGTAGTCGTAGCAAAACTCCAGAAAACTGCGCTTGGTCGAGAGCGGATGGCGCAAAAGCTCCCGATGCTCCGGTTTCAGCTCATCAAAAATCTCGTCTGTACGTCCTTGCATCCAAGCATGAAGTTGTCTGGGATGATAGACGGGACCGATCATGAGCTGGGCAAACTCGCCTGCATCCATCGCCTGTACACGCTCCAATGCGGCCTCAACCGAATGCTCAAAGCACTCCTCCCACGGTGCTAAGAAGTCCATGGCATCGAGAAACTGATTGGACATGGAGCTAAAATAGTGAAGCTTTTTCAAGAACGGGGCAGGTAAAGCAGTGAGCAACTCCTCCGCCCAATGCAAGCGGGAGGTGTGATGCTCCGGCTTGGCAAGTACATGGAGACTTAAGAAAAACTCATGGCCGGGTATGTATGCGACATGAAGATGCTTACGCAGCCAGTCAGGCAAATCTTGCACGGAGCATCCTCCTTTCTTGTTTAATTAACCATTTGGTGAATTCAATTTGAGAGTGGGCAAAATTGAAGAAATTATGCCGGAGGGGCAACTCGATGTCAAGAGAAAAAGAAAACAACCACGGCTAACGGGTAGCACGTGGTTGTGGAGCGGTATTACATCTCAGAGAAACGAGAGCCGATCGTCTGCACAGCTTGCTGCATCGCTGTCAAATCCGCTTCGGGAAGCGACTTTTCCTGATAGCGATATTGCTGATAGTAACGTGTGATGCGAGCGACTGCATCTAGCTGAGCTGCATCTAGCAAGGACTGTTCGCGCAGGCGATTGAAAAACTCTTGGGGTGTCTCATGCAGCTCGATTGGCATTCCTTGCTTCTCCATGAGGACGAGAAATTGATAGTAGGCGTACCTGGTTGGATCATCCTCTGGGCCAACGGGCTGTTTGAACCATTTAGCAGAGCCATCTTCTACGCTTTCTTCACTGGAAGAGGGAGGAACAGTGGTCAATACGGTATTTTGTGCAGCCGCCACTTCTTTTTCCAGCGTAATCGTCCCCTTGAAGCGCTTTTTCCATATGTATCGGCCGAGCAGGATCACACAGGCAAGGATGAAGGCAATAATTAAGTAGGGCTGTAGAACAGAAAAGAGTGATTCTCCGAGCTGTATCTGGACCACTGGATTATCTTCTCTTGGCCCCGCACTTTCCATGAGAACCTGTATGTTTGCCTGTTTTTGGTTTGCCCTCTCGTACAACCGTTCAAACAATTCCACAATGAAAATAAGCACAGGCTCAAAGAGCGTATACAGTCCAGCGCTGACAGGTCCTTTTATCCAACTCCATATCCAATAGATGAGACTAAGTACGATAGAACCGACAGCCAAATAACCCGCGATCAAAAGAAAACGAGTGCCCAGCACTTGACTGCCGAGTAGCAAGCTAATGCGGGCAGGCAGCCTCGTAGAAAGTGATCCTTCCCGCAGCACGAACGCCACAATCGCCACAAAAATATAGCTGAGAGTAATGAGGACGAGCATGGAAAAAGAAGATGCGAGCGAATAGGAACCCGGGTCAACGATGGAGGTGTAAAGCACTGTTAACACGAGCTGTATCAGACCCGCCATCAGCGCCAGAACAAATCTGCGTTGCAGACTGTCATGTCGATATCCTTCCGATGCAGCACTTTGTACTCTCCAGAAATAAACAGCAGCCAATATAAGCGCGATGAGCCAGGAATCGTAGAGATAGTAGCTGCCCATTCCTATGACAAACACAAGGGGGTACAGCAACAGATGGAGCATAAAGCGACCGCCGCCACTATGGTACAGCCAGCTCCCCGCCATGAGCAGGAGCGCTGCGACTAGGCAAAACGAGAGCAGTTGACCAAAGCCTGCTGTCATATACCCAAACAAGATCAGGAAAACGCCCGTCAGCATGGCCTCTAGCCAAAATGCGAGCGTCCAGCGCCCCATCAAGGAGAGTGTCATCCCATCATCACGCTCCTTTTTTTCAAGCTAGCATGCTCAAAACGCTGGATGGTGACAAGGTCAGAAGAAACATCCAGCACCGCAACCTGATGACCGCGTTGAACAAGGCGCTCCGCCGAGGCTTGTACAGATGGGTCCATTCGTGGTGTCACAATGAGAATGGCTTCCTTTCCAGGTGCCCCCTCTAATCGGCGAAGAACAGGCGCCAGTGGCGTTGTCACAAAATGATGGATTTGCGCCAGTTGAGTCATGACGTGCAGATGGTGCGCCTTGCCACTTCCTGTAGGCAAATGAAAATGTTCGCGTCCTCGTTGTTTCACAGTGAGGTACAGCTCGTATCCGACCGATTTTCTCCTGCACAGGCCAGCCAAAGCCGCAAGACACGAGATCGTCCGTTCATTGGAGGTGTCGTTATACTTTTGCATCATCGGTTCATAGGAGGGCAGGATATGCCCGACGATTCGCCAGTTCGGATGGGCTGTATACTCGAAAAGACGCGTCTCCAGTGAGCCTGTTTTGGCGGTCGCCTTCCAATGGATATGCTTGAAACGGTCGCCTGGCATGTACGACCGAACGCCACGCTGAAACGTGACATCGTCCTGCTGGCGCTGACGAGATAGCCGATTCCCGTCCGGTTCCGTTTCAGCGAGCACGACGGGAGAAAGAGCAAAAGGCAACGGATAGACCAGCAAGGAAAAGGAAATCGACAATGTCAAAGCGGTAGGCTCCTCGCCCAATAACGGCAATGTTTCGGATTGGACATCCGTCAGCCAGACTGTGCCTCGCTTGTTCGGGATGAAAATTAAGGAGCGTGTAGCACTTTGTCGCATCGGCAGATCAAACCGCAGGCGAACGCTGGTCCGATGATTGAGGATTCGCACTTCGTCTGCGCCTTCCACCGAGACATGCTCTGGCAGTGTGAAGCGAAGCCAGGTAACAGGCAAAGGCAGCCACGAACGATTGTGCAAGCGAACTGTAACGTGCACGGGTGTCCCTGACAGGACGCGCGTTTGATCACTGGACCATTCGAGTGACACCCATTTGGACATGGATTTGACCCACCAGTCTTGAGCAGCGGGTAGAAAAAAGAAAAAGCCCCCAAACAGAAAGAAAAACCAGTGACCGGAAAAAACCGCAAAGAGTAGCAAGACAAAACCGATTATGTGAAAGGTTTGCTTGGTGATCATAGCGCTACACGCTTTCTTCGACGGGAGCGGGGACGCTGGTCAAGATTTGCTCCACGACTTCCTGCTCTGTCACATGCAGCTCTGCTTCCATAGAGAGGCGGATGCGGTGAACTGCCAGACTTGGGAACACTACTTTCACATCATCCGGCAAGACATAAGTACGACCAGAAACGTACGCGTAAGCCTGGGCGGATCGCAACAGGGCGAGCATGGCGCGCGGACTGATGCCCACCTCAACCGAGCGATGCTGGCGAGTCGCTTCCGTCAGATCGATGACATAGTCTTCCACCGGTTGACTGACATGAACGGTCGTGACCTCGCGTTGCAGAGCCGCAATTTGCTCGACGGTGATGACCGGATCGACGGCCTCTAATGGGGAGCTGCTGCGGAATCTCCGCAAAATTTCTTTGGCATCCTCTCGCGTACCGTAGCCAAGAGACAGCTTGAAAAGAAAGCGGTCCAACTGTGCTTCTGGCAGCGGATAGGTTCCTTCCGATTCAATCGGATTTTGGGTGGCAATGACCAGCATGGTTGATGGGAGTGGCAAGGTGACGCCTTCGATGGTAACCTGGCGTTCCTCCATGCATTCCAGCAAACCGGATTGAGTCCTGGGAGTGGCCCGGTTTATTTCATCTGCGAGCAAGACATCCGCAAAAACAGGTCCCTTGCGTAGTTCGAATTCACTTGTTCGTTGATTGAATACGTGAAGACCGACGACATCAGATGGCAGTAGATCCGCAGTAAATTGCAGGCGGTTGTAAGAGCCGCCAATCGCTTGCGCCAATGTTTTGGCAAGCACGGTTTTTCCCATTCCGGGCAAATCCTCCAGCAATACGTGACCACGGGCGAGCAAGGCCGTTACCAATAGGCGGATCTGACTTTCTTTGCCCACGATGACGCTGCTGATAGCATGCTGAAGCTTATCCAATGTCGGATGAGTCATGAAAATTCTCCTTTTCCCATTCAAAATTTAGGAGTCTTACGGTTTTTATTATATATGGAATATCCTGTTAGTTACAAATTTTCGAAATAATATTCCCGCCAGCGCGGAGAGCACGATGAGGGCACCGACAGAGATGTAAAGGGGGCGAATCCCTACCTGATCGCTCAACTGTCCGCCAAGCCAAATACCGACGGGCATCGTTGCACGCACAATGAGCAGTCGGACAGACAATACACGCCCCATTAGCTCGGAAGGAACGTGAAGCTGATACAGGCTTGTGCTATGTACCTGGAAAAAAGGGGCAAACAGACCAGCCAGTAGTTCGATGGTGATTGCAAGCCAGAGGTCATGGGTAAAGCCTAGTGCAACAAAGCTTAAGCCACCTAATACCAGCGATCCCAACATAATCAGGGGCTGTCCAAGGCTGCTATGTAAGCGTGGCACGAGCAAGGAGCCGAAGAAATAGCCCAACGGATAACCAGCCAAAAACAAGCCTACATGAAACGAGGTGCCTTGCAGCTCGCCGGATACAAAAGGCAGGTTTAGTACGAGTGTGACTCCGACAGCAAATTGGACGAGAGCCGAGTACAGGCCAAGCCAGAGCAAAAGGGGCTTCTGCCAAAAAATCGCAAGACCAGCCTTAAACATAACGAACCACGATTGCTTCTTGTTGGCGGTATCGGCTGGGGCAATTGGACAAAGAACCAGAAAGAAACCGCTGAGTGCATAGCTGATCGCGACCAATGCGAGTACGGACTCACCGCCGATATTCGCCACGAGAATCCCAGCCAAAGGAGGACCTGTAATCAAGGCAACTCGCAGGACACTATCCAAATAGGCATTGGCTTGGAGGAGCTGCTCTCTTTTGACCAGAGCAGGGAGGAGCGACTGGCTGGCTGGCACATACAGCGGTTGAACGAGACCGTTGATCAAGGCAGTGAAATACAGTGGCCAGAGCGATTCTGTCCCGGAAGTAATGACCGCAAAGGACAAACAAAACGCAGCAGCTCGCATCCATTGAGAAAAAATCATGACACGCTTCTTGTCGAATCGGTCGATGTACGGTCCGGCTACCAACTGAATAGCGAGCGACGGCAAGAAATACAGCAGCCACATCTGTCCGACCGCACCTTGTGAGCCTGTTGCCTGATAGATTAACCAGCTATTGGCGAGGGTACCGAGTGAGGCGCCGAGTTCTGAAATGAGCTGACCGAAAAGAATCCAACGATAAGAACGCTGCTGCCAGACAGAGGCTTGGACCGCGGTTTGGCTCATGGGGTGCTCCTGTCTAGGAATTCATCCCACATCAGGGGGAGCTTGTCCAGGGTATGACGGCGGAGTCTGTAACGGGAGCCTGCTGTTTCAACGAGATGAGCAGACCGCAGCATGGACAGGTGATGGTGCACTGTCGATTTTGCCATGGAGAGTTGATCTGTTATCTCTTGCAGGCTCAGGTCCTTTTCCGCCAGCATTTTGACCATGCGCAGTCTGTGCTCATCTCCGAGTGCTTTTAAGGCTTGCACCAGTGAAGGGGGTGGCTGATTAGGGTCTACAGCATCGTGCAAATTTTCGTCGGCAACAGGGTAATAAAAAATTTTCGTCCCGACAGCATCGGCCTGTACGGTCCACGGGCGATAAATCGCTTGTGGAATCAGCAATACGCGTGTCACCGCAGGTTCTGGGAGGTAGCTCGATCCCGTCGCATACTCCACCAAGGCTTCCGGATTGAGCTTTCCTAGCTTGCTTTGCTTTTGCGACCAATCCCGTTCTAGCATACGAACGATCTCTTCCTCACGTGGCTTGATATGCGTGGTATACCAGCCTTCCATCAATCGGAGAATATGACTCCGAAGCTCTTCTGCATCAACGGAAGTAATATGTCCGATATACGATTCAAAAAAGAGATGCGCGCGGCACGCTTCCTGCAAAGCGGCGCATTCATCCGTGCTTCCTTGTGCAGCCTTCCGCCGTGCTTCCTGCATATTTTCACCTAGATAAGGGAGGGCCTCGTATCGGAGCTGTTCTGTTGAGAGCTCTCTGACGTACGAGAGAAATGAATCCAGATCAGCGAAAGGACAAAGATCGAGCAGTTGCAAAAGCGTCTTCCACGTGTTGTGTTCCCTCGCATAGTCAACCTCTTGCTGTACAGAGGGTGATAGCTCGTCCAACAGTTGACGCCAGTAGGCAGGAGGGTGTTCCATCGTGTGATGCAATTGATCGTAGGTAGCGGCAGCGATTCCCAAGGCAGCTTCGAATAAAGGAGAATACGAGATCTCAACCCGATAGGTCGTTCGTTCACTGCCAATGTTCAAAATTTTCATGTGATCATCCTTCCAAAATTTGTACATAATTATGTATTTTATAAATAACGAATTTGAAATTCAATATTTTTCGAATGAAAATAGAAAAAGAAAAGAAGAATCACAAATCTCTATCCAAAGAGATCATGGTTCTTCCTTCTTCTAAAAGTATGGTTAACCTACCGTAGATAATTGAAACGCACGCTGCAGTGCTTGCTCCAGATCAGAGAGGATATCGTCGATCGATTCTGTGCCGACTGAGAGGCGAATAAGTCCCGGAGTCACTCCGGCTGCTGCTTGCTCTTCTTCCGTCATCTGCTGATGCGTTGTGCTAGCTGGATGAATGATGAGTGACTTGGAGTCCCCGACATTTGCGAGATGGGAGAACAGCTTCACTGATTCGATCAATGTTTTTCCTGCCTCAACGCCACCACGAATTCCAAAGGTCAGGATCGCGCCAGCACCTTTTGGCAAATATTTTTGTGCCAATTCATGCTGGGAGTCAGACTCCAGCCCCGGATAACTCACCCACTCTACGGCAGAGTGATTGGCGAGGAATTGGGCTACTGCCAGGGCGTTCTGGCTATGTCGCTCGATGCGCAGATGCAGGGTTTCTAATCCTTGCAGGAACAAGAAGGAATTGATCGGGGCGACTGCCGCTCCGATATCGCGCTGGAGCTGGACGCGCGCCTTGATAATATAGGCGAGTGGACCGACTGCCTCTGTATAGACAACTCCATGGTAGCTTGGGTCAGGTGTAGTCAGACCTGGGAATTTTCCGTTGTTCCAGTCGAATTTTCCAGAGTCTATGATGATACCGCCAATTGCTGTTCCGTGTCCGCCGATGAATTTGGTGGTGGAGTGCACGACAATATCGGCCCCGTGCTCAAAAGGACGGCATAAAATTGGAGTCGCGAAGGTGTTGTCCACGATCAAAGGTACGCCATTTTCGTGGGCAATATGGGCGATGGCCTCGATATCAGCGACATCAATGCGCGGATTGCCAATCGTCTCGCAAAACACGGCTTTTGTCTTTTCATTGATATAGGTACGGAAATTTTCCGGATTGGATTGATCAGCAAAATGAACCTTGATACCGAGGCGGGGAAGAGTGTGGGCGAACAGATTGTAGGTACCGCCGTAGAGGCTGCTGGAAGCGACGATCTCGTCTCCTGCATGCGCAATATTTAAGATGGCGAATGTAATAGCAGCCTGCCCGGATGCAGTCGCGAGTGCACCAACTCCGCCTTCGAGCAGGGCAACACGCTTTTCAAACACATCCTGGGTCGGATTCATGATACGTGTATAGATGTTCCCAAACTCTTTTAAGCCAAACAGATTGGCTGCATGCTCCGTATCACGGAAAACATAGGAGGTCGTCTGATAGATCGGAACAGCACGTGAGCCTGTTACAGGGTCAACCTCCTGCCCACCGTGGACCGCAAGTGTTTCTGGCTTCCATTGTTGTTGATCGGACATGTCCATCTCTCCTTTTACTATGGGAAATCGGCTAATAAAAAACGGAGCATTCTCCTGAGAAGAAGAAGGCTCCGATCATGCACGGGCTTGTGTTCATCTCTCAGAATCACTGGATTCTGCAGGAATTAGCACCATGCAGCTAGTCTGCTGGTTGCCGGGTTTCGTAGGGCCTGTCCCTCCACCGCTCTTGATGAGAAAAGTTGTTGTCGTAATTGTATGAAAATAAAACCTCGCTGTCAACGCATAATCGTAAGTTATCAGGGAGGTTTTTGTGTATATGTGTATGGAAGGCTTTCACTCATGCCATTAATTTGTAACGCTTTTGCCTCAAGCTGTTCACATCCCGTGATGCTACTGCCGCAGTGAAATAGGAGATAATGGTAGAAAATAGGGAGCATGGATGCATAGTGAAGCCAAGTGCTCTTCGCGTTAGAAAAGTAAAAAAGCGTGTGATATCATGGAGGTGGTTACAACTGATCTGATCGTACATATAGGAGGATAAATAGCGATGAGCCATGGAGTAAAGGAAATGACACCACAAGAGCTGTTGGAAAAGCTGGAAGCCAAAGAGGAACTGCAAGTCATTGATGTACGTGAAGTCGATGAGTGGAATGCAGGTCACATTAAAGAGGCAAAGCTGATCCCACTCGGCTTTTTGCCGCACCGTATCGATGAGCTGGATAAGAACATTCCGATTGTGATGGTTTGCCGTAGTGGTGCCAGAAGCCATAATGCTACAGCGTATTTGAGTGAACAAGGATATGACGTGGCGAATATGGTTGGCGGCATGCTCGCATGGCCAGGTGAAGTGGAACAGTAAGAAGAGATAGAAACAGTGTGAATGCCTCCCGTGTGTAAACAGGAGGCATCTCGCATGGGACAAGCAGGGAGGAAGCAACCCGTGAGTGAAGGAACACAATTGCAGCAGGAATCTGCGATAAAAAAACATTGGTTTCCTGTGTTAGCTGGTATTATCCTTTTGGCTATCGTCGGAGTATTTGGTTATAAGTACATGACAGAAGAGAAGATCGAAGTGTTGAAGCCCATCGCGGACTTCACCTTGGACAACAGTGACGGAACAACCTATACGTTTAATCAAAGTGCTGGCAAGGTACGGCTGGTGGAGTTTATGTTTACCAAGTGCCCGGATATTTGTCCGGCGACTACGTACAACATGGCCAAGCTGCAAGATCAGTTGAAGGAAAAGGGACTGTTCGGAGACAAAGTAGAATTTATCTCTATCTCCTTTGACCCTGATAATGATACGCCGGAAGTCTTGCAGGAGTATGCAGCCAAGTTCAAGGCAGATCAGAGTGGCTGGAAGTTCCTGCGCGGGGACGCTCAGGCTGTAGAAAAAGTGACGAAGGACTTTGGTCTGATGGTCATGAAGCAGCCAGATGGATCTTATGCTCATACGGCTCGCATGTTCCTTGTTGATGGAGATGGAAACATGCGCCGCGCGTACGGGATGGCAGCCGACATGGATATGGAAGTCATGATGAAAGAGATGGAACAGCTCGCTGACTAGTGAGTCTCCTCATAGGAGATGTTTACGACATCTTCTGTCTGATTCACGAATTCAATATGAATGAGTAACGCCCACCTGCGATTGCCTTCTTGAAGCAAGAGCTTAAACGTCTCTTCCGACGTGGTGGGCGTTTTTGGTTTTCGTCCGACATGCAGGTAGTCCACAATTTGAGCGTTTGGATATCGCTTCATCGTTTCCTGCATCGCGAGCCTGCCCCATTTTGCATAGGGAGGCTGGGCATAGGCAGGGAACGGCTGAAAGAGGAGCAGGAAAAGTAAGGTGGAGAGAAGGGGCATCATGTTCCGATGGCGAAATAAGCGACGAGCGGTTTGCACTTGCTGATCCCTCTCCTTTTTGAAATGGTTTTCCATGTATTTTGAAGACTTTTCGGAATATCATTCGTAGAAAATAATGACAATGAAGTGCGGGAGGTTTTCGATGCATTACTTGCTCATCCCCTTATTTGGCGTTCCTGTTTTGGTGGGGGTTCTTGCCGCCATTTTCCAAAAGCCTCCTTTTTGGAAAAAATGGGGACTCACGATTGCTTCAGCCGTATTGATTTACGGAGGCTGCTTCGCCGCGAATGTACATTGGCAAATGAAGTATGGTATTCCGGTGTTACCCACGGAGTCCGACTTGGAGTTATTTTTATACTTTTGTATCCTGTTGGTGTTTGTTTGTATCCTGATGTATATTGTCTTTTTGATCACGATGAGAAAACAGTTTTGGAAAATGAACCTCGTTTTTTTATGCACAGCCTTTGGTATGTTTAGCTTTTTTGCTGCTGCCTTTTTAGGGATGGGCCCCTTTTTGAAAAAAGCGGAGTACGTCACCGTCGTACAAAAAGCAAAAGACCGGTGGAAAGAGGCAAAGATGGACAACGAGAAGCCTATTGATCTCGCCCTCGTATACAGCAGACAAGACTGTACCAAAAATTGTGCCGGGTATCCGTATACAAGTCTGATCCTGGTACGGAATCAATCAGATCAGCCGTTGGAGATTGATTTGAAACTGCGAGTACAAAACAAAAGCGGCACCGTATTAAAAGAAGTCGAAGCCGTACCACTAAAACTCTCTTCAGGAGAAATTACGGAGGTATGGACGGGCGATTCTTATGCAAAGCACGACTTCTGGGCGAGAGCCAGTGTCGTTACCGATGAACGAGTTGCCGATTTGGAGTATCAGTATTCAATTATTGACCGAAGATGAATGTGTGGAATAGACAAGACTGGGTGAAACGAACGTCTTACGTTGTGATATAATAAGAATGGCATGCTTGGTTCGGATTCCCATAATCATGCACGACGATGTTAGGAGGAAAGAGTTTGAGCGACGTTAAGATTTTCGCGATGGGCGGCCTCGGCGAGATCGGAAAAAATATGTACTGCGTCGAGTATGAGGACGAAATCATCATCATTGACTGCGGGGTGAAATTCCCCGAGAATGAAATGTTCGGTATTGATCTGGTTATCCCGGATGTTTCCTATTTAGTGGACAACCAGCACAAGATCAAAGCACTATTATTAACGCACGGACATGAGGATCACATTGGTGCGATTCCTTATATTTTACGACAAATCAAGGTGCCGATTTACGGTGGTCGTCTGACCCTGGGCTTGGTCAAGGCGAAGCTGGAAGAGCACCGTTTGCAGAACGAAGTGAAGCTGATTCCGATTTCGGAAGATACGGAAATTCCTTTTGCGAAGCTGAAGGCGACATTTTTCCGGACGAACCACAGTATTCCAGATTCTTTGGGAATTGTGCTTCATACACCAGAGGGAATGGTCATTCACACAGGTGACTTCAAGTTTGACATGACACCAGTCGGACAAACAACGGAGTACGGAAAAATTGCACGCTTTGGTGCGAGCGGTGACGTTTTGGCGCTTTTGTCCGATAGTACGAACAGTGAGCGTCCTGGATTTACGATGTCAGAGAGATCGGTAGGAGAAGGGATTCTCGATGTGGTACGCAAAGCACGTGGACGCATCATTCTGGCTACCTTTGCTTCCAACGTACATCGCTTGCAACAGGTGGTAGATGCTGCTGAGCAGTGCAATCGCAAAGTGGCGGTTATTGGCCGCAGTATGGAAAAGGTTTTCTTGATTGGCCAAGAGTTGGGCTACATTCAGATGCCAGAGGGCATGCTGATTGATATTAAGCACATCGACAACTACGCAGACAACCAAGTGCTGATTATTTGCACAGGCAGTCAAGGTGAGCCGATGGCAGCGTTGACCCGAATTGCATCCGGTTCGCATCGCACTGTGTCCATTTATCCGGAAGATACAGTGATCATTTCTGCATCTCCGATTCCAGGAAATACGATCAACGTAAGCCGCACGATAGACAAGCTGTACCGTGCAGGTGCCAACGTAGTATTGAGTCATGAATTTGATATTCACGCATCGGGTCATGGCAGTAGCGAAGAGTTGAAGCTCATGCTCAACTTCATTCGTCCGAAATATTTCATCCCGATCCACGGGGAATACCGGATGCTCAAGACTCACTCCAAGCTGGCCCAACAGGTTGGGATCGAGGAGAGCAACATCTTTATTATGGACAACGGCGAAGTGCTGAACTGCAACCGCGAAAAAGCGTGGCTCAGCAAAGTACAAGCAGGGATTGTCCTCATTGATGGCAGTGGTATCGGCGACGTCGGCAATATCGTTCTGCGAGATCGCAAGCATTTGGCAGAGGATGGCTTGATGGTCGTGGTTGTCAGCCTGGATATGAAAAACTTCAAAATTTTGACGGGCCCAGATATCGTGAGCCGCGGCTTCGTATACGTACGCGGTTCGGAATCCTTGATTCAGGAAGCGACACAGCTCGTTCGTGGGCGTCTGCAAGAAGCGTTGGATAAGAAAATCAAGGAATGGTCTGAGCTGAAGTCACAGATTAATGAAGTGATCAAGCCGTTCATTTACGAAAAGACAGGCCGCAACCCAATGATTCTTACCATTTTGATGGAAGTGTAGCTCCTGCTTTCTCGGGAAGGCGCAGTCGGGGTATAATATAAGTAAGTTGAACACGTGATACAAAGGAGAGGTTGCCCAATGATGTCTTATGAAGCATATATGAGCCAAGTAATTCAACCGATGCGCGATGAGTTGACTCGCAACGGTTTTCAAGAGCTTCGCACTGCTGAAGAAGTAGAGCAAGCACTGCCAAATGCAAAAGGCCTGACACTTGTTGTCGTGAACTCGGTTTGTGGCTGCGCAGCAGGACTCGCTCGTCCAGCAGTTGTACATTCCTTGAATCACGCTACAAAGCCGGATAACATCTTCACTGTATTCGCAGGTCAAGACAAGGAAGCGACAGCAAAAGCTCGTGAGTATTTCGAAGGCTATGCTCCGTCTTCCCCATCCTTCGCGATCATGAAAGATGGCAAAATCATGACCATGATCGAGCGTCATCAGATCGAGAACAACGAATTGGCAACAATCGCTGGCCTGTTGACCAACGCTTACGACACTTACAAATAAGAAAGTACGAAACATCACGAGGCGCTCGGCAACGGGCGTCTTTTTTGACAGACTTGGTGTTAGTAATCGTTTGAAATGGGGCTGTAGTGAAGAGAAGAATATTTCCAGTCTAGGCTCCAGGCTCCGTCCATCTGAGGGTAAAGACTGTCCGCTCCGAAGGGATTCGCGGGGAAACGCAAAAGTGGTAGCCGCTACGCCTGAAAATATTCTTCTCTGTCGTTACTGATGGCATCTTTACATTCTTTTCAGGCATTTAAAAACCGATCACCAACCGAGACGCAATGCAAAAAGCGAAACACGCCTTTAAGCGGCCACCTCTGAAATGCATCCTGAAGAGACCACTTTGGCCGCGGTTTCGCTTTTTGCATGGAGTCGTGCAGTCAATCCTCTAGGGGGTGGCCCTAGAAGCTGAGCGTTTTCTCCTGTTTCCTCCCAACACTACAGCCCTAAGTAAAATGTATTGGGATTGATTCCCTTCTTTTATTATACTAAAATGTTTAATAAGTATAATAATGGAGAGGGAGAGAGAATGAGCAAGCTGGTAGTGATTACAGGTGTGACACGTGGTTTGGGTAGGGCGATGGTCGAGCGTTTTCACGAAGCAGGCTGGGCGGTTGCAGGCTGCGGTCGTTCGGAAAAAGAAGTGCAAGGACTGCGTCAGCAATTCGGAGAGCAGCATCATTTTTCTGTCGTGGACGTATCGGTAATGGAGCAGGTGGAACAGTGGGCAGAAGAAGTAAAAGCCAAGGTGGGCGTTCCCGACTTGTTGATTAACAATGCCTCCATTATAAATCGGAACAGTCCAGTCATTGGGCTTGCGGCAAGCGAGTTTTCGAGAGTGATGGACATCAATGTGAATGGTGTTTTCTATGTAATTCGCGCCTTTTTACCGTTTATGGTTCAGCGCGCAAATGGCGGAGTCGTCGTAAATATCAGTTCGTACTGGGGAAGACACGGGGAAGCGTTTTTATCCCCGTACTGCGCATCGAAGTTCGCCATCGAAGGATTGACGCAATCATTGGCAGCCGAATTGCCTGAGGGAATGGCAGCAGTGGCGCTTGATCCAGGAGGGAGTATCGATACTTCCATGCTCCATTCATGCTCGCCAGAAGAGGTGGACACGGCACCGAATCCGGTAGAGTGGAGCCGTGTAGCGGTACCGTACATCATGGGATTTGGTCCGCAAGACAACGGAAAGTCGCTTACCTGCCCACCAGTGAGAAACAACTGAATATCTTTATCAATGATTTACCATGCTGCCGCGAATCCCTCGGCAGCTTTTTTGGTATGAAAAAATCTCCCGTCGATGGGAGACTTTATTCATGGAGACTCTTTCAATGTAGGGTTTCCAGCCTGTATTAAAACTTTGTTTTTCCTTAACAACATAGCCAGTATTAAAATGAATAGCCCCGTTGCAACCAGTAGCCACTCAATTTTAACAACATCTGCGATTGGTCCAAAAATAAGCATACCTATAGGCATCATCGAAGTGGAAATCATGCCGAACACACCGAAAATTCTTCCCAAATAGTTCTCATCCACTTTCTCCTGAACCAAGACCATTGTCGGGGTATTGAAAATGGGCATAGCTACGCCAAATAGCGCCATGAAGACTAGATAAATCCAAAAGTTCGGAATGATACCAAGGGCTATTGTGCAGGCGCCCATGACAAAGCTCGCGAATGTCATGGTGTGCACTCTGTTTGTAAAGCCTCCCCAGGAGGCAATAATTCCGCCGCCAGCCATCATTCCGACTGAAAAAGCAATTTCAATTGCCGTTAACCGCCAAACCTCGTCGCCAAAGCTTCGTGTAACTTGCAGTGGGGTCAAAAATGCGGCAGGCGCCATCAGAATAAAGAAGAAGGCAAAGAATAGAAAGAATTTCTTCAGAAAATCATTGTTTTTAATGTAGAGTAATCCTTCTTTAAAATCGCTGAAGTAGCTCGTTTTTTGTATTTCGGAAGCCTTTTCGTGTAAAGGAATCTTGAGGAAAATGAGCAACGTACCAATGGCAAGCATGGCGGTAATGACATCGATAAAGAAAATCATTTCAATGGTAGATAATGTGAGTAATGCAGCACTCACTATCGGGGATACGAACATAATAACAGCCTGCAAGCTTCCGTTTATGCCATTCATTCTCGTTAGTTGGTCACTTGGTACGATTTGCGGCAAAATAGCTCCGACAGCAGGGGTTTGAATACCGGCTCCGACTGCACGAATAGCAGCCATGAGAAAGAGCAGCCAGGTCGCATTGTATCCCATTAAAAAGACGACTGCGAGGATAAGCGTTGCAAAGGCAATCATTGCATCTGCATAAATGATCAACAGTTTGCGATTGTAGCGGTCAGCCCAGACACCCGCAACGGGGGATAAAAGAAAAGTAGGGACGAAACCGCAAATGATATATAGCGTCATCATGATACCGGATTGCGTATTCAGCGTTATATACCACATCATCGCATATTGAACTAAAGATGATCCAAAAAGTGAAATCGCCTGACTGCTTAGAAAGAGAATAATGTTCTTTTTCCAATGTGGATTTGGCGTTACATGATCATTTGCTTCCATCACTAATGTTTACCCTCTCTTTCTTTCATTCTCTTCTTCATTTCCCAGTTGTGATATTTACGTAAGACATACCTATGATAGCATATGCCTATCTACATTGATTTCTTCTCGATTGCTATTTAGGCTACCCGACTGCCACAAATAACTCTCAGGTAATCAAAACCTCCACATTTTCGTTCGACTATTTCACTAACATAATATTTTTCAAAAAAGTTGCGATCTTTTTCCACCATTTTCCGTCGTATTAAGGTGTACAAGCAAAAAGGTGATAGCTGCGCAGCGTACCTTTTTGGACCTGTAGCCCTCGATACAGGTTTTGATATGGGGAGGAAGACAGATGCAGGACGACAGGCTGATCATTGAGGAGGTCCTCCAAGGGAACAAAGAGGCGTATTCTCAGATCATACAAAAATATAACAAAAGGGTCAGATTGCTCATTCGCAAGATGATCGGGCAGCCGCATCTTGAGCAGGACATGGCTCAGGAGATCTTTATCAAGGTGTATTACCACTTGGGTGACTACAGCAAAAGCTACGAATTCGGTGCCTGGCTCTACAGGATTGCCGCCAATTATTGCTTTGATGAACTACGAAACCGGAAACGATCGATTACGGTTACAGAAGCAGAGATTGAACTGGCTACCAGTCATACACCTGAGCTCGAATACCTTGCGAAAGAGCAGAAGGTCTTTTTACAAAATCGAATGATGACCCTGGAGTCTAAATACCGTGTCGTCCTGGAACTGCGTTATCTCCAATTTTTGAGCTATGAAGAAATTAGCGAGGAGCTGGATGTTCCCATCAGTACGGTGCGAACACGTCTTTCCAGAGGCAAGGCCAAGCTCAGAAATGCTATTACGAATTCGGGTAAAGGAGGGGACCTCCACCTATGACATGCTTGGATACATTCATGCTGAATGCGTATTTGGAAGACACGCTTCCTTTGCGAATGAAACAAGAAGTACAACGACATCTGGATACATGCAGTTGGTGCCAGAGCAAGTTTGAGCAATATTTGGATGAGTTGGATACATCCGATGATGAAGGCGAAGATGTCTGGCAGACGGAAGCAACCATTCAAAATGTCATGGACAAGCTCCCCGCCTACCCGATGAACGTACTCAAACTCAAACCAATACAAAAACAACAAGTTCAAATGAATTGGAAAAAACGGAGTGTGGATATTGTGAAGAAAACGACGATTGCAGTTGCGGGATTGGCTATGGTTGTTACGTTTGGAACAGCTGTTTCGCCTACATTTGCGAATTATATGAGTGGAATTTATGCGTCGATCAATCCGAGCGAGGTAACAGTAACAAAAGGACCTTACAATGCGAAACAAGTAGTCAACCTGTTTGATAAAAAGCAGACGGACATCGGCGTGAAGAAAGCAGCAGAATACGGCTTTGTACAGCCGCTCGACATGAAGGTGACAGACCAAGGACTAACCATGGCAATCAGTGCGGTTGTAGCAGATCCGTTGCGTATTATGGTTCTTGGCTCAGTGACGGACTCGTCCGGCAAAAAGATTCAGTCGTTCTGGAAGGATCAGTTCACGATCATATCAAGCGACAATGTAAAAGATTTCAGGGAAGTTCGACTTAAAGATAAAAATGGCAAGGTGATCATGCGATTAGATGATAATCAGAGGGAAACGCTCCCTTGGCCACCGGTGCCGAACGGTGAAAACTTCGCCTACGGAGGACAACTGAGCGGATTCTTTGATGAAGCGAATCCAATGCCGGACGAATTGATTTTGGAAATGCGTGTGAAGCGCCTGACAGATACGAAAGGCACGTGGAATTTCGATATTCCGATTGATATGCGACCAGCAAAAGCAGCCATGAAAACAGTAGCATTGAACAAGGAGTTAGAAACTCCAACAGGGGCAACAGTAGAGCTAAAAGAAGCGCGCTTTGCTCCCACTGCTACGCAGCTAGAGTTCTCAAACAGCAATCCGAATGAGAAAGTAGTGGAGGGTTTTCGTTACGAGCTTGTCGATGAAAAGGGTACTGTAGTGGGCAAATGGGATGATATGATTGAACCCGATGAAAGGGATCACAATCTCAGTATCTTAGGCATGAGCCATGGCGCTTCGGTTAACTTCACAGAGAAGTGGCAGCCAAGTACGAGTTTTGTCCATACGTACATGCCGCTAGACCCTGCAAAAAACTTGACAATGAAGCTCGATGCTGTTTATACAGGAGAGAAGGTCTCTTCTCAAACCAAGCTATCTCTTGCTGAACTGGAGAAAAATCCGAAAAAAGTGGATGTAGCTGGGAACCAAATCACGTTTCAATCGATCAAAATGGAAGAAGATGAGGAGTATACCTCATTCAATATTCCATTGGAAGCCATTCTGGCCAAAGATATTGTGGGACTTCCAGAGCGATGGACGGTGAAGGACGAAAACGGGAATGATGCCGAACTAGTATGGTTAAGGGTCAACAAAAAAGAAAACCCAGATGGTACGATAAAACTCGAAGGGAAGCTAGATGTGCGCTTTGAGAAAAAAGATGTAAAGGAAATATCAGTTGTCCTCGATCATGTAATCAAAGAGAACAAAGTCGATTGGGAAGTGCCAATCAAGGAAGAAAAGAAGTAGTGTAATGAACAAGCCGCTCGGTCCTGTAAAAGGATCGGGCGGCTTCTTTGCAGTTGAAATCAGTATTTAGCTTCAACATCAGTTCGTTTTTCCCGATGAAAATAAGCATGTAACAGACAGAGGAGGACCGAACCCGCAGAGACAAGCGTTGCCAGGAACAGGGTTGGATTAATTCCACCATGGTCATACATGAACCCCATAGCCAAAGGCCCCAACAGCCTTCCGCCCGTTGTAATCGCCCCTACGACCCCTAAATAAAATGGTGCATTCTCTCCGGTTTTTTCCGATATAAAAGTAGGAATAGTCGGCGAGATAAGCATTTCACCAAATGTAGTGATAACCATTCCGACAACAAATGCGTAATAACTACCGTGGTAGACAAGCATACACCCAAAACCGACAGCATACGCGATGGCACTAACGACGAGTTGGGCTGACAAGCTCTGATTCAACAGCCGTTTGATCCAGGATGTGATGGGCTGGCCAGCAAAAATGATAATACCGTTAACCGTCCACAGCCAGCTATATGATGACAGTGGCATACCCTGCTCTGTAATGTAAGGAGCTACACCTGTGTTCCAAACCGTGTTGGAAAAGAAAATGAATGCTGCGCCTAATGCCATAAACAAGTATAATTGGTAACGCAATAGCAGGGTAAAGCTGTTTTTCTCGCGGTGTTTTTGCTGTTCCTCCTGTTGCTCTCCGACCAGATCCTGATGAGATATGTTCTTCATAAAAAGGAAGAAGAACAAGGCAAACAATAAGGTGCTCGTGCTGTTGAACCAAAAAGTAAGCTGGAAGGATAAAGAGGCAATGACGCCTGCCAATGCGGTTCCGATTGCCATCCCCAAATTATTACCGACGTAGACGATGTTAAACAATTCTCGGCGCTGTTCTTTCCAGCGAAAACCGATAAATGCCTGAATTGCCGGGAATGACAGGTTGAATGTAAAGCCAAGCCCCATCATGAGAATCAGGTAGACAGGCCAGCTCTGAACGAAAGGAATGGAAAATTGAATAAGTCCTTGAAAAATCAATGCACCGACAATGAGACGCTTGGCACCTAGTCGATGAAACAACGAACCGCCGATGAATTGGCCGAAGATTCCGGCCAGAGATTGGATCATCAGGACGAATCCAGCTTCTGTCATCGAGCGTTGCAAAATGGTATGTACGTATAAGGTAGTAAGTGGCCACATAAAAGCACTCCCGGAGGAGTTAATAAAGCTGGCGATAAGGAAGAAAATGGCCTCACGGGGATAGCGATTGAGGAAAGCTGAAGGTGATATCACGCGAATGCACCCCTTATCATTAAGGATAAGATTAGTATAACGAATATTCTAAACTTTGTAAATTAAAATGTTTACAATGTCACAGGTACCCAAATAAAGGCTGCTCCACTTTCCGCAAATTCGAGTATACTAAACAAAGTGGAGAGATGACATCAACTGAGGATAGAGAGAATAAAGGTGGACTTTATGAAAATATGGAAACGAGTGTTGCTTCTTTTGCTTGTCGTGATGGCTACGACAGCTGGATATTACGGATACTCTTTTTATCAATTTGCTCAAAATATTCAAGAGCCCAATATCGCACCGCCTAGTGGTGGGAATTCCACCAAAGCAGCAGAAATACCAGAGTGGGATGGCAAGGAACGGGTTAATATCCTGCTGATGGGAGTAGACCGCAGAGGAATGAAAAATAACGGGCTTCCTCGTTCTGACTCCATGATGCTGGTCAGCATTGATCCTACGGGGAAACGTTATGACATGTTTTCAATCCTGCGTGATACGTATGTAGATATTCCCGGTAGAGGCAGCTCCCGGATCAACTCTGCGATTGTAGAGGGTGGACCTGAACTGGCAATGGAAACGGTTAGTCAGTTCACTGGACTTCCGGTAGATCGTTATGTGATTACTGACTTTGAAGGCTTCAAGGCTCTGATTGATGCAGTGGGCGGAGTCGAGATCGATGTCGAAAAAAACATGTATTATCATGACCCGACTGACAAAGGCGCTTACGATATTAATCTGAAAAAAGGTCTGCAAAAGCTGGATGGAGACAAAGCCTTGCAATATGTTCGTTTCCGCCATGATGCGACCTCCGATTATACACGGACGGAGCGTCAGCGGAAACTAATGACGGCAGTCGTGGATCAGATGAAAAATGGTACGACGCTGATGCAGCTTCCTACCATATTGAAGGAAGTAACACCGTATGTTCAAACCAATATTAGCTCGGTGGACATGCTGAAGCTGTCTGCACTCGGATTAAAATTGAATACGTTAGAGCCGGGTAACTATCAATTGCCGCCAATGGGGATGTTCCGCGAATCGCACCGCGCAGGTTCTGTTCTGGTTCCGGATGTCGATCAGGTTCAGTCGTTTATCCAAGAAAAAATTGCACCTCCTACAGAAGCAACAGATCAACCCGTGGGAGAAAAGAAAAGCAGCACGCAAAACTAAGCGTGCTGTTTTTTTGTGTTTTGGGAAAGACTAACCATGATTTTCTAAGTTCTGAGGTGAAGATGTCGATGGATCGGGAAAGTGCACGCAATTGGTTTGAACATACCAGTGACCTGATTACGGAACATATCGATGAGCCAGAAGGCCGCGTGCGACTTTTCTATTTATCTTCTATGGCAGATGGCAAGGTTGTCTACAGCGAGCTTATCCCGAAGCTGCGTGATCTTTGTTTGGAGGAAAGTGGGATTGAGGAAGTCGCCAGGCATTTAGGTGCTTCCAGCAGCAATCGTGTTTTCAATGAAGGGGAAGCCATTGAGCGTTTACTCCGAGGTCATATTGTCATTCAAGTTGCGGAATCGCCCTACTGCTTGTCGTTTCCCAGCGATGGTACTGCTGGCAGAAGTATTCAAGCACCCGAAATCGAAACGGTTGTACTCGGCCCGCAGATCGCCTTTGTAGAAGAACTGAATGTGAACATCTGCATCATTCGAAAATATATGTCTACACCAAAATTGTTCCATGAACAATTAAGCGTGGGAATAAGCATACCGATGGATGTGTCGATTTTATATTTGAGCGGGACGGCAGATGAGGAAAATGTGAATACGGTACGTCAGCGGATTTGTGATCTGGAGTTAGACAGCAGTCTGGATTCTACCATACTGGCGCAGCATATCGCAGACAATGAGAAATCATTATTTCCTACGCTTCAGCAAACAGAGCGTCCAGACCGGGTCGTACACGGATTGCGACAAGGACAGATTGCCATACTCGTGGAGGGGAGCCCGTTCGCTTTACTCGGTCCCACCACCTTACTGCAATTTTTTCAGTCGCCAGATGACTATTATTTGCGCTGGAGCCTTGCTACTTTCAACAGACTCATGCGAATCTTTGCCATGATCTTGTCCCTGATCCTGACCCCGATCTACGTGGCTGCGCTGACCTATCATTACGAGATGATTCCGGCAGACCTTTTGCTTTCCCTTGCGCAATCACGCTCCCGAGTACCGTTTCCACCACTGTGGGAGGCTATTTTGATGGAATTGATTATTGAGCTTTTGCGGGAAGCAGGAGCGAGGCTGCCGACCAAAGTCGGTCAGACGATTGGTATCGTTGGCGGTATTGTGATCGGACAGGCCATTGTTCAGGCCGGATTCACCAGTAATATCCTGATTATTATCGTTGCCCTCGGGGCTTTGTCTTCCTTTATCGCACCTAGCTATATGATCGGTTCTACGATCCGGGTTATTCGTTTTCCAATGATTTTGCTGGCGGGCATGCTGGGGGCATTGGGCATTGTGGTCGGATTCAGCTTCCTAGCCAGCCATTTGCTCCGACAGACGAGCTTGGGGCGTCCTTACATGTACCCCATTTACCCCGTGCGCTATTCCGATTGGAAAGATGGCTTTATTCGCGCTCCATTATCCTCTCTTTCCGAACGCCTCAAGTTTTTTACACCAAAACGAGTACTTCGTTTTGACAGGGGAAAAGCCAAAGAGAAGAAAGACATTGACGAGTAAGCGAGGCTGCTATGAACATTAACATCGATGTAAGCAAGGGCAATACAATATCAGAATATCTTGCAGGGTTGCTGGTGCATGGTACTCAACTTGGAATGGGCATCTTGGGCTTTCAACGAATCATTGCGAAGGAAGCAGGGCATGATGCTTGGATTTCGGTCATACTTGCAGGCTTGGTTACGCATCTAACATTGTGGATCATTATCAAGACCATGCAAAAATACCCTTCGGCTGATATTTACGGCATTCAAGATGATGTGTTTGGAAGGTGGCTAGGAACTGCTGTAAGCATCATATTTATAATCTATTTCATATTGACAGCTGGAATCATTCTTCGCAGCTACATCGAAGTTGTCCAAACCTGGGTGTTCCCGAATTTACCTACGTGGATTTTAGCTGGAATCATCCTTTTTCTTGCGTTCTACACCATCGTGGGAGGGATAAGAGTCATAGCTGGCTATACGTTTTTTTCCATTATAGCAACGGCATGGCTAGTCTTTGATTTATATTTCCCTTTGGAATTCGCACGATGGGAATATTTGTTTCCGATTATGGATACCAGCTTTGAGAACCTTTTCAGAGGAATGATGGCCATGTCATTGACCAGTGTCGGTTTTGAGGTTCTCTATGTCGTCTATCCCTATGTACAGAATAAGGACAGGGTAAATAAAAGTGCACAGTTGGCGGTGCTGGTGACTTATCTTATCTATTTATTGGTCATGATCGTGACCTTGGTCTTTTTTAGCCAAGGTCAGCTCATGAGGACGATCTGGGCGACACTCAATCTGCAAAAGATGGTGTACCTGCCCATTCTGGAAAGATTTGAGCTGGTCGTTATCTCGCTGTGGCTTATCGTCATTTTGCCGAATATCATGCTGTATTTGTGGTGCTCGGCGCGAGGACTCAAGCGTTTGTTTTGCTTCAACTTGCGAAGTTCATTGTATTGGATTTTATCGGTGATTTATCTTGCTTCCTTGACGATGCTTTCCAGACAGCAGATGAATTGGCTTTATACTATGCATGGGAAAATTAGCATATGGGTTGTGTACTTGTACCCCTATTTTTTGTACGTTATGGTCTTGCTGAAGCAGCGAACGCAACGGGCAAAATCGAAGAGCAAAGGAGAGAGTGCCTGATGCTTGATGAGCGGAAAAAGAGGATGCCCTTTATCAAACGGTTTTTGGCGTTGTGGTGTTCTGGCGTCATGATAGTCACAGGCTGTGGAGATCGGCAGATTTTTGATGAAACTGGACTTGCCACAGCTGTCGGTTATGACTTGTTAAAGGATGGAAACATTCGTGGGACTGCAATCATGCCCTCCATTAATCCAGAGGCCAAAAAAAAGATACAGATTTTCTCAGCAACGGGGGAGACCAGCAAATCAATCCGGGATCGGGTTAATCTACAATCAGATAAAAGAGTATTGGGTGGGCAGATTCGTGTCGCCCTCTACAGTGAAAACTTGGCAAAACGCGGGCTTGGCAGTATCGTTGACACGCTGTATCGGGATTCCTCTATTTCCAGCAGGGTTTATCTTTGCCTGTTTGAAGGCGAAACATATGATATGTTAACGTATCCCTATTCTGAAGAAGGGAATATCGGAATCTATTTATACCGTATGATTGAGCAAAATATTGAAGGGGAAAAAATTCCGTCTTCCACCATGCATGAGTTTTTTCGGGCCTATTATGACAAAGGAATCGACCCGATCATGCCGTACATTGCAAGAAAGGGAAATGAGCTGCAAATCAAGGGTATCGCATTATTTCAAGGGGAGCGTTATGTAGGGTGGATCACACCAAAGGAAGCCTTTTTAATCAAGCTCATGCATGGAAAATTCAGCATTGGCAGCTACGATACTTCTGTTCCTGCTCATATTTTTGGGGAGGAGCCAAAGAGCCGCGGAAGTAAAAAAGATCGTGTGCAGCTTGTCTTTGACACCATTTCCAGCAAATCTCAAATTGATCTGACCCAAGTGTCCCCCCCGGTCTTTGATATTCATATCCGATTACATGCGAGAATTTTGGAATTAACCCTTCCGCTGAAGCTAGAGAATGCAAAGCTGATGAAAATCATGGAGAATGCACTGGAAAAAGAGATCGAAAAAGAATTGCAGAAAGTAGTCAGTAAATTGCAGGGCCTCGATGTCGATCCCGCTGGATTCGGGATGGTGTATCGTGCAAATAGAAGAGGGATGGCAAACATGACGCAGGCCGAGTGGAGAAAAATGTTCAAGGAAGCAAGGTTTCGCTTTCACGTAAAGTCGACAATCATCCGCAACGGCGTCATGGATTAAAAAACTTTTCCTGCTATTACTATTGACGTGATATTTTCAAAAAGGATATAATCCGTTTTGTATCATCATGAAATAGAAAAAACGAACATAATATACGTAGATATCTTTCTTATCAAGAGAGGCGGAGGGACAGGCCCTATGAAGCCCGGCAGCCGGTTCATTTTCGAATGAACGTCGCGGTGCCAATTCCTACAGGATTGTTTGGATCTTGTGTAGATGAGAAGGGTGGATGCGAACGTATACATTGCGTTGCAGCCCCTTTTTCGTTTATTGAAAAAGGGGTTTTCATATTTTATCAAGATTGTGGTCGGGAGGTGGATGCGTTGATCCAACTGCGTCATTTGCATAAAAGCTATCAAGTACAAGGTAAAACCATCCCAGCATTAACGGGGATCGACCTTTCCATAGAGCAAGGAGAAATATACGGGATTATCGGACACTCTGGTGCAGGGAAAAGTACGTTGATCCGGTGCATCAATTTGCTGGAGCGCCCAACTTCAGGGGAAGTTATTGTGGACGGCGTCGATTTGACTAGGCTGGATGAAGGGAAGCTGCAAGAAAAGCGCCGCTCAATCGGCATGATTTTTCAGCACTTCAACTTGCTGTCTTCTTCGACAGTCGGTGAAAATGTCGCTTTTCCGCTCAAGCTGGCCAAGCGTCCAAAGGCAGAGATTGATAAGAAAGTAAACGAGCTGCTGAAGCTGGTTGGCTTGGAGGCCCATAAGGACAAATATCCGTCCCAGTTGTCTGGCGGACAGAAGCAGCGTGTCGGGATCGCCCGGGCGCTCGCGAATGATCCAAAAGTGCTGCTCTGTGACGAAGCCACATCGGCTCTCGATCCGCAGACGACGAACTCCATTCTGGCACTGCTCTTGGACATCAACCGCAAGCTGGGCTTGACCATTGTGTTGATTACCCACGAGATGCACGTCATTCGCTCCATTTGTGATCGTGTCGGCGTAATTGACGGCGGAAAGATCGTCGAGTCGGGTAACGTACTGGATGTATTCCTTCGTCCGAAGCATCCAACGACACAAGAATTTGTGGAACAAGTAGCGGATTCTACAGAGCTGCGTGAAGCAGTCGAGCACGAAAAGGCTTCGGGGAACCGCACCATTGCTCGTGTCACCTTCCTCGGAGAAAAAACGTACCAGCCGATCCTGTTCCAAACGATGCAAGAGACTGGTACGGTGTTCAGCATTTTGCAGGGAACAATCTCCCGCATGAAAGATACGCCGTATGGTCAGTTGGTGATCGAGCTGGAAGGCGATGTTGCACAGAATCAAAAGACCATTGAGACGCTGCGCCAACGTGGCTTGGAAGTAGAGGTGATATAAATGGACTGGACATTCGAGAATGTGGATTGGGCTGAAATCGGCTTAGGTACGATGGACACGCTCACGATGCTCGGCTTTTCCACCCTGTTTACCGTCCTGATTGGTTTGCCATTGGGAATCATTCTGTTTTTGACTTCACGCGGACAGCTTCTGCAAAACCGCACTTTTTATACGATCGCATCATTCGTTGTCAACGTATTGCGCTCGGTACCGTTTATCATTTTGATGATTTTGCTGATTCCTGTGACGAAGATGATCGTAGGAACCTCACTCGGCGTATTGGGGGCCATTCCGCCGCTCGTATTTGGTGCCGCTCCGTTTTTTGCACGCTTGGTGGAAACCTCTCTGCGTGAGATTGATAAAGGCGTGATTGAGGCCGCACAATCTATGGGGGCTTCCAATTGGCAGATCGTCTGGAATGTCCTTTTGCCAGAGTCTAGATCTGGACTAATCGCGGGTATTACGATCACGACGGTTACGCTGGTCTCCTACACCGCGATGTCTGGGGTAATTGGCGGTGGTGGTTTGGGTGACTTGGCGATCCGATACGGTTATCAGCGTTTCCAAACCGATGTCATGATTGTGACTGTTGTTATTTTGCTGGTGATGGTACAGATCTTACAAACGCTGGGGGACCGTCTGGTTCTGAAATTCAGCCGCAAATAGGATCTTTCCATATAGATTTTCAAAAAATAAGATGAAATACATGCAAGGGGGAAATCATTCATGAAAAAGCTAGTCGTATCTGTACTTTCTACTGTATTGGCATTTTCTTTGGCAGCTTGCGGAGGCAAAACGGAAACAGCACCTGCTCCAGCTGAAGGCGGCGCACAAGGCGGACAACAGGAAGTAACATTGAAGGTAGGCGCTTCTCCCGTTCCACATGCAGCAATCTTGAAATTCGTTCAACCAAAACTGAAAGAACAAGGCGTGAACCTGGAAATTAAAGAGTTCACCGATTACGTACAACCTAACGTTCAAGTGAACGAGAAACAACTCGACGCTAACTTCTTCCAGCACAAGCCTTACCTGGAAGACTTCAATAAAGGACAAAACATGAATCTGGAGCCAGTAGTGGCTGTACACATCGAGCCATTCGGCGCTTACAGCAAAAAAGTAAAATCTGTGGATGAATTAGCTGATGGCGCAACAATCGCGCTGCCAAACGATCCAACAAACAGCGGTCGCGCACTCGCACTCTTGGAGAAAAACGGCGTGATCAAGCTGAAAGAAGGCGCTGGTATCAGCGGTACTGTGAAAGACGTTGTTGAGAACAAGAAAAACCTGAAGTTCAAAGAAGTAGAAGCAGCAATGCTGCCACGCGTTCTGGAAGAAGTAGATCTGGCGTTGATCAACACCAACTACGCGTTGGAAGCAAAGCTCGTTCCAACCAAAGACGCGCTGTTTATTGAAGATAAAGATACTCCATACGCAAACTTCCTGGTAGCTCGTCCTGACAACAAGGATTCCGAAGCAATTCAAAAGCTGGCAAAAGCACTGAACTCACCTGAAGTGAAAAAGTTCATTGAAGATGAATACAAAGGCGCGATTGTTCCAGCGTTCTAATAGTATAAATAATTGATCGATCAACAAAGTCCAACTGGCCGAAAAGCTGGTTGGGCTTTACTTTTGTTTATAATGTAGTGAATTTTCATAAAATTAAATTAAATCTACAGCAACCCCGTTTTCAACCCAATTCCGGTCGAGTATATTGTGTTTGAAATGAGAAAATATAGATAAGGTGGAATTTTCAGATGAAAAGAAATCTCAAGTTGTTTCTTGGCGCGATGCTGGTCGCCGGAAGCGTGTTAGCTGGATGCTCCACGAGTACGCAGCCATCAACAACAACCCCTCCAGCTGAGGGAACCGCAGCGCCCGCTGAAAAGCCTGTAAATGCAAAGCCGCAGGTATTTCGGGCGAACATCATGAGTGAGCCTTCGACAGCGGACCCCGGTCTTGCGAAGGATGCCACATCGGGAGCGATTGTTCGTGCTACGTTTGATGGTTTGACTCGCTTCGATGCAAACGCAAAGCCAGTGAATTCAGTAGCATCCGATATCAAAATCTCGGATGACAAACTGGTGTATACGTTCACGCTGCGCGATTCTAAATGGAGCAATGGTGATCCGGTGACTGCCCATGACTTCGTATATGCATGGAAACGTGCACTTAGCAAGACCCTCGGTGCGGAGTATGCCTATCAGCTATACTACATTAAAAATGCGAAGCTGATTCACGAAGGCAAGGCGAAACCCGACGAACTCGGTGTGAAGGCAATCGATGACAAAACACTGGAAGTCACGCTGGAGAATCCAACGCCTTACTTCCTGGAGCTGACGGCTTTCTACACGTACTACCCGGTTAACCAAAAAGTAGTGGAGGCCAATCCGAAATGGGCAAACGAAGCGGCGACGCACGTAAGCAACGGTCCATTTAAGATGACAGCGTGGGAGCACAAGAGCAAGATCGTATTGGAAAAGAACGAGCACTACTGGGATAAAGACGTAGTGAAGCTCGATCGCATTGAGTTCGCGATGATCGAGGACGATAATACAGCCCTGTCCATGTTCGAGAATGGTGAGCTGGATTGGGCAGGTCAGCCACTCGGTGGACTTCCCACCGATGCGATTCCGTCACTGAAAGACGCAGGCAAACTCGTTGTTCATCCAAAAGCGACGATGTACTGGTACAAGATGAATACGACAAAAGGGCCGCTCAGCAATGTGAAAATTCGTAAAGCATTGGCATACTCGGTAGATCGTCAAACCATCGTAGATAACATCACACAAGTGGGCCAAGTGCCAACGATGGGGATGCTGCCGCAATCCATGATTATCAAAAAAGAAGGATACTTCAAGGATAATGATGTAGAAACAGCGAAAAAGCTGCTGGAAGAAGGCATGAAGGAGCTCAACGTGACAACGCTACCTCCAATCACCTTGTCTTACAATCCAAGCGACAGACATAAGAAAATTGCCGAAGCGATTCAGGACCAATGGAAACAAAAGCTCGGCATTGAAATAAAAATCATGGTGAAGGAGTCCGCTGTTCATTTGCAGGATATGCATGAGCTCAATTACGAGATGGGTCGTATCGGTTGGAATGCGGACTTCAATGATCCGATGAACTACCTCGAAATGTTCCGAGATGGTAAAACAGGTAACAACGACACGGGTTGGGAAGATCCACGTTACCAAGAACTGCTGAAACAGTCATCGGTAGAAACTGATCCAGAGAAGCGCAAGCAACTGTTTGCAGAGGCTGAACAAATCTTTATGGATGCCATGCCGTTGATCCCGCTGTTCACGGATGTGGATGTGTGGGTGCAAAGTGACAAGGTGAAAGGCGTTCAAGTGGATGGACTCGGATTTATCGACCTAAAGTGGGCAGAAATGACAGAGTAAGAAAATAACAAAAATCCCGAGGTCAGGGTAACTCCTGGTCTCGGGACTCTTTTGTATTAGTAGCCAAAATCAAGTGTCTTGCCTGTCTCCGCATACGTCTTGATCGACGAGAGCATCATCGGCCAATTGTTGCTGGCACTTACGTGGGAGGGGTGGTTTTCTGTCCATTGATCTTGAATCAATGTCAGCTTGGTGCAGCCACCAACCGGTTCTAAGGTGATGGTGACACGAGACTGCAATTCCGCATGATTTTCGTAATAGGCAGGACCAGGATGTTCAGTGAAACTGAAAATACGATGAGGTTCGAACTGCAAGATTTTCCCGTATACATGCACCGTGTCGTCACCGGCTTTTCCCGGACCAACATAAGCCATCTCGTCGCCTACTTGAAAAGTCGAGCGGATCGTACAGCCAAAGAAAGTACTCTTTACACCTTCATCGGAAGTCAGGACATGCCAGACTTGCTCTGGCGTAGCACCAATGTAGAAATCGAAGCGAAGATCCATCGTTTTACCCCCTGATTTTTTCATTTGGGAATTGTAATCAAGTCTCCCAACTACTACTCTTACTATAAGAAGAATTCGGTAGTGTGTATTGTAAAAACACGACAGGAGGCGCACCTTGGAAAATCAGACTGCCAAACTCCCAAAGGGTGTACTGCATGCCATGATTGGACAGAAGAAATTTTCGCTGAACAGATACGAGCCATCTGCTGAAATCAGCTACTTCGTGCAGCACTACTGGGTCGTCCGGTGGGATTTACGTACGGAACTGCCTTACTCGCAAACTGTCCTGGCTCATCCCAATGTGAATCTCGTGTTTGAAAAAGGAGCAACTGGCATTTTTGGTGTAGCCCGCACGACTTCCTCGCATCTTTTAGAGGGGCAAGGTCACGTTTTCGGAGTAAAATTCAGACCCGGAGGTTTTTATCCGTTTCTGAATGCCCCGGTATCAGAGCTGAGTGGCACATCTACGAGTCTGGAAGCCGTATTTGGTGTTGCAACCGAGCAGCTTGAAAAAGAAGTGCTAGGCCTGCCAGATGATCAGCAAATGATGAAAAGAGTAGAAGCCTTTCTATTCGAACATTTGCCGAAGCCTGACCCGAATGTAGCGCGCATCAGTGAAATCGTCAGGATGATCCAGGCAGATCGATCCGTATTCAAAGTCGAGGATGCAGTACAATTGACCGGAATGAATATGCGGACGATGCAGCGCTTGTTTGATCGGTACGTAGGCGTCAGCCCGAAGTCGGTCATCCAACGATACCGACTACATGAAGCGGCAGAGCAGATTGACCAGGGAACGGTCCAAGATTGGCTGGACCTGTCTACCACACTTGGCTATTATGATCACTCTCACTTTATTCGAGATTTTCGAACAATCGTCGGTGTAGCACCGAACGAGTATCGACGGGCCCAAATGTAATCATAGTGAACCCCTTCGCCTATGGCCGGAGGGGTTGCTTTATTGCTGCATAAATTTTTATGTACGAGGCATACTTCATCATGATGAAAATACCGAATTTATTTCCTTTAATAGAATTTGATGTTTGAATAAAACATAATTAATTTTACTTAAAATGTCTTCAATATTACTAAAAATGCAGTATATTTGTGGAGTAGCTTTCAATGAAGTTTTACCGATAGAAATAAAGGGGGTCAACACCGTGAAAAAAAGCGTTTTTGCAGCAATGAGTTCTATCCTGGTTCTGAGTGCGGCGCTGGCAGGCTGTGGCGGCGGCGAGAAAGCAGGCGAGCAAGGTAGCAAACCTGCTGGTGAGCAAACAAGTGGTCCTAAAGAATTGAGAATGAACATGATGTCCGAGCCACCAACTGCTGACCCTGCATTGGCTGAGGATTCTACTTCCAGTGCGGTTCTGCGTGCAACATTTGATGGTCTCACTCGTATTGGCGAAGATGGCAAACCACATCCATCTGTAGCAGAAAAAATTGACGTATCCGAAGATGGTCTTACTTATACATTCACCCTGCGTGACAGCAAATGGAGCAATGGAGAGCCAGTTACTGCAAAGGATTTCGAATACGCTTGGAAGCGAGCGCTCGATCCGAAAACAGCATCTAACTACTCCTACCAATTGTATTACCTGAAAAACGCAGAAGAATACAACAAGGGTAAAGCAAAAGCTGATGATGTTGGCGTAAAAGCGACTGACGATAAAACACTCGTCGTAACTTTGAAAAATCCAACACCATTCTTCTTGGAGCTGACTGCGTTCTATACGTACTACCCAGTTAACCAAAAAGTAGTCGAAGGCAACGATAAATGGGCGGGCGAAGCAGCTACACACGTAGGTAACGGTCCATTCAAAATGGAAACATGGGAACATAAGAGCAAATTGGTTCTCGTGAAGAGCGATACCTACTGGGATAAAGACGTTGTAAAACTCGACAAGCTCAACTTCTCCATGGTTGAAGACGCAAATACAGAGCTGTCCATGTTCGACAATGACGATCTGGATTGGTCCGGAGCGCCTTTGAGCTCACTTCCTACCGATGCGATTCCTGCATTGAAAGAATCCGGCCAAATGCAAACACGCCCGATCGCGGGTACGTACATGTACAAATTCAATACGGAAGTTCCGCCGTTCAACAACGCGAAAATCCGTAAGGCGTTTGCTTATGCAATCGATCGTAAATCTATCATCGACAACATCACGCAAGCAAACCAAGAACCAGCTATGGGTCTGATCCCGCCAACAATGGCAGTGGCAACAAGCCCGTACTTCAAAGATGGCGATGTAGAAGCAGCGAAAAAATTGCTGGAAGAAGGTATGAAGGAAGAAGGCATTACCAAAATGCCGACCCTGACACTTTCCTTCAACACGTCTGAAGGTCACAAGAAAATTGCCGAAGCGATCCAAGACCAATGGAAAAAAGCACTCGGCGTAGACATTAAGCTGGAGAACAAAGAATGGAAAGTATTCTTGGAAGATGTGAACCAAGGTAAATTCCAAATCGCTCGTTCCAGCTGGACTGGTGACTACAACGATCCATACACGTTCTTGGACCTGTTCAAGGACAAAGATGGCGGAAACAACGACACGAAATGGGAAAATCCGAAGTACAAAGAGCTGCTGAACCAGTCTGCTCTGGAAAAGGACCCAGAAAAACGCAAACAAATCCTGGCACAAGCAGAAGCCATTTTCATGGACGAAATGCCAGCAGTTCCAATCTACTACTACACACATTCTTATGTGAAAAAAGACAAAGTAAAAGGTGTAGTACTCGACGGTCTCGGTTTCGTAGACTGGAAATGGGCAGACATTCAATAAGAAAAAGCGCATAACTCGTTGTAAAAAGGAAGGGTGCTACGGCACTCTTCTTTTTTTGTAAACCATTTTCAGAGAGAACAATCGAGCCGAGGATGGACGGCGATATGATAAATTATAAAATTATAAATTAAATTACTATTGTCACTTTACTGAATGTGGATAAAATTGGGTGAATGAAAAAATAGATCAATAAATGAAGCTTGAATCCTCGAGTCTGAAAAAGCTTGATATTATGCGGTTTTTCTTAGAAATATCGGGGGAGGTATGTTCTGGAAATTTTATTTATCGATCAATATGTTTTATAATTCATTAATTCTCTTTATAAATAAATAAAAATTTATTAAATCATTCTAAAACATATTTAAAAAATATATAAAACCATGTATATTGATAAAAGATTTAGAAAAGGGGGATTACTTGTATGAAAAAGAATGTTTTCGTGGCAATGAGTTCTATCCTCGTTCTTGGCGCGGCACTCGCAGGATGCGGTGGCGGAAACCAGGCGGCACCGGCAGATAACAATGCTTCCGGAACAAAGACAGAAAATTCTGCACCAGCAACTGGCTCTAAACTACTGAAACTGAACCTGCACTCCGAGCCACCAACAGCTGACCCAGGTATTGCGGAAGATACAACTTCCAGCACCATCATCACTGCTACCTTCGAAGGTCTGACTCGTGTTGGTAAAGACGGCAAATACCATCCAGCAGCAGCAGAGAGCTACACTGTTTCTGAAGACGGTAAAAAATATACATTCAAAATTCGTGATAACAAATGGAGCAATGGCGATCCTGTATCGGCAAAAGATTTCGAATATGCCTGGAAACGCGCTCTTGATCCAAAAACAGCTTCCAACTATGCATACCAACTGTACTATGTGAAGGGCGCAGAAGCCTACAACAAAGGTAAGGGTAAAGTAGAAGACGTTGGCGTAAAAGCAATTGACGATAAAACACTCGAAGTAGAATTGGCGAACCCAACTCCATTCTTCCTGGAGCTGGTTGCATTCAAAACATACTTCCCAGTTAATCCAAAAGTAGTAGATGGCAACGAGAAATGGGCTACCGATGCGAAAACAGTTATTGGTAACGGTCCATTCAAAATGGATTCCTGGGAGCACAAGAGCAAGCTCGTAGTTTCCAAAAACGAAAACTACTGGGATAAAGACAATGTAAAATTGGACAAAATCGAATTCTCCATGGTAGAGGATGAGAATACTGAGCTGTCCATGTACGAAAACGGTGAACTGCACTGGGCAGGCGCTCCAACTTCTGCGTTGCCAACTGACGCGATCCCGGCTTTGAAAGATTCCGGCAAAATGACAACACAGCCAATCGCGGGTACTTACTTCTACCGTTTCAACACAGAAAAACCACCGTTCAACAATGTGAAAATCCGTAAAGCATTTGCCTATGCGATCGATCGTCAAAGCCTGATCGACAATATCCTGCAAGCTGGTCAATTGCCAGCAACAGGCTATGTACCACCAAGCATGGCGCTGAACAAAGACGGTTTCTACAAGGATAATGACATCGAAACAGCGAAGAAATTGCTGGAAGAAGGAATGAAAGAAGAGGGTCTGACCAAATTCCCGGCACTTACTCTTTCCTTCAACACTTCCGAAGGTCACAAAAAGATTGCTGAGGCAATCCAAGACCAATGGAAGAAAAACCTCGGCGTAGACGTGAAGCTCGAGAACAAAGAGTGGAAAGTATACCTGGATGACGTACACCAAGGTAAATACCAAGTGGCTCGTGCAGGCTGGTTGGGTGACTTCAACGATCCAATCAACTTCCTGGAAATGTTCAAGGAAAAAGACGGCGGAAACAACGATACTCGTTGGGAAAATCCGAAGTACAAAGAACTCCTGAACCAATCCGCTCTGGAGCTGGACCCAGAAAAACGTAAAGCAATCCTGGCTCAGGCTGAGCAAATCCTGATGGATGAAATGCCGATTATGCCAATCTACTACTATACTCAATCTTGGGTTAAGGACGACAGAGTACAAGATGTTATCATCGATGGTCTGGGTGCTGTAGACTACAAGTATGCAGATTTCGTAGAAAAGAAATAATAGCTGTGCATGTAAAAGAAGAGAGGTGTTATCACCTTTCTTCTTTTTTTATCTATTTAATATCCAAATTTTTACTTTTTATTGTATACTATTTTTGGAAGATTCTATCAGGGTTTATTGGAGGGTATATGATGAAGAAGAGTGTTTTTATGGTGTTGAGTTCGGCCCTCGTTTTCGGCGGAATGATGACAGGGTACGAAGGCGCTATCCAAGCGGCTGAGCCGAAGGTATTAAGAATGAATCTGCAATCGGAGCCGCCTACAGCAGACCCAGGAATTGCGGAGGATATAACCTCTAGCACGATTATCACTGCTATATTCGAAGGTCTGACACGTCTCGGAAAAGACGGAAAGGTGCACCCAGCAGCGGCAGAGAGCTATACCGTTTCTAAGGATGGAAAAACCTATGAATTCAAAATTCGTGAAGCAAAATGGAGCAACGGCGATCCAATAACGGCATATGACTTCGAATATGCTTGGAAACGTGCGCTCGATCCAAAGACAGCATCCAACTACGCCTACCAGTTGTATTATGTAAAAGGTGCAGAAGACTTCAACAAAGGGACCGGCAAGGCGGGAGACGTTGGCGTAAAGGCGATTGACGATAAGACGCTAAAAGTGGAACTGACAAACCCGACACCATTTTTCCCGGAGCTGGTTGCTTTTCAAACATACTTCCCGGTGAACAAGAAGGTAGTCGAAGGCAACAGAAAATGGGCTGACGAGGCAAAGACGATTGTTGGCAACGGACCATTCAAAATGGAAACATGGGAGCACAAGAGCAAGCTCGTAGCTTCCAAAAACGAAAAGTACTGGGATAAAGCCAATGTAAAATTGGATAAGATCGAATTCACCATGGTAGAGGATGGGACTACGGAATTGGCTATGTTTGATAACGACGAGCTGGATTGGGCGGGTGCTCCAAACTCTTCCCTGCCAATCGATGCACTTCCGGTTTTGAGAGAAGCTGGCATCTTGAAGACACAGCCAATCGCCGGTGCCTACTTTTATCGTTTCAATACAGAGCAAGCACCGTTTAGCAACGCAAAAATTCGAAAGGCCTTCGCGTATGCAATTCATCGTGAAAGCATCACCTCCGATATCCTGCAAGCGGGTCAAGTACCGGCAACAGGCTATGTACCACCGAGCATGGCGTTGAACAAAGACGGTTACTTCAAAGACAATGATCTTGAAGTTGCGAAGAAATTACTGGTAGAAGGTATGAAGGAAGAGGGTATCTCCAAACTCCCTCCAATTACACTCAGCTACAACACATCCGAAGGTCATAAAAAGATCGCAAAAGAAATACAGGATCAATGGAAGAAAAACCTTGGTGTAGATATCAAGCTCGAAAATAAAGCGTGGAAGGTATACTTAGAAGACGTACACGAAGGTAATTATCAAATCGCTCGTGGAGGTTGGCTAGGTGACTTCAATGACCCCATCAACTTCTTGGAAATGTTCCAGGAAAAAGACGGCGGAAACAACGATACACGTTGGGAAAATCCAAAGTACAAGGAGCTCCTGAGCCAATCCGCTCTGGAGCAAGACCCAGAGAAACGAAAAGCAATTCTGGCTCAAGCTGAGCAAATCCTGATGGATGAAATGCCAATCATGCCAATCTACTTCTACGCCAACTCTTGGGTGCAGAATGAAAATCTGAAAGATGTCGTAATGGATGGTCTGGGTGCTATCGATTTCAAATACGCAGATATTACTCCATAATCAAAACACGGATGAGAAGAGGTTTTTTACGACCTCTTCTTTTTTTCTGTCTCATGGACAAATGACCAATCCATTACGCCCGTGGCTACATAGAGTAAAAAGGAACTAACTGCAACCAGGGGGGATATTGATGGATATTGGTTCTTTGCTCAACATTGTTAAATCCATTCCTAAGGAAAAGCTAAGGACAGATGCGGGAATCAAGGAAGTCATTCGTGAAATGGCCAGAAAGTCAGGGAAAAAATTGACCGAGCAAGAGGTTAACAGTTATGCTGCGCAGTTTCGTCAGATGCAGAAAACAGAAAATGTCGGAAGCCTGTTGAATAAGCTTTCGAAAAAAGGTGTCACTGCAAAGGATTTGGAAAATATAAAAAAACGTTTTAGATAAGGGGGTAGAGTGAGGAGGGAGGTGGGATTATCGTTGAGAAAATGAAAGCGAAAAAGAAGCAGGTTGTCCCCAAGAACCATGTGCTAGAATCGATCAACAAGCTTGCGGATGCACAGCATGCAAACAATGCCCAAATAATGAAAGAAATGAGTCAGGTGCGACAGGAGCTACAGGATATGAAGAATACACTGGGGCGTCTTAAACAGGCGCCTCCAAAAAGTACAGGAGAACGGCGAGGTCTGCTGTTTGGAGGCCGACGGAATGCCCCTCAAGTGGAAGCTGTAACCCAACCACAAAAGCCTGCCATTTCTATCGAGGATTTACTGCCGCTTTTACCGCATCTAGGCGACGCTATTCCCCAGTTGAAAAACCCCAAGGTAGCCGACTCCATTAAGGTGTTGTCGAATCCAGCTGTGATTTCGCTGATACAGCAATTTCTTGCCAACGGGGGCTTGAACATGATAAAAAAACCGGTTCAACAAGTAAGTAGGCAAGAGAGAAGGGGATTTTTTCGGTAAAAAACTCAGTTGCAAAGACTGTCTCGCGGGGCATGCGGAGGCGGTCTTTTCATTTTGGTACCAAAAGACTATAAACTTTACAGATCATCTAGCGTCTAATAGAATGGTGAACGTTGCACATTGGCTGACGCCACATAACGAAGAAAACAGACATCACGGAGGAGGTCAGGATGAAGAGACGATTTTACCCTCTGCTTTTTGCGCTGCTGGTCCTGCTGCTAATCCCCGGTTGGGCGGTTGCAGCAAGCAGTGCCTCAGAGGAAGCTGTCAATCTCATGATTGGTGGACAAGCAGTGAATGCTGAAGTACCGCCAGCCATCAAGAATGGACGCACGTTGGTTCCCGTCCGTGTTATCGCCGAAGGACTAGGTGCAAAAGTGGATTGGAATGAGGCTACTCGAACAGCTGTCATTACCAAAGGCACACAGCAGCTCTCCCTTACACTTGACTCCCGTACAGCAGTGTTGAACGGCAAACAAGTGAAGCTCGATACGCCACCTGTTATTTCACAAAAGCGTATGCTGCTGCCACTGCGTTTTGTCGGGGAGTCACTTGGTGTTACAGTCGGGTGGGACAACAGCACACGAACTGTCATTGCGAACGAAACACCACAGGTAAAGCTGAATGGCAAGGCACCAACCCAGCCGATCAAGCTGTATCAAGTGGAGGACACGCTGTACGCGTCCGCACAGACTGTGGCAGAGCAAGTGGGACAAAAAGGCTTTGCGTGGAAACGACCTGAGCGCGGGATGACGATTGATGATCAGTTGGTCCTCCCATTACGTCAATTGGAGGAGGAGCTTGGAGGGTCATTTGCATGGGACAAGAAAAATAATCAGGTTGAGATCGATCGCCTCAATATTTTGAAAGATGTATCTGAGGACGGCGACCGTGTTCGTATTGAAACGACTATACCTGTCATTCCTCAGTCCTTTGTGATGACAGGTCCTCACCGGATTGTCTTGGATCTCCCACAAACAGCATTGGATGATGATTTAGTCGAAGATCTAAAGCGTCAAGACGAGAAAAACGATAGCGTAGGCGAATCTGAGGAAACGTCCTCCGCTAATGATGAAGACCAAGGCACAGATTCAGATTCTGACGAACTGAATCAGGCAGAACAAGCAAAAGAAGAACCTCTCATCGCTGACCTGCGTTACAGCCAATACAGTGCATCTCCTGACACGGTTCGCGTCGTCATTGAGCTGAACCAAAAGAGCACGTATGAGCTGGCTTACACGAAAGATGGTCTCGAAGTAAAATTGACGCCAAAACCGAAGAAAACAGGCTACCTGATCGTCGTTGATGCCGGTCATGGAGGGAAAGACCCAGGCACGAAGGGCTCCGCTGGCAACAATGAAAAAGATTACAACTTGGCTGTCTCCAATAAGATTGTGGCTTTGCTGAAGCAGTACCCAGAGTTTCAAGTCGTTCCCGTACGCACGACAGATGTGTTTTATGAACTGTCAGAGCGTGTCGCTTTTGCCAATGAGTTAGAAGCCGACTTGTTCTTGTCTATGCATGCCAACGCATTCCCGAAACCGACGGCTGCAGGAACAGAAACTTTCTATTATAATGAAAACAGCAAAGACTTTGCCCAAGTGGTACATAAACATTTGCGTGGGGCAACGCAGTTCCCGGATCGAGGCGTCAAACAGAGCGGCTTTTATGTGATCAAAAACACGAAAATGCCTGCTGTGTTGACCGAAACTGGCTTCCTCTCCAATCCACAGGAGAATGCACAACTGACGAATCCGGCATTCCAAGATAAAATCGCGAAAGCCATTGTTGCGGCTATTCGTGAATACTACGAGTCTTATCAGTAAGGGGGCTTTTCACGATGAAAAAAAGTCGAGTGATCTGGATGGCAGCGTTAGTGATGCTGCTTTTGGCCGGATGTGGGCAAAACGCGACAGAAACACCACAGCCAACCACACCAGTAGAACAGCCATCTGGTTCAAACACTGATCCATCGACAACAGAGCCGACTCTGAAAAAGCAAATGGTCACCGTTTACTATTCGGATAATAATTTGATGGAGCTGCAAAAAGAAGAGCAAGAGATCACGTTTGCAGAAGATATCGAGAAGTACAAAAAGACACTTGCCCTGCTGGAGACGCCTGTAAAGCCAGACGTGCACATTCCACTGTGGAAAGACTTCAAGTACCACTCCATTACAATCGATAAAGGCACTCTGACGATTGATGCAGATAGCAAGAATCAGTTCAATATGGGTTCAAGTGGCGAGACGATGGCTTTGGATGCGTTGAAGAATACATTCTTTCAGTTCTCGGAAGTAAAGGAGATTGTCTTCTTGGAGGATGGAAAGAAAGTAGAAACGCTGATGGGGCACGTAGATCTCACCGAGCCACTGAAACGAGACAATTAATCATCACCATAAAAGCGGCACACCCTGTTAATCGGGATGTGCCGCTTTTTTTCTCGTATAGTAGCTGCCGTGGGGAGAAGAATATTTCCAGTCTAGGCTCCAGGCTCCGTCCTGCTGAGGGCTGAGACTGCCCGCTCCGAAGCGATTAGCGGGGAAACGCAAAAGTGGTAGCCGCTTCGTCGCTCGGGCACGTTGCGTTTCTTTTGCCCGCTAATCGCTTCTCCGCTTGGTAGGACTCCACAAGTCGCTACGTCTGGAAATATTCTTCTCTGTCGTGACTGATTACATTCTTCATTCATTTAAGGATATTAAACCAAGGTGAATACTGTAAGCTCGTAGAGGAAACAGGAGAAATAAGCGAAGATCTTTGGTACACCGACCGAGACGGAATGCAAAAAGCGAAACACGTTCTTAAGCGTCCACCTCTGAAAAACATCCTGAAAGAACTACTTTGGACGCGGTTTCGCTTTTTGCATGGAGACGGGCAGTGAATCCCTCAGCGGGTGGGACAAGAATCTGAGCGTTTTCTCCTGTTTCCTCCTCTCCCCAACAGCCGGACAAAGTTTTTTATGTTGTAGGTGTTTCTTCCCGATCCGTGAAAAGAAACTTGATGGCATATACCCCAAACAAGCCTACCAACGTATACACGATTCGACTTACGATAGACTCCGCTCCACCAAACAAGCTTGCGACTAAATCAAACTGAAATAACCCGATTAATCCCCAGTTCAGGGCACCAATGATCACAAAAAGCAAGGCCAGCCGTTCCACATGGACACCCCCAGAAAAGAATAGGGACATTATTCCCATGTTTTCGGTTTTACAACAGGAATTTCTCCATCTTTAAGAAAGCTTTACATTCACAACATAATACGACAACATTCCCGCTGTATAGTTTGTACTTGTAAGAGAGAAAAAACAAACCGAACCTTTTAAGGAGGATTTTCATCAAATGAAAAAACTCAGCAAAATGTTTATTGCGCTGACATGTGTAGGGGCATTACTCGCGGGGTGCGGAAGCGGCAATACTGCACAGACACCAGCACCAGCGCAACAACCAGCCCAGGAGCAAAGCAACTCTGGTTCGACAACAAAAACTTCCGGTGAACCTGTAACAGCAGTAGGTTCTACCGCTTTACAGCCTCTGGTCGAGCAAGCGGCCAAAGACTTTATGGCAAAAAATGCAGGCGCACAAATTCAAGTACAAGGCGGAGGAAGCGGTACAGGCTTGAGCCAAGTAGCAAGCGGTGCAGCAACGATCGGTAACTCCGACATTTTTGCAGAAGAGAAAAAAGGCATTCCAGCAAACGAACTGGTAGACCATAAAGTAGCGGTTGTCGGTATGGCAGCAGCAGTAAGCCCACAAGTAAAAGTAGACAACTTGACCAAGCAACAATTGATCGACATCTTCACTGGTAAAATCACCAACTGGAAAGAAGTTGGCGGCGAAGACATGAAGATCACGTTGGTTAACCGTCCGAAATCTTCCGGAACTCGCGCGACATTCAGCAAATTCGCGTTGGATGGCAAAGAAGAAGCAGAAGGTATCACAGAGGATTCCTCCGGTACTGTTCGCAAAATCATTGCTGAAACACCAGGTGCAATTGGTTACTTGGCACTGTCCTACTTCAATGACTCGGTAAAAGCTCTGAAATTGGATGGCGTGGAAGCAAACGCAGAAAACATTACAACGAACAAATATCCAGTATGGGCGTACGAGCATATGTACACCAAAGGTGAAGCAACTGGCGATGCAAAAGCGTTCCTCGACTTCATCCTGACTGACGAAGTACAAAAGAAAACTGTAACAGAATTGGGCTTCCTGCCAATCACAGATATGAAAGTGGAACGTGATGCAGAGGGCAAAGTAACACAAAAATAAGCGTTATCGTCAACAGCAAAATAGAGGGGTAGGGGGGCCTTCCCCTCATTTTGCTTGCGTACAGTCGTTTTCTTTCCAGGAGGGAGAACATGAGCCATCGTACTGAAGGGGTAAATACAGAGCGTCAATCGATGATTGCGCAAAAAATGCTGACAACGAACAAGCGTCAAAAGACAGAGAATATTACAGGCAAAACCATCGCGATGATTTGTGCGGGTTTGCTCGTTATTGTTGTTTTATCGATCACCTATTTTATTGCTTCAAAAGGGCTGTCGACGTTCTTCGTCGATGGAGTAAGCTTCAAAGAATTTTTAACCCATGACAAATGGGACCCAGAAGGTGAACCATCCGCGTATGGTGTCCTGCCTTTTATTCTTGGTTCGTTTTTCGTAACGGCACTGGCTGCTTTAATTGCCGCGCCACTTGGAATCGGCGCCGCTATTTTTATGACAGAGATCTTTCCGGGCTTCGGGAAAAAAGTATTGAAGCCGGTAATCGAGCTGTTGGTTGGTATCCCATCGGTCGTTTACGGTTATGTTGGACTAACTTTGCTTGTTCCATTTATTCGCGAACAATTTGATGTTCTTGGTTTCAGCTTATTGGCAGGGGGACTTGTTCTTGCCCTGATGATTTTGCCTACGATTACGAGTGTGGCAGCAGATGCTATCGAGGCTGTTCCGCAAGATTTGCGCAACGCTTCGCTCGCGCTGGGTGCTACTCGCTGGCAAACTATTTGGAATGTCGTGTTGCATTCCGCGCTTCCTGGCTGTTTGACGGCCATTGTTTTGGGAATGTCTCGCGCTTTTGGAGAAGCTTTGGCTGTGCAAATGGTTATCGGTAACACAACGAAGCTGCCAGGCGGTTTGTTCGAACCAATCAGTACGCTTACTAGCGGTATTACATTGAACATGGGGAATACGATTCAAGGAACTCCGTATAACAATGCTCTATGGTCAATGGCTTTGCTGCTCTTGGCGATGTCTTTCATCTTTATCGTGATTTTGCGCCTGTTGGGCAGAAAGAGGTTGGCAAAATAGATGAAAGCGAGACTGATGGACCGCGCTGCTACTGTTGTTTTGACACTGATTGCCGTACTGATTATCGGTACCTTGGTGGGACTATTGGGTTTCATTCTCTCACAAGGCTGGCATAAGCTGAATCTCGACTTTTTGACCTCTCCACCGGATATCGTCAATGCGGGTGGCGGGATTGGACCACAGCTTTTCAACTCGTTGTACTTGCTGGTCCTGACCATGTTGATCGCGTTGCCGCTCGGGATCGGAGCAGGCATTTATATGGCTGAATATGCGCCGGATAACAAGATTACACAGTTTATCCGCATGAGTATAGAAGTATTGTCTTCCCTTCCGTCTATTGTAGTTGGTTTGTTTGGATTGCTCGTGTTCGTAAATATGACTGGATGGGGCTATACCCTGTTTGGTGGAGCACTTGCGCTGACGGTATTTAACCTGCCGCTCTTGGTTCGTGTAACAGAGGATGCACTGCGCAACGTACCACGCAGTCAAAAGGAAGCGAGTCTCGCGCTTGGTATTACCAAATGGCGTACCATCGTGTCTGTCATCCTTCCAGCAGCACTCCCAGGTATCATTACAGGTGCCATTTTGGCGTCTGGCCGTGTATTTGGAGAAGCGGCTGCCTTGCTGTTTACAGCGGGGATGTCTTCACCGAATCTGGATTTCACCGACTTCTCATTGAATAGTACGACCTCACCGTTGAACCCGTTCCGTCCTGCCGAGACATTGGCTGTGCATATTTGGAAGGTAAACAGCGAGGGGCTGACACCGGATGCGCGTGATGTCGCAGATGGCGCGGCTGCTGTTCTGATTATTGCCGTCTTGCTCTTTAACCTTTCCGCTCGTTGGTTCGGGAATTGGGTTTACAAAAAGATGACGTCAGGATCAAACTAAGAAGAGGTAGGTGGCAGCCATGTCCGTACTGACCATGCAAGAAACGATCATTCAGACGAATAACGTGAATGTATACTACGGAGAGAAGCACGCCGTAAAAAATATATCGATGGATATTGAACGCAACTCCGTGACGGCCTTTATCGGCCCGTCCGGATGCGGGAAATCGACGCTTCTACGGAGCTTGAACCGGATGAATGATCTGGTTCCTTCTTGTCGTGTAGAGGGTTCCATTATTGTAGATGGTATCGACATTAACAGCTCGCAAGTAAACATCGAGAGTCTGCGCCAAGTGGTAGGAATGGTGTTCCAGCGAGCGAATCCATTTTTCAAATCGATCTATGAAAACATCGCATTTGCACCGCGTTTCCACGGGATGACCAATAAACGTGATTTGGATGAATTGGTTGAGTCGAGCCTGCGAAAAGCAGCGCTTTGGGATGAGGTAAAAGATCGTCTTCGCGACTCTGCTCTCTCCCTTTCCGGTGGACAGCAGCAACGGCTATGTATCGCGCGTGCAATCGCGATGCAGCCAACCATTTTGCTGTTGGACGAACCAGCTTCCGCTCTCGATCCGATCTCTACCATGAAAATCGAAGAGCTGGTCATGCAGCTAAAGGATGAGTATACGATCGTGATCGTTACCCATAACCTTCATCAGGCAGCGCGAATTTCTGAGAAAACAGCCTTCTTCCTGATGGGTGAGCTGATCGAAATGGATGAGACAGGGAAAATCTTCACATCACCTGAAAACGAAAAAACGGAAGCGTACATTAGCGGACGTTTTGGGTAAGACAATAGAAAAGCACAAGAAGCCCTCCCAAGCAAATCAGCTTGCAGGAGGGCTTCTTGTTTTATTGGTTTCAGGCTTTCCGCAAATATCGTAAATAAAGACCATAGTAGGCAATAAACAGACCCAGGAAAAAGAACGCGATGACAGTGCCGTAGTCTTCGCTGGAAGCCTCATAGCCTACCACAGCTTTTACGCCATATTTGATAGCCATATAGATGAGGGCAAAAGCAAGTATAAATCCATATTTGTACCATTTGCTTTGATGCTGCATGTTCTCGCTTTTGACCTTCATCACATATCGAACATAACCGACTATCAAGCCAACAAAAAATATCGCCACAAACAAGTAACGCAGATAGTCGCTATGAACAAAGACCTTGATAAAAGTTCACATTCACTTTATGATATCATGAATTTTTCAAAGAATGGGTTGTTTCTCCCGCTCGAAAAAATTGGATGGTTTGCTCCAGATCCTCTACGATTTCTGTCAGGCGCAGGGAGTCATCGAGAAATTGCTCTGATAAGGAGAGGCTCTCTTGATTGGCTGCTACGGCTTGCTGTGTGCCTGATACGACTTGTTGTGCAGAAGCAGACAGGTTATCGACCCGCTGTGAAATGACTTGGCTTTGCGCAGAAATCGTCCCTGTGAGTGCTCTGATGGTCTCAAATTGTGTTGTAAGAGCTTCGCTGAGCTGTACGGTATTGTTAAAAATAGAAGCTGCTTGATGCAAGGTTTGAATACCGTTTACAGTGGCATGATCAGTCGTTTCCAAGCAGGCTGCTACGTGTTCCATTCTCTCTTCCCCGGATGCGATTACCTGTTGAATACGGGCCGATGCCTCTTCGGTCTGATCAGACAGCAAGCGGATTTCATCCGCGACGACACTGAAACCGATTCCTGCTTGCCCCGCTCTTGAAGCTTCAATACGGGCATTGAAGGACAAGAGCTTGGTTCGTTTTGAGATAGCAGATATCAAACCGAGCATTTCGTTGATATCTCCCATACTTTCTCGCATGGAAGACATGGCTTGAATGGAGGCTTTCATGTCTTCCGAGATGCTGTGCATATTTTGCTTTAACGTATTCATGGAGGCTGCGGCCATGGCGTTCTGTTCACGCGATTCTTGGCTTTGCAAGATCGCCTCTTCCATCGAGCTCGTGATACGGGACATTTCTTGGGTGATTTCGTTCATCGTGAGATTTATTTCTTCAATCTGCTCCTGCTGATTATCCATTTCTTGAGCGAGTCGTTCAGTTACGGAGACGACCTCGGTCTGCATCGCGTGCGAATGGCGGGAGCCTTTTCCTACATGATCGGCAACTTGCTTGACGTCTGAGATGACATATTGAATTTTACCGATGATCGTCCGGATTTGTTCACTCATTCGATTGAAGCTGTCAGCTAGCTGGCGTATTTCATCATTGCTCTGTACCTGCATCGTTTGTAGGAGATCACCCTCGCTAAAGGATGTCATTTTTTGCTGAGCTTCCTTGATCGGATTGATAATTCTGCGTACGTACACGTACAGCATCAATGCAAGTGCCACGAGTCCGACCAATGAGACGGCCAAAATGGTTAGCTGCAGGCGACGGACCTCTTGTTTTACCTCCGATACAGACTGAACGACGATTACGCCCCATTTCAACGATGGCTCGAATTGATAGGCAGCAAAAGAATCTATTCCATTGATCTTGCTCGGTTCGTAGCCAGATTGACCGGCGATGACATTTTGTACGACCGGAAGCTCAGTGAGAAGGGGACGCTGCAACGCATAGGATTGATCGGGATGAGCGACCAGCTTTCCTTGATGATCCACGATCATGGCATACCCGGTTTCCCCGAGTTTAATCTGACCGATGGACTCGCTCAGCTTCGGGACAGAGACAAAAGCCACCACTACCCCGACAGGCTCCTCCTCTTCGTTGCGCAAGGGGAGGGAGACGGCAATCTTCGGAAACTCCGTCTCGGAAAACTGAAAGACATCCGAGACAAAAGCACCATGCTGCGTTTGATTCAAAGCCCCTTCATACCAGTCTGTTTTTCGCGGATCATATGAGCTGTCGAGCGGTGATCCGGGAAAGGTCAAATACCGCCCGTCTGTGGTGACGATCTGTAATTCTGAAATAGTAGGATTGTTGATAGTCATATCCGTAAAGATGCCAAATATTTGGCTGTTGGTAACCGTGCTGTTTTTATAAGTAGAAGCAAATGATTGCAAGGCGGTCACGATGTCGTAGACCCTGCTATGTACGTTCTGTAAAGCGGCACCGGATGCGTCATGTAATTGCTGCTTTGTTTTTTCATTTAGTGTGGCTTGTGATTGATAGCTGATGAAGAATGCAGCAATGGCCATCATACAGACAACCATTCCCATAATGCCTGCAAACAGCCTGGTGAAGATTGAACGATAATGAAACGACGAGTGACCCCATATCTTTTTTATGCCCGCCATCGATTGTTCTCCCCTTATTTGTCAAAACGTTCAGCTTCATTGTAGGGTTAGTCCAGGGGAGCGTATATGGTTTACCAGAAACATTTACCATAACTTAATGTAGGATGACCTATGTAAAAAGTCCTAAGACAAAATCTTTATCGAAACTTAATAAACATCACACGGAAACCTAACATTGATGCGCTATAGTGGGGAAGTAAAAGGACGTAACAACCACGAAGGAGCGAAGACCGTATGAGCGTTATTTCGGTGAGAGAGTTGAATCTCTTCTACGGTAATAAGCAAGCCCTCTATAATATAAATCTGGATGTAGAGTCTGACTCCATTACAGCCTTAATCGGTCCGTCAGGCTGCGGTAAGTCTACATTTTTACGGACGTTGAATCGAATGAACGACTCTGTACCGAACACCAAAATTACAGGAACGGTAAAAGTGTTCGAGGAGGATATTTATAGCTCTCGCGTAGAAGTTGAGCGACTTCGCAAAAATATCGGTATGGTGTTTCAGCATCCGAATCCATTTCCGAAGAGCATCTATGACAACATCACGTACGGGCCGAAACTTCATGGCATGAACGATCGTAACAAGCTGGACGAGTTGGTAGAGACAAGCCTCAAGGCAGCAGCACTTTGGGATGAAGTGAAGGATGTATTGAAAAAGCCAGCAACAGGGCTTTCCGGTGGACAGCAACAACGCCTCTGTATCGCTCGGGCACTCGCTGTTCAGCCACAGATCATTTTGATGGATGAGCCAACCTCAGCCTTAGACCCGATTTCTACAGCCAAAATCGAAGAGCTGTTAGAAGAGCTGAAGAACCGTTATACGATTGTGATCGTGACGCACAACATGCAGCAGGCAGCTCGTATTTCCGATAAGACTGCGTTTTTCTTGAATGGAGAGCTAGTCGAGTTTGACAATACCCCGACGATCTTCCAAAATCCGCGTGACAAAAGAACAGAGGATTACATTACTGGACGTTTCGGATAATTCAATAGGCAAGATGGCAAGAGAGCGGACTTTTTGAGGTCCGCTCTTTTTGATTTTCCAACGTTTATAATTGTAACCCAAATCTCTTTAACTCAATGAAAATACCTTCCAATCGTTTCCCTTTCTCCGTTAACGTATATTCCACGCGCGGAGGGACTTCCGGAAACACCTTCCTTTCCAATATGCCGTGCTCCTCCAATTCCTTCAGTCTGAGCGACAGTGTTTTCGGACTGATTCCATCCATGGATTTCAACAAGTCGCTGAATCGCAGCGTTCCTTCGATAAGCAGGTCTCGAATGATTAAAAAGGTCCATTTGGTCCCGATTACGTCAAGCGTTTTGGCAATGGGGCAAGGTTGGCCAGGGGTTCCTTTGTTCAGTTCGATTGGCTCAAGAACGTTCATCGGAATATCCTCCAAAAAAATTAGTAGGGTTTTTGGCTATTATAGCGCAATAGTATCTTTACGGAAACTATGTGAATTAAATATCACTACTTCCATAAAGGAAGTTAGTGTCCTTACAATAGCAATGTAAACCGATACCTCCACTCTAAATAAGGAGTTGATTAGAACAACATGATTCCACGCACCAAAAAAATGAGTTCGATAGCTGGTATTGCTGTCATCTTCGGGACGATGCTGTTCACAACAGCATGCGCTACTGATTCGAAAACATCTGCTTATGATAATCAAACTACTCGGTTGTCCTCCAAGACAGACATGCAACTATTGAAGGATCTTCCTCAACCCGTTTCAATGACGATTGACTCCTCATTAAACGCAACGGAGGCTACCGAAATGGTACAGGCCGCACAACGTTTCTACGGCTTCTGGAACACTGGGAATGAGGATCTCCTTGCACAAACCGTTTCTCCAAGCTTCATAGATAACACGTTGCCGAAAGGAAGACCTCAAGGCCCCGATGGCTTGTTATTCGCTTCTCGCAACTTTCGTAAAGCAGTCCCCGACTTGCAATGCAAAATAGAGGATTTACTGGTAGTGGGGGACAAGGTGACAGCTCGTCTTTCCTTTACGGGTACGAGCAAAGGCGAGTTTATGGGAAAACCACTGTCCGGGAAGCCCATTCAATTTATGGCGATCGATGTTTTACGCATCAAGGATGGGAAGCTTGTTGAAGACTGGCACCTGGAAGACAATTTAACCTTTATGCAACAAATTGGCGTCGTAGCGGAAAATTGAATTGTCTTAACGTAAAGGAGATGTAAAAAATGAAAAAAATTCTTATCATCAATGGTCATCAAAAATATGGCTCATCAGAGGGGAAACTGAACCAAACGTTGATGGATCATATGGTGAGTCTGCTCGAAAAAGAGAACCATGTACGAACTACCATTATTCTAAATGGATACAAAATCGAAGAAGAGCACCAGAAATTTCTCTGGGCAGATATGATCATTTATCAAACTCCCATCTACTGGTTCAGTGTCCCTGGGTTATTGAAAACATACATGGATGAAGTATATGCGTACGGCTTGTTTTTCAAGGGTGCTAATCAATACGGGAGAGGCGGCTTATTAACCGACAAAAAATATATGTTCTCGACAACTTGGAATGCTCCAGAAAAAGCATTTAACGATCCGACCCAATTTTTTAAAGGGGAGAGCCTGGAAGATGCAATCAGCCATTTGCACCGCGTACAGGAATTTTTAGGCATGCAACCTGTAAAGAGCTTTGCTTGCTATGATGTCATTAAAAATCCGCTGATCGATCGATTTGTATCCGAACTCGAGGCGCATCTCAAACAGGTATTGTGTTTCTAAATGAAAATCTCAAAGGAAAGGGGAGAGATCCTATCATGTTGGACAATCAAAAGATAGTAATCATCGGCGGAAGCTCTGGAATTGGTTTAGAGACAGCCAAACAGGCAGTAGTGCTAGGAGCAGAAGTAATCATTGCGAGCCGCTCCGAAGAAAAATTGCAGAAGGCAAAAGAGAGTCTGGGCTCCAAAGTCTCGGTGTATACGCTAGATACCACTGATGAGCAGCAAGTTGAGGCCTTTTTTGAAAAAGTAGGCACGTTTGATCATCTGGTCGTCAGTGCGGCGGAAACATCTGGCGGTTCATTCCTTCAAACGGATACAGCCCAGGCGCGTAAGTTGTTCGATAACAAATTTTGGGGTCAATACTATGCGGCGAGGTACGGAGCGCCGAAGATTTCAACAAACGGTTCCATCACCTTATTCTCCGGGGTCGTCGCCTACAAAGCGATGAATGGTTCGTCTGCCCTTGGCGCAGTCAATGCGGCCATTTCGAATCTGGGGCAAACCCTCGCCTTGGAACTGGCACCAATCCGAGTGAATATCGTTTCACCTGGCATTATTGATACACCATCACGCAGTAAAATGCCTGAAGACGTGCGCGAAAATTTCTATGCAACGTTGGCAGACAAGCTCCCTGTAAAGCGAGTTGGACAAGCAAAAGATGTTGCACAAAGCGTACTATACCTGCTCCAAAATAGTTTTGTAACCGGAACTGTCCTTCATGTAGAAGGTGGCCATATCTTACTTTAAAGAATTCTATTACCGGACGTTTCGGATCATTTCAATTTGTAGTATGGTAGGAGAACGGACTTTTCGAGTTCCGTTCTTTTTGGTTTTTGGAAAGGAGATACTTGCAGTGGTTTGGATTTCATTCATCCTTTTTCTGATCACGTTGACTTTGGTTATCTGGCAACCGCGGGGGCTGTCAATTGGTTATCCGGCTGTCGGTGGAGCACTGTTGGCCTTGGCGATCGGGGTAGTCACGTTCGGTGATGTCGCAGAGGTAACCTCTATTGTTTGGAATGCGACGCTAGCATTAATCGGGATTATTATTATCTCGCTCGTATTGGACGAAATCGGTTTTTTTGAATGGGCTGCGCTCCATATGGCTCGTTTTGCCAAAGGGAATGGGCGGCTTATGTTCGTTTATGTCATCCTGCTTGGTTCACTCGTATCTGCCTTGTTTACGAATGATGGGGCGGCCCTGATTTTGACACCGATTGTGTTGGCACAGGTGCGGGCATTAAAGCTGGATGCAAAAACGGTTTTGGCATTTGTCATGGCGAGCGGGTTTATTGCAGATACGAGTTCTTTGCCCTTTGTGATTAGTAATCTAGTGAATATTGTTTCCGCTGACTATTTTGATATTGGCTTTGCTGCGTATGCAGCCAAAATGATCATTCCGACTTTGTTTTCGATTGGTGGAAGTCTGCTGGTTTTGTACCTGTATTTTCGCAAAAGCATTCCGGCGCGGGTTGACCTTTCCCATCTGAAAAATCCGAGTGAAGCGATTCGCGACCATAGAATGTTTCGTCTGGCGTGGCCAATTCTTGCGGTTTTGTTGATTGGCTTTTTTGTTAGCGAGTCCATCCATACGCCTGTTTCAATCATCATTGCAGGGGCAGCTATCATTTTTTGCCTGGCTGCAAGAAAAAGTGAAGCGATCGCCATGCGGCGGATTATGAAAGAAGCGCCGTGGGTAGTCGTTGTTTTTTCGATTGGCATGTATGTCGTGGTGTGGGGACTGCACAACGCGAGATTGACTGACTTGGTCAAGGACACCCTGGATTGGTTCATGGCACATGGTTTATTGGCAACGACCTTGGGAACAGGCTTTTTGGCTGCTGTTCTTTCCTCTGTCATGAACAACCTTCCGACAGTGATGTTCAACGCGCTGGCGATTGCCGGGACACAGGCAGACGGAGTTTTGCGGGAAGCGATGATTTACGCGAATGTGATCGGGAGCGATCTGGGACCGAAAATGACGCCGATCGGATCACTTGCGACCTTGCTCTGGCTACATGTCTTGGGACGCAAAGACGTGACGATTACGTGGGGGCAGTATTTTCGGACGGGTGTTGTTTTGACCGTACCGACATTGACGTTCACCTTGCTCGGTTTGTATCTGACGTTGGTCTATTTTTCATAGGGAATGAATGGAAAGCCTGCTGGCTAATAGTCAGCAGGCTTTTTCTTTAATCATGCGGCTTCACAGTGGAACAGGCAGAATAGGACAGGACAAGATAGGAAAAAATAGGCGCAATGTACGTAAAAAGGAGGATGTTTCCATGTGGCATGGCTGGCCGATCGAACGCGTACTCATTCTTTTTACTGGATTGGCGTTTGCCCTGATTGCGGTTCAGGTCACACTTTTTCACTCTAGACAAAACTTCCGACATTGGGCGATGTGGATTCCTGTGCTTGAGCTTCCTGTATTTGCGGTTACTGCTATTGTTTTATCGTTTGTGAATGCGGGGTGGCTGCGTTGGGTGTTTGCCTTGATGATGGTGGTTGGCATGGCTGGTGGTTTGTACGGAGCCTATTTACATACGGTCGGGGTTGGGCAGCGTGTGGGAGGTTATTCACAAGGTCAAAATTTTCTCGTCGGTCCTCCTGTGATTCTTCCTTTACTGATCACGGCAATGTCAGCATTAGGGCTTCTTGCGCTGTTTTGGTAAAAATCGTTTTCGAAGGGGTGAGAGGACATGGAGAAGCCTAAACGTTACCCATCCTATGATGTTTGGGATCAGCATACAGAGTGGGATGCTCACACCAGGAAAGTAGTAGGGGCAAGAAAAATGCCCGCGATTGCCAATCAATTTTTTACGAAGCCTGAATCCTTGCTCTTGCAGACAGTCGTAGGAGTATTGGTCAATGATCACCGTTTAGAGGTGCTGACCTTTGTGGTGGAGCATCTGGATAATACGACGGCTAGTAATATCGGCGAGTCGCAACGAAAGGTCGGAGTTCCACCAAAAAAAGAGCTCTACCGCTCGGGCTTGAAAGGGATTGATGCGGAGAGTCATGCGGCTTATGGAACTGATTTTGTTGCGTTGAAGCTTGACCAGCAGGAAGCCGTTCTTCAACACGTCGCGAATGGGGGCATTCAAAACCAGGAGGCGTGGACAGACCTCGCTCCCGTAGATTTTTTCAAGCGGCTGCTGCATGACACAGTCAGTGCGTACTACTCACATCCGTTGGTTTGGTCGGATATCGGCTACGGAGGTCCCGCTTATCCGCGCGGCTATGTCCGGGTGGAAAAAGGATTGACGGACCCATGGGAGGCGAAAGCAAATGACGAGTCATGACCATCGTACGATTACTCATCGCCCCACTCCTGTGGATCAAAGAAAATACGCCGATGACGCAGATGTATGCATTGTCGGTGCTGGAGCGGCAGGGGGCGTGCTGGCTTATGAGCTGGCAAAGGCCGGGTTGCGTGTAGTCGTCTTGGAAGCAGGACCGTTTTGGGACCCGCAACACGATTTTGCCAGTGATGAGCTGTCGATGCGGAGATTGGCCTGGCAGGAAACGAGGCTGGTAGCAGGCAATGACCCGCTGCGTTTGGGACATAACAACTCAGGACGGGGAATTGGGGGAGGCACCGTACATTTTACGGGGGTATTCCTGCGTTTCCACGAAAGTGATTTCAAGACAAAAACCGTAGACGGCGTAGGGGAAGACTGGCCAATTACGTATCAGGATCTTGCCCCGTACTACGACAAGATTGAACGGGAGATTGCGGTTTCCGGTCCGAATCATTTTCCGTGGGGTTCCTTTCAAGGCCCATATCCGTACCCTGTTCGAGAGCCAATCAGTGCCAATGCCCAACTGTTCCGGGAAGGATGCGAGAAGCTGGGGATCGAGAGTGTGGTTGCCCCTCTGGCGATTTTATCGGGTCCTTTTGATGGACGTCCCCCCTGTATCAATCGTGGCTTTTGCAATCAAGGGTGCATGCCGAATGCGAAGTACAGCGGGTTGATTCATCATATCCCCAAGGCGATAGCGGAGGGGGCAGAGGTGCTGTCCGACTGCATGGTGACGGAAATTTTGATGGCTGGCGACCGGGTCAGTGGTGTGTTGTTCAACCATAATGGTTTGACACACAGGCAAATGGCTCGTGTGGTCATTTTGGCCGGGTTTGTGGTGGAGACTCCCAGATTGCTGCTCAGTTCGGCGAATGCTCAGTTTCCACATGGGCTGGCGAATTCGAGTGGATGGGTAGGAAAAGCAATTATGCCCCACTCCAGTCATGATGTATACGGACGACTACCGGAGGAAGTGCGATTGTATAAAGGAACACCTGTCCTTGCCTTGACCCAGCATTTTTACGAGACGGACCGGGAACGAGGATTTGCCCGTGGATATACGTTGAGTGCACACGGGTCACGTCCGGTCGGGATGGCGGCTGCTATTGCTGCCGAGAGGGAAGATGGCTCGTATTTATGGGGAAAACAGCTTCGAGAGACCATGCTGGATTACAATATGTATGCGCGGATCACCTTGGTCGGGGAAGTACTGCCTCATCCTGATAACAGAGTGACGCTCTCTGGGGAAAAAGATGAATATGGTATGCCAATCCCTACGGTAACGTTCAGCTATCAGGAGAACGACAAACAACTGTACAAGCATGCTATTGGACAAATGAACCGGATTGTACAAGCGATGGGGGGACAGCCGGAACATGTGGTATCTGATACCGCTCATCTTATGGGGGGATGCCGAATGGGGAATGACAGGGAAACCTCCGTTGTGAATGAATTTGGGCAGTCACATGACATACCCAATCTTTTCATAGCGGGTGCTTCTACGTTCGTTACCTCGAGTGGCAGCAACCCGACAAATACAGTCATGGCGCTGGCTGCACGCACTGCAGACAAGATCGTTGAGGCGATGAAAAAGCAAGATGTATAAGCTGGGTTCACATAACTTTTGCGTTCTATCTTCCCCATCATATAAGCCATATAGTATACTGATAAACAGATATGTAAGGCAAAGGTGGGTATCCTTATGGAAATGGATTTGATGCAGGTTCTGTTTTTGTCAGAGACTTATAAGCTACTTGGTGACAAGACGCGCTTGACGATCATGGCTCTCCTGCAAGTACAGTCCTTATGTGTCCGTGATCTCGTGGAAATTTTGCAAACTTCCCAGCCTTCTGTTTCCCAGCACTTGGCTAAGCTAAAAACTCATGGTTTGGTCAAAGAGCGTCGGAAGGGACCGTGGGTATATTACTCCGTTAATACAGAATGCGGTCCTGAGGTTAAGCAAATTTTGTCTAACTTGCCGGATATGTCGCCAATCGTCAAACAAAAATCAGTTGCAAGTGAACCTTCATTTGGCTGATCAGTCGTAAAAAGCGTTGGATCAATTGAGATCCAACGCTTTTTTTAGTTCTTCCTTGTCAAATCCATGGATGACAATTTGCTCGCCGTTTTCCTTTTCAATGTAGGTTACAGGTGTCATGCTGGCGCCTAATTGAATGGCTTCCTGAAAATAAGCCTCGTTTTGACGAATGTCTCTGTCTTCGAAAGCAATGTTGTTTGAAGTCAGCCACATTTTTTCTTCCTGACAAGGACCGCAAGTGACTTGCGTATAGATAATAACCTTGTGAGCCATACAGTATTGCCCCTTTCAAAAGCAGAGTAAATGCCTTGCTCTTTCCAATATGAATGATCGGTCCTGACAAAGCAAGTAAACAACAGCATGGTTTGGAAAAATGAGGATGGATACGCACATAGGGGGCTGTACAAATTATATTCAGTGACGTCGAGGAGGTGAATGTAACGATGCCTAAACAAAACAGAGGTATGGGCCAAGCGAACCAAGCTAGCCAAGCAGCAAACACTGCGACTGAATTCGCAAGTGAAACAAACGCAGCAGAGGTTCGTCGTCAGAACCAACAATCCGCACAACGCGCTGCTTCCCAAGGCGCTGCGACTGAGTTCGCAAGTGAGACAAATGTTGCGGAAGTTCGTCGTCAAAACCAACAATCGGCTGCACAACAATCTTCTGGCCAAGCTACTGAGTAGGAGAGCCAGCGGACAAAAGCCCTCGCAATTTGCGGGGGTTTTCTTATTTTTACGTAAAGTCTATGCATGGAATGTGGTTTCTATCCTCACACTGCACTTGCAAAAGCCTGGAAGTGGATGATACTGTGATTCGTAAATCAGCCCACTAGGAGGCAATTTCACATGATCATTGGAACAGGCATAGACATTGTGGAAATAGAGCGCATTGCTACTTTGATAAAAAGACAAGAGCGTGCGATCAAACACTTTTTGACCACAGAGGAACAACAGCTCCTGAATGGAAAGCCAGAGACGAGACAGGCGGAAATGGTTGCAGGCAGATTTGCTGCCAAGGAAGCAGGTGCAAAGGCTCTTGGCACAGGCATTGGTGCTGTACTCAGCTTTTTGGATATGGAAATTCTCCCGAATGATTCGGGCAAGCCAATCATGACCATAAAGCACGAGGTGTACAGCAAACTCGATCTGGACCCTGCTCGCGTTCATATTCATGTGAGTATTTCGCATAGCCAGACGCATGCGATTGCGCAAGTCATTGTAGAAGAACGATAGATGTTTTGAGCAACCTCGAGAAACTTGTCTGCATATTGGGACGAGGATGGACATACATTTATATCGCGTAGATCAGGAGGGACTACCTGCTCTTACACAGGAAGGCTAAGTCTGTAGCCGATCCAAGCGATATATCGCCAACTTCGTATCCATTCGCAACCATTGACACGATGTGCGCTGCATGGGCGAGAGACTGACAGATTTCCCAGGAAATAGACAGGGATGCCCTTCTTTGTCGAAAATATTGACAAGGAGGAGTTCATTGAATGAAACGGGTAGCTTTACCACTGGTGTTATTGTTGGTTTTCACCCTGTTCCTCGGCGGTTGTTTCGGTCAAAAAACACCGGAAGATGTGGTGAGCGACCTGAACGGTACGCTGGGAAAAATGACTGGGTACAAGTCTCAGGCTGTTTTGACCATGCAGACAGGCTCTACCCCCATGGAGTACGATGTTCAGGTCTGGTATGAAAAGCCAACCAACTATCGGGTAGCTCTCACCTCGAAGCAGCGTGGCATTACACAAATCATCTTGCGAAACAATGAAGGAGTCTTTGTACTGACCCCGCATCTGAACAAGAGCTTCCGCTTCCAAAGTGGCTGGCCTGAGAACAACGGACCGTTGTATCTATACGAAACGCTGGCCAAGAGCATTATCGACGACACTGAGCGCCAAATGAAGATGGAAGAAAAACAGTATGTATTCGAAGTGAAAGCGAACTACAGCGGCAATCGTTCATTGACCAAGCAAAAAATTTGGCTGACAGAAGATTTCAAACCGACGCACGCCGAAATTATGGATGCTAGCATGAATCCGCTCGTACGAATTGATTTCACTGATTTTTCGTTCAACCCTATGTTTGACAAAGATGCCTTTGACAAAGAGCGCAATATGACAACAAGCTCGTTGACAACGATCCCAACAATGGCGCAAGCAAATGGACAGGTCGTGAAACAGCCGAACAGCCAATTCGGTGTCATCGTCCCTACGTATATGCCAGAAGGGGTTACGCAAGGAGATATAGAGCCAGTTACCCGTGATGGGGAGAGAAAAGTCATCTTGACCTACAAAGGGGCCTACAACTACAAGGTAATCGAAGGACGCCCGACAGCAGCATCTGTGTCGTATGAGCAAGGTATGCCTGTGAACCTCGGCTTTACGGTTGGTGTGCTTGCGCAGACAGGTGAAAATCAGCGACTGCTGACGTGGGAGCTCGACGGCATCGAATATACAATCGCAGGGGATCTTCCAGAGGAGGAAATGGTGAATGTCGCACAGTCGACATATGGTCTCAGCGCGAAATAAAAGCGTGGGAGAGGGGACGGTGAATGCCGTCCTCTTTTGCTGCCTTCCGGGAAAGTAGCTACGGTGGAGGGGAAGAAGCGCATTTCCAGTCTACGCTTCGGCCTACGCCCCGCTGTTGGTTGGACTGTCCGTTCCGAAATAAATGACGGGAGCGCTTCAAAAGTAGTCAGCTCGATGAAGGATTCGCAGAGGTTGAAGCTGAAAACCCCCGTCATTTATTTCGGAACTGGGTCGGGCTCCAGAGGCGCTTGGACTGGAAATGTACTTCTTCCTATGTGGCTTTGTTCTACTAACTAAGAAAAATTCCCCCAGTTGATACTCAAAGGATGATGCACAGGGCTCGCAGACCTTGACAACGCCTACCCAGTCGGAACTCCAAAAAGGGGACCACGCTTGTCGAACACTTCTTCCCTGAGAAACTTCCGCCCGTAGGGTGGCTTTGGATCGACGGGCCCCTTTTTGGAGTGGAGACGGCCAGTGAATCCCCCTGATGGCGTGTCAGAGTCGAAGAGAACTGTGCTTTTTCTTTTCCTCCACTATGTTGACATAGTTTTCTACGATTTTCCCTCAAGTTTTCCTTTTTTCTCAAACGGGAATCTAAAAATACCCAGGTACACTTGGTCTTGTAACAAAGAGCAAGCACACTACACGAGCAAAGACGAAAGGGTTGAGTGTATATGTTTAGCAAAACGAAAATGGGAATGCTGATGGGAACGATGGCAGTGGTTCTGAGTCTGGGTAGCATAGGCGGAGCAATGGCAGCCGATTCAGCAAAGCCAACTTCATTGAATAAACCGGCAGAAGTAAAATTCAAAACAGGCAAGATGGGTCACCATGGTGGAGTGGGCTTCAAAGAAAATACAGAGCTGCTCTCGCTGTTGAAGCTGGACGCTGACAAGCTGAAAGAAGAGCTTGCTGCAGGGAAAACACTTGCAACGATTGCACAAGCCCAAGGAGTTGATACAGCAGATGTCGTCGCACTTCTGGTTGAGCAGCAAGAAGCCAAACTGAAGGAAGCAGTAACAGCAGGCAAGCTGACACAGGAGCAGGCAGATAAGCTGTCTGAAAACCTGAGCGATCGCGTAAAAAAACAGGTAGAAAACACGAAACCGGATAAAGGCTTCGGAAAAGGAGGCTTCATCGGTGGCTTCGAGAAAAACGAAGAACTGCTGTCCCTCCTCAAGCTGGACGCCGACAAGCTCCAGGAAGAGCTGAAAGCGGGCAAATCGCTGGCTGCAATCGCAGAAGCCCAAGGTGTATCCGTGGATGATCTGGTGGCGTTGCTGGTGAAACAACAGGAAGCCAAGCTGAAAGAGGCGGTAACCGCCGGGAAGCTGACACAGGAACAAGCCAACAAAATGAATGAGCACGCCAGTGAGCGGGTAAAAGAAATGGTGCAAAACACGCATCACGGACGTGGACCAGGTAAAGGGATGGGCATTGAGAAAAATGAAGAACTGCTGTCCCTCCTCAAGCTGGATGCAGACAAGCTGAAGGAAGAGCAAAAAGCAGGAAAATCGTTGGCGACTATTGCCAAGGAGCAAGGCGTAGAAGCGAATGACGTCATCGAGCTCTTGGTAGGTCAGCACGAAGCCAAGCTAAAAGAAGCAGTAGCGGCAGGCAAGCTCACACAGGAGCAAGCAGACAAGCGCAGCGAGGAATTGACAGCGATGGTGCAAAAGATGGTGGATGGCAGCTTTGAAAAAGTCGTTTTCCCTAGACATGAAAAAGAGGAAAAAGACCAGGAGGAAACCATGTAGAAAAGTCAGCAGGTGGGAGCTAATCCCATCTGCTTTTCTATTTTCTCGGGATTGGTCGATGAGGGGCGATTTGTACATAAAAACCAACGTGCGAATGAGGTGAAAGGACAATCCGCGAATTGACACACAGCGGGAAAACACGATACATTCAGAGTAACTTATTGAATGAGGTGGCATGCTTTACATGAAGAAACCGTCTAACGAAGTTTTGTACCAGGAAGCATCGACCTACAAAGACATGCTCCTGCGAAAAAGCTGGAAAATGCGCATTAACGAGACTGTCATGTTTGTGCTGGGGATGATGATACTCGCTCAATTTTTCCCGACCAATGACACGAGATTCAAGGTGCTTGTTTTCGCCATTGCCATTGCTGTTGTTGGATTGTCTCCGTTTATGTACAAATCGGTATTGCGTCCGGTGTACAAGCTAACCAAGACCCACCTGATTATATCCATGTCAGGGCAGGAAAAGAGCTACCCGTTGTCTGAAGTCGAGCAAATTTATGAAGGCCGTCATTTTTATCGTGTAGGCGGCAAAAAGGAATCACTGATGGTTTCCAGGCAATTTCTCAGTCATTTAAATGAGCGCTTGTTTTACTATAAAAAAGGGAACAAGAGGAGATAGGAATGAAATCGTTTTGTCGTGACACTTGGGTAGAGGTTGATTTGGATGCCATCCGGGCAAACCTCGAGACATTCAAACGCCATTTGCCAGAAAAAACGGGTATTATGGCTGTTGTGAAAGCAGACGGGTATGGTCATGGCGCTGTCCATGTCGGAAAAGAAGCGTTGGCGAGCGGTGCAGATTCACTTGCAGTCGCATTGCTCGATGAAGCGCTTATTTTGCGGAGGGCAGGGATCACAGCGCCGATTTTGGTGTTGGGATACACACCTGTCGAATCCATTGTCACTGCAAGCGAGCTGGAAGTGGAGTTAACTGCTTACAGCGTCCAATGGATCACGGAAGCGAACGACATTCTTCAGAAAAACGATCACAAGACTGTCGGGATTCATGTGAAGACCGATACGGGCATGGGACGTTTGGGCGTTCGGACAAAGGAAGATTTACTTGCCGTTGTAGGTGCCCTTGAAGAATGCTCTAAGCTTAAGTGGACAGGCATTTTTACGCATTTTGCCTGCGCGGATGAACCAGATACAACCCATGTGCGACGACAACACGACTTGTTTCAATCCTTTTTGCAAGCACTGCGTGAAGCAAATAAAACTTTGCCGACCGTTCATTGCTGCAATACGGCTGCGGCTATCGCATTTCCCGATTGGGGGTATGATACGATTCGTTTAGGCATAGGTTTATACGGATTGTATCCTTCTGTGTACATGAAAGAACGTGCGGATGTCATTCTTACCCCCGCCCTGGCGCTCAAGACGAGAATTGCCCACGTAAAGAAGGCAGATGAGCCATTCACGGTCAGCTATGGTGCTACGTATGCAGCAAGGCCTGACGAGTGGATTGCAACGCTGCCGATCGGATACGCAGATGGCTATTCTCGCCTTTTGTCCAATCGTGGCGAGGTTTTGTACAATGGATCGCGCTACCCGATTGCAGGCAGAGTTTGTATGGATCAAATCATGGTCAGCCTGAATTCGACAGAAGCAGCGGTCAATGATGAGGTCGTCTTGTATGGTAAGCAGGGTGACGAGGAAATCTCCTTGGATGAAATTGCCGAATTGCTGGGAACAATCAATTACGAGGTTCCTTGTATGCTGAATTACCGAATTCCGCGCCTCTATTTGCGCGACCAGAAAGTAATTGACGTATTTCACCCATTGACGATGAAGTACTCGTCCCGTGAAAATGTAAATAACTAGCAAGGAAAATCAGCAGGAATTTTCCCGTGGAACACGAATACTAGTTAAGCGAAAAAGCTGGCTTTTTTGGGTAAACGAAGTCTTCACCTGCACCTTTAGATTGTTTACACTCACGTTTTCTCACCGAAAAAGCGACAGTAGGTATATTTTTGCAATGGATTCGACATAATGGTATTGTTCATATTGGCTGTTCTTTCTAGAACCAGCATAGCGGATGGAAGTTACGGTCATGGTTGGAGGTGGATTTGTCTTGTCGAAGTCAAACACGAAACGCATCATGATCAGCTTGCCACAACACTTGCTTCAGGAAGTGGATGGCGTTATTCAAAAGGAAAAATCCAATCGCAGCGAGTTTATTCGTCAAGCGATGCATTTGTATTTGAAAGAGCGAAAAAAACGCACAATCCGTGAGACCATGCAAAAAGGGTACATGGAGATGGCGAAGATCAATCTGAATATGGCATCGGAGGCTTTTGGCGCTGAAGAAGAGGCTGACCATACTCTTGTCCGCTTAGTTAGCGGGGTGTGACTGGTGATTGTCAAACGTGGCGATGTGTTTTTCGCGGACCTGTCCCCGGTCGTTGGCTCTGAGCAAGGAGGCGTACGGCCTGTTTTAGTCATTCAAAACGACATTGGAAATCGATTTAGTCCGACGGTCATCGTCGCAGCCATTACGGCGCAGATTCAAAAGGCGAAGCTGCCTACGCATGTGGAAATTGACGCAAAAACTTATGGATTTGATCGTGACTCCGTTATTCTGTTGGAACAAATACGAACCATTGACAAACAACGTCTAACTGATAAAATAACGCATCTCGATGACGAGATGATGGATCGGGTTAATGAATCCTTGCAAATCAGTTTAGGACTCATTGATTTTTAACGTGTGAAAAAAGATCAGATGATAGGAAAAGCCACTTGAGTGAAGCAAGTGGTTTTTTGCTGTCAAATTTGCAGGGATTTTATAGGTGCACAGCGAACTGTTCGAAATGAGAATATAAGACAAAAAGTGACACAATATGATTTATTTTTCGAGGTAGAGAAAAAACTCATTTCTACCTACCAAGCGAGGCGGAAGGGGTTTTTTTGGTTGTGGCAGACTATTCTCCTGAGACAATCAATATAGAACAAGAATCAGACATTGTGACGGCGCGGCAAGTGGGGCGAAATATGTCGAAGTTGTTTTGCTTTGGCACGATCACGCAGTCCCGCATCGCCACGTCAATCTCTGAATTGGCTCGCAATATTTATTTGTATGCGGGTACGGGGACGATCACGATTTCGCCGATTGAACGCGGAGGAGTGATCGGCTTGCAAATAACAGCGAATGACAGCGGTCCAGGGATTCCTGATATTCGCCAGGCGTTAGATGATGGCTATTCGACTTCAGGTGCCCTCGGGGCCGGATTGCCGGGTGTCAGGCGCATGATGGATGAATTTGAGATCCACAGTACCCTTGGTGAAGGGACGCGTGTCGTTGTTGTGAAGTGGAGCGATCAAGCAAAGGAGGAATGAGATAAATGGTAACCCGGAGCTTCCAAGAAGAGTATGTAAAAATTCTTCGGGATTACCTGAGTGCTCAAGGGGAAGACCAGCTCTACGGAGCCCAGCAGTTGGGCAAATGGATGCTTTCTCGAGATATTTCGCCAGAAGAAATTACTGATTTGCATGCGCAAGCGCTTGAGCAGCTCGGGGAAGTGCCTGAGTTTGTGCGCTCCTCCTTCTCCATTTTGACAGAGGTCATGATTGAATATGGGAACGAGCATCGATCCGTAAATAGCTGGCGCAATCGGCATCAGCAGATGGAATCAGAAATAGCCGTGGCAAAAGCGATGCAGCAATCACTTTTGCCAAGTGAGGTTCCAGTCTATCCAGAGCTGGAGATTGGCGTAGTGAGTGTTGCCGCGAAACAAATCTCGGGTGACTATTACGACTTCATTGAACAAACCGAAGGGCGTTTCGGCGTCGCCATTGCAGACATTACCGGAAAAGGAATGCCTGCTGCGATGTGTATGTCGATGGTGAAATATGCGATAGACAGCCTTGGACAAATGGAGCTGGGTCCCGATGAAATGCTGCACCATTTAAACCGGATCGTGGGAAGAAATATTGATCCGAGCATGTTTGTGACGATGATGTTTGGCAGTTACGACTCGAAGGAACACTGCTTTCGTTATGCGATGGCAGGACACGAGCCAGGATTTTTGTACAGGTCAGCCGAAGGGAAGTTTTACGATCTCGAAGGGCGAGGGAATGCACTCGGTTTACGCCCAAACAGTGAATACGAGGTTCAGGAGATTTATTTAGAAATAAATGATGTTCTGATTCTTCTGACGGATGGTGTAACAGAATGCAAAAATAACCGATATTATTTGCAAAGGGAAGAGCTTGTACACCATTTGCAAAAAGAGGTTGGCGAATCTGCCCAAAAGATGGCAAACGGCCTGTACAATAGACTGCTTCTGCTCTCCCAGTTTGACCTGCTGGATGATTACACCATGATTGTACTTCGAAGAACCTAAGCAACGTACGGGGGGAGACGCAGATGGACCTGTTGATTAAGACAACGAGCCTTGAAACTGAGTACCGAGTGGTCCTTGGTGGAGATATTGATGCTTTTACAGCACCGAAAGTAAAGGAAACACTCATGTCACTCGTCACCAAGCCGGATATCAATCGCATTACGGTTGATTTGGAAGCAGTAGAATACATGGACAGTACCGGAATTGGAATTTTCATCGGGATTATGAAAGAGTGCATCCAACGAAATCGTACATTTGAGGTGCACAAATTGTCTCCGCGTGTGGAAAGGCTATTTCGCATTACTGGCTTATACGATCATATTGCCATCCGCAAAGGAGAGAGCGAGTAATGGGTCCAAATAGACCTGAGGCAGACGTGATTCAATTGACTTTGCCAAGCAAGGCGGAGTATTTGGGAGTAGCTCGTCTGACTGTATCCGGTGTAGCCAACCGTATGGGCTTTTCTTATGACGAGATCGAGGATATCAAGCTTGCCGTCGGAGAAGCATGCACGAATGTAGTAAGACATGCATACAAGGAAACAGAGAATCCTGGCTCCATTCATATCCAATGCCACGTTTTTGAAGATCGATTGGTGATCGAGGTAAGCGATCAGGGGGTTGGATTTTCAAATGAGCTCATTGCTGAGCAACTGACGCCGATTTATGCAGGGAAAAGCATAGAGGATTTGGATGAGGGTGGGCTCGGGCTCTATCTCATTCACACGCTTATGGATGAGGTGGAGACTCGCTCTGAATCAGGGGTAGTAGTCTCCATGACCAAGTATGTTCGGCAGGATGGGGTGGCTGGCAATGACTGGACAATCTCGGAAGCAGAAATATAGTCCAGAGGAGTTGAAGGAGCTCATCCACCTGTATGGTGAAACAAAAGATCCTGCGATACAGGAACAACTGGTGAGGGCCTATACTCCTCTTGTGGAATCGTTAGCGAAGAAGTTTGTTCGCGGACAAGTCATGTATGAAGACCTCGTGCAAGTCGGATTAATCGGCCTGCTTGCTTCCTTTCGTCGGTTCGACCCTAGCTTTGAGCGGACATTTGAGAGCTTTGCGATCCCGACCATTGTAGGGGAGATTAAGCGTTATATTCGGGACAAGACATGGAGTGTCTATGTTCCGCGCAGGGTTAAGGAGCTGAGCCCGAAGATCAAACGGGTGGTCGACGAGCTCACGATCAAGCTGCAGCGTTCTCCCCAAATTGCGGACATTGCCAACAGCCTCGGCGTTACAGAGGAAGCAATTCTCGAAACTTTGGAGATGGGGCGCAGCTATCATTCTCTCTCTATGGACAGCGAGCTGGAAGCGGATCTGGATGGCAACACCATTTCTTTACTCGACCTAGTGGGGACGACAGAAGAGGGGTACGGAGCAGTCGAGCAGAATCTGATGCTGGAGCGGGCCCTGCAAATTTTGGATCACCGTGAAAAAGAAATCATTCAATTAACTTTTTATCAAAATTTGAGTCAGAAACAAGCTGGGGACATCATGGGGATGTCGCAGATGCATATTTCCCGCCTTCAGCGCAGGGCGTTGGGCAAGCTGAGAGAAGCATTGAAAGTGGAACAGCTAGAAACCGTGACGTAGAGGGGCCAAGTGGCTCCTCTTTTTTCTTCCCTTTTTCCAGTCCTTGTTAGCAAATGTGGTACAATAAACGACGAAGAATGAGCGCAGGAGGACAGGTATGGAGCTTACGTTGATGATCCAGACAATCGCCCAAGATACGGGTGTCAAACCTCACCAGGTGGAGCGCACGGTTGCCCTTTTGGATGAAGGAAACACGGTTCCTTTTATTGCCCGCTACCGCAAAGAAATGACGGGGCAGCTAGATGAAACACAAATTCGAGCGATTGAGGAACGCGTTCGCTATTTACGCAACCTGTCAGTGCGGAAGGAAGAAGTCGTTCGGCTCATCGATGAGCAAGGCAAGCTGACGGACGAGCTGCGCACAGCAATTGAACGTGCGACAAAGCTCCAAGAGGTAGAGGACCTGTACCGCCCTTACCGCCAAAAACGCCGCACGCGTGCAACCATGGCCAAGGAGAAGGGACTAGAGCCGCTTGCCAACTACCTCATGAGCTTACCGAAAACGGGGAATCCGGAAGAAGAAGCAAAACTATACATCAACCCGGAAAAAGGCGTAGAGACGACTGAGCAAGCTCTGCAAGGAGCAATGGACATTGTGGCGGAAATTCTGTCTGATGACCCAGAAATTCGCCAGTGGGTCCGCCAGCGCTCGGTTCAAAAAGGATTGCTTCTGACGGAGCAGAAAGCCGAAGAAGCAGACGAGAAAAATGTATACCAAATGTATTACGCATATAGTGAGCCTCTGAAAAAGGTCGTTCCACATCGGGTACTGGCCATCAATCGGGGAGAGAACGAAGGTATTTTGAAGGTTTCTATTGAAGCGCCTGTCGCAGAGATTTTGGCTTGGATGCAAAAACGCATACTTCCTCGTGATACCGTTGCCCGCGATCTGCTAACATTGACAGTCGAGGACGCGTATAAACGTCTGATAGCCCCTTCTATTGAACGAGAGGTGCGCGCTGAGCTGACAGAGGCAGCCGAGGAACGTGCTATTCACATCTTTGCAGAAAACCTGCGCAATTTGCTGCTTCAACCGCCTGTAAAAGGAAAAGTCGTACTTGGGGTTGATCCGGCGTTTCGAACAGGCTGCAAGCTCGCCGTTGTAGACGAAACCGGCAAACTGCTGGAGGTTGCCGTCGTTTATCCGACCCCTCCGGCCAATAAAGTGGCTGAAGCTACAGTGAAAGTGAAGCAGTTGATCGAAACCTATGGAGTTACGGTTGTTGCGATTGGGAACGGTACAGCTTCGCGGGAGACAGAACAGTTCATTGCCACGCTACTGAAAGAGCTGAAGCGAGAGGTAATGTACATCATCGTGAACGAGGCAGGTGCATCCGTGTATTCCGCATCTACCCTGGCCAAGGAAGAATTCCCGGACCTGGATGTAGCAGAGCGAAGTGCGGCCTCTATTGCACGTCGCTTGCAGGACCCGCTCGCTGAGTTGGTCAAAATCGATCCGAAGTCCGTCGGGGTCGGTCAGTACCAGCACGATGTTTCACAATCGAGGCTGGCAGACAGCCTACAGTTTGTGGTTGAGTCTGCCGTAAACCATGTCGGAGTAGATGTGAATACCGCTTCCCCTTCTCTATTGCAGTATGTATCAGGGATCAGCCGTCAAGTAGCAGGGAATATCGTGAAAAAACGGGACGAGATCGGGAAGTTCACGGAACGCTCCCAACTGAAGGCAGTTCCGCGCTTGGGTGCCAAAACGTATGAGCAGTGCATCGGGTTTCTCCGTGTGATGGATGGAGCGAATCCACTGGACAAAACACCGATTCACCCGGAATCGTACGATGCGACACACCAGTTATTGTCGATGCTGGGCATTAGCGCTCAGGAGATCGGCAGTGAGAACTGCAAGGAACGCGTGCAGTCTTTGGATGTAAAAGAGACCGCTGCGAAGCTCGGGATTGGTGAGCCTACGCTGCAAGACATTGTGGACAGCCTCTTGCGTCCTGGTCGCGACCCGCGTGACGAGCTGCCAAAACCACTCTTGCGAAGTGATGTCCTCCAGTTGTCTGATCTGAGTGTGGGCATGAAGCTGCAAGGGACTGTGCGCAACGTGGTCGACTTCGGAGCGTTTGTGGATATTGGTCTGAAAAACGACGGTCTCGTGCACATTTCCCGTTTGAAGAAGGGCTTTGTGAAACATCCACTTGAAGTGGTGACTGTTGGCGATATCGTAGATGTATGGGTAGTAGAAATTGACGAGAAACGTCAGCGTGTAGGGATGACCATGATCGCGCCAACGGAAGGATAAGAATGAACTAAAAGGCGGCCTCCTGTCAGTCAGGGCGGCCGCCATTTTTTTCTAAATATAAGAACCAGCAACTGTTGAGCACACGAATTTGGCGAACGTCCTTTCCATTAAAGGCACGTTGCAACTGCCTGCGCATCCATTGTGGCATGAAAGTACCTCCTGGAGAGATTCGTCTATAGGCAATGTATGCGCCGAGACGAGCAGGAGGTGCCTACAATTTTCATTTACTCTTCTTCTTCGTGCAAATATTCCAATTGGGCTTGCAGGGCACGAATCTCTGTCAATAAAGAGATGAGTGGATACTCTGTCTCTTGTAGGGCAGCGAAGCGGCGCTCCAGACCACTGACGTACTCCAGACCATCCACGATCGAAAGCTCGTTTCCTAACCGTTCCACATCCGCACAGTCTGCCAGAACCGTAGGCAATTCTGGGCGCTCTGTGATCGTCAATTTGTCAATTTCCTTGTAAAGTCGTTTCAATAGAGCGATTAATTGATACATATGCGTTTCGGGCAACGAGACAAACTGTAGTCCGTCACTGGACTGCAATAACAAATAGCGCATGAGCTCCTCCACCATTCTGTCTATCGTTTAAACGGTCACAACCATTTATTTGCACATAGTGTAGCCTATCTGTCTGGCACTTTTCAACTGGAACTGCTATGGTGAAAAGAAGGAAGCGGAGGAGATGAGATGACCGATTCGGAACTGCAAATGCTGGTAGAGCAGATATCCAGCGAATTTTTTGCCAAGCCCTTTCGCCATCAGGCCCGCTTTAACAGCAGATTGCGCACCACTGGCGGCAGGTACTTGCTGCGCTCGCATGACATTGAATTGAATCCGAAGCATTTGCAGGAGCATGGTGTGGAGGAATTGATTGCGATCATCAAGCATGAGCTTTGCCATTATCATTTGCACATAGAAAAGCGCGGGTATCGTCACGCTGATCTGGATTTTCAACTGCTTCTGCGTCAGGTGGGGGGAAGTCGATACTGCCAACAGGTAGGAAACGGTCGGACAACCCTGCCATATCGATACGAGCTGGTATGCAAGGCATGTGGCATGAGCTACAAACGCAAACGAAAGATGAACCCGAGCCGTTATCGTTGCGGACGCTGCAAAGGAAAGCTGCTGCTGCACGAGCTAACGACGTAAAGAATCAGAGGCGGTTGGCTTTCTTGCGCGTCTTTTGACAGCAGGGGTATAATGAACAGACGAAAAATGTTTTCCGCGAAGGAAAAGGAGCGTTTGAAGTGGCACACGACGAATTTTCCCTGATCCGGCAATGGACAAGTCGTTCTGCGGGGCAGGAAGGGAACGGTTTAACCGTCGGGATAGGGGATGATGCCGCTGTCTTCTCCCCAGCACCAGAAATGGAAGTCGTGGCCTGTTGCGATGCGATGGTGGAGACGGTTCATTTTTTGAAGAAAACGATGAATCCTAGTGATATCGGATATAAGGCTGTTATCAGCAATGTGAGCGACGTTGCAGCGATGGGCGGGGTTGCCCGGTACGCGCTTGTCAGTATCGCGGTAAGTCCGCAATGGACGCCTGACGAATGCCAGCAAATCTATGAAGGTATTTACGAGGCTTGTCTGGCATATGGAGTTCGTGTCATTGGTGGCGATACTGTTTCTGCGCCTGATGCCCTACACCTGAGTGTTACCGTTTTGGGTGAGGTGGAAAAAGGGCGTGCCATTCGTCGTTCACAAGCAAAGCCTGGGCAGCTTGTTTTTGTTACAGGGCATGTCGGAACTTCTGCAGCAGGACTACATCTTCTCCTGCAAGGAGAGACTGCTGAAAGAGGTGTCTCTTTACCTTGGGAGACATTGATGAATGCCCATCAGCGTCCCGTTGCCCAAATAAAGGCGGGCAGACTGCTCTTGGAATCAGGGGCATGCAGTGCGCTAAATGATGTAAGTGATGGGCTGGCGTCAGAGCTGTGGGAGATTGCCGAGGCGAGCGGCGTATCGATTTTGGTCGATGCTGCAATGGTACCGATCCATGACGAAGTTCGGGAGTATGCACGGCACGTAGAGAAAGATCCGCTGGAATGGGCTTTTTATGGCGGTGAAGATTATCAATTGGTCGGAACGCTTGCGAAAAGTCACTATGAAGCCGTAAGCAAGCAATTTGCCGCTAGTGGTGTACCGTTTACTGTCATCGGTGAGGTGGTAGGAAAAACGCATGAGCCAGAATTGATGCTTCAGCGCGATGATCAACAGCTCCCGTTACCCAAAGCGGGATTCAACCATTTTAGGAGTGGATGAAAGAGATGAGCTATACATGGAGGCTCACGGGAGCGCAGGAGACGCAGCGCTTTGCCGAGCAACTGGCAGGTCTGCTTGAACCAGGTGACTTCCTCGCGATGGAGGGTGATCTGGGAGCGGGCAAGACGACTTTTACCCAGGGGTTGGCCAAAGGACTAGGAGTCCGACAAGTAGTGAACAGTCCGACCTTTACTATCATAAAAGAATATCAGGGGCGCTTGCCGCTTTATCATATGGATGTCTACCGGGTAGGCGATGATCCAGACTCTCTTGGTCTGGACGATTACTTTTTTGGAGAAGGTGTCTGTGTCGTAGAGTGGGCCTCTTTGATCGAGGATGTCCTGCCGACACATCGGATGACCGTCTTCCTGCGTAGAGAAGGGGAGGAACAGCGGATGATCGAGCTGGTTCCTCAAGGGAATCGTTATGTGAAATTGTGTGAGGAGTTTGATTTTGATGCGCGTACTGGCGATTGATACATCGAATCTGGTGCTAAGTGTAGCTGTGGTAGAGGAAGAGCGGGTCTTGGCAGAAATGACGACGAACCAGCAAAAAAACCATTCCGTGCGTCTGATGGACTGTGTCAGTGAACTGCTCGATGCAACAGGAACAGCGCCAGAGGATCTCAGTGGTTTCGGGGTGGCAAATGGACCGGGCTCCTATACAGGTGTAAGAATCGGCGTTGCCTCTGCGAAAAGCATGGCTTGGTCACTGAATGTGCCAGTCATCGGTGTATCCAGTCTGGAGGTAATCGCCATGAATGCAACAGGCTTCTCTGGATTGATTGTACCGCTGTTCGATGCGCGCAGAGGTCAAGTGTATACCGGCTGTTATCGTTCCGATGGCATGGAGGCGGTACGAGCGCAGTCCACAGAACAAATCATCCTGTTGCGAGAATGGCTGCCACTGTTGCGAGACCTGGCGCAAGGAGAGCCGATCTTGTTCTTGGGTGAAGATGTAAGGCTGTATCGGGAGACGATTGTGCAAGAGCTCGGGAATCAGGCGAAATTTGCTTCTCCAGCGTTCAATCACCCGCGTGCTGCCCATATCGGCTATGTGGCACTGCGCAAGCTACAAGACGGCACAAATGCGCATGAACTGGTTCCGGAGTATTTGCAACTGGCAGAAGCAGAAGCGAAGTGGCTTGCCCAAAAGCAGGCGGGGGCCGTAAAGGAGTAAAAGCATGAGTCAACCAATCGATTTGGAATATCGTTATATGACGATGCAGGACGTTGGGGCTGTGGCAGAGCTGGAGCGCTTGGCTTTTACAACTCCATGGCCGCATGATGCATTTGTCAACGAGCTGACGAGAAATCCAAATGCACGCTATGTAGTCGTCGTTCACCAAAATCGGGTTATCGCTTATTGCGGCATGTGGATCGTGATCGATGAGGCACATATTACAAATATCGCTGTCCATCCACTATATCGAGGAAAAAAGGTTGGATTGGCACTGATGATCAAAATGATGGGTGTTGCCAAGATGCAGGGTGCCCATAGCATGACGCTGGAAGTTCGACCTTCGAACACAGTCGCGCGAAACATGTATATCAAGCTCGGCTTTAAAGAGCATGGGCGGCGCAAGGGATATTATTCGGATAACAATGAGGACGCAATCATTATGTGGGTGACATTGTAATGAACAAGACGTATACGTCGCGCTACGAGAAGCGCATACAGCAAAAATACGAAGCACATAGGGAATCAGGTGCTCCTACTTATATTTTAGGAATTGAAACGAGCTGCGACGAGACATCGGCTGCTGTCATCCGTGATGGTCGAGAGGTGTTGTCGAACGTCATCGCTTCCCAAGCCGATATCCATAAAAGGTTTGGTGGGGTCGTGCCGGAGGTGGCTTCTCGCAGACATGTAGAGAATATTACGCTTACCATCGAAGAGGCACTGACCGAGGCTGGGAAAACGCTGGATGACATCCAGGCAATTGCGGTGACGTACGGGCCTGGGCTTGTCGGAGCCCTGTTAGTTGGCGTGGCAGCAGCAAAAGCCATTTCCATGGCCAGAGGCATCCCGCTAATTGGTGTCCATCATATCGCGGGTCATATTTACGCGAATCGTCTGGTGCAAGAAATGGAGTTTCCGCTGATCGCACTCGTCGTATCGGGCGGGCATACGGAGCTTGTCTGGATGAAGGAGCACGGTCAGTTCGAGATTTTGGGGGAAACGCGAGATGACGCTGCAGGGGAAGCGTATGATAAGGTAGCACGAGCGCTGAACATGCCGTATCCAGGCGGACCTCATATTGATCGCCTTGCACATGAAGGGGAGGCAAATGTACCGCTCCCTCGTTCATGGCTGGAGCCAGACTCCTACGATTTCAGCTTCAGTGGCTTGAAGTCAGCGGTGCTCAATACCTTGCACAATGCTGCTCAGCGAGGAGAGACGATCGAACCGGCGAATTTGGCTGCGAGCTTCCAAGACTCTGTAACAGAAGTACTCGTAGAAAAGACGATTCGGGCAGCTCGTTCTCATGGAGCGAAGCAGGTATTGTTGGCTGGGGGCGTTGCAGCCAATCGTGGATTACGTGAGAGACTGCAAGCGAGGTGTGAGGCAGAAGGAATTCCGTTGGTGATTCCACCGTTCTCACTATGCACAGACAACGCTGCGATGATTGCAGCAGCAGGCTTTATCAAATATGAAAAAGGACAGTTTGAAGGGCTCGATCTGAATGGCGTGCCAAGTCTGTCGCTTTCTGAGCAATAGATGTAAATGCAAGAAGGGACTATCCAAGCCGGATAGTCCCTTTCTTTTTTACTTGCCGCCACGCACCTTTTCGAAAAAGGGCGCGGCTTTTTGGGGAAGTATCTCTTCAAACTGCTTTCGTTCCTCAGCAGTCAGCCGATCCTCGTGCATCACCCCGTTTTCATCGGTGATCTTTATTTTCAGATCCATGAGTTGCTTCATGATCGCCGAAAACTCCGCGTACTCTTCTTCAGTCAGCTTACTTTTTGCTTCCTGAAAGAATTTCTCGATTTCCTGATAATCCTCCTGTGTTCCACCACGCTCGATGATGGTTTGCGATGACCCGAAGATTTGATCAGCTAAATAAGGTGTCGCCAGGGCCGCTGTTGGGATCAGGATAGCCACTGCTATGATTCCACTTATCAAACGTTTTTTCATGGATAATCTTCCTCTCTTTTGCAAGAAGTCATTTTGATAGGAGAGGTACACACGACTCTCGATCTCGGGTGGGGTTTTCAACGATTCAGCATATTGAAGAAGCTCATCGCGTAGTTGTTTGTCTATGGACATAAGAGTCTCCTCCTGTGAATTCGCAATGCTTGCGTAGCGCCTTCAGTGCCAGATGATGCCTGGATTTCACGGTACCCAGCGGGATTTGCAGCAACTCGGCGATTTCATCCAGAGCATAATCGTGAAAATAGCGCAGAATGACCACTACGCGTAGCTTGTACGAAAGTGTACGAACGACTCTGAGCAATTCGAGCTGTGTCTCTGATTGGATCACTGCGGAATCTGCCCAATCAAATTGCGCTTCGTACATAAGGCGGTTTCGTTCAAAGAGCCGTATTCTTCGCCAAGCCTTCCTTTTCCAGTCCTGCACCTGACGAACGGTGATCCCGTGAAGCCAAAATCGAAATGGCCGACTCTGATCATAAGTGTGAAAAGAGCGCCACATACGAATATAGGTCTCGTTCGTGATGTCTTCGATGTCTTGCTTATTGTAGACAAGAAAAGAGATCGTACGATGAACATCGGTGTGCGTGGCTTGATAAACGACGCGAAAAGCTGCTTCGTCTCCCGTCAGCATTTTTTCCAGCCAAGGGAGTAACTCTTTATCATTCATGGGGGCCCCTCCAGAACGTATTACACCCTTATATTCGCTAACAGAGGCAAAAAGGTTCAGTTGTTTTTCGTCCTTCTACCTACGATTTATCCACATCATAGGATAACTTTCTGGATTGTTCACATATACTCCTGTGAATACTGGTGATAACACGAGAAAATGACCGGGAAAACCGCTTATACTCTGTGGATTATTCTGTGGAAAATGTGGATAAAAAAGTCGAGTTATCAACAGGAGGGGGACTCGTGAGAAAGAAACTCGCGCTGATTTTCTTGTCGTTCCTGATATTGTTTCTAGCTACAAATATAGGAAAACCATTGGTAGCAAAGGAAAAACAACAGGTCATCATGCTGTTTGTGGAGGGGATGTCATTTCATGATCTGGAGCAACTCAAAAAGTTATCTACTGTGGATAAATGGTTAGATGATGCAGGAGCTGGAGCTCTGTCCATAAGAACACCCGGATCGCGTACTGCCGCAAACGGCTACCTGCTCATGGGGAGTGGTGGTCAAGCGCTTTACTCCGAAAAGAGCGGGACAGGCTATCATCCGTATGAAGTACTCTCGTCCAGGGAAACAGCGGGTGAACGGGCGCAAGAGCTAGGTGGTGATCAGGCGCAGGAGGTGGCGCACTCCTCGATCATTTTTCCGGGTATTTTCCGGCTCTTGGCAGATAATCGGGAGAAACCGTATTCTGCGCAAATCGGGCTTCTTGGAACCGTGCTTGCTGCAAAAAACATTCAGGTCGCTTTATACGGAAACGGTGACTATGAGGATATCCGCCTGAGACATGCCGTTCTGTTTGCGATGGATCAGCAAGGAAGAGTTCCGACAGGGGACATTTCTACAAAAAGCATGGAGCTCCTTCGCGGTTATCCGTATGGAATCAAGACAAACTACGCTTACCTGGTTGAGAAAATCCACAGCGAGCGTCAAGCGGGCTTGATCATTGCTCAACTCTCAGATTTGTCCCGGTTATATCAGTTGAGTGCGGAAATGGACCCAGGTCAGTTTACCCGGCAGTATCACCGTGTTTTGCGTGATTTGTCCCTTTTCCTTGACCAACTCCTTGTGGAACGTAAACCACATCAACGCATTGTATTGGCATCACCAGCAGTCAATCATGTGGCGGCAAAAGAAAAGGCTCTCCTTACTCCGGTGCTCATTTGGGGAGAGGAAGCGAGTGGAGTTTTGACATCAGCTACCACCAGGCAGTCGGGATTAGTCAGTGGACTGGATATGGTACCAACAATACTGTCCTGGCTGGACGTACCCGTACCCAAAGGGTTGGCTGGTCATGTCATACGTGTCGAAAAAGGCAATGGTCTTACTGCCCTTCAGAATCAGGTAGGCGAGATTCATCATACGTATGCGACACGGCCAGCAGTGCTCTATACCTTCGTCATGCTGCAGATTGTCATTGTAGGGTGTGCGGTTGTTCTTTGGTGGTTTGGGCGGAAGAGAGAAGGGTCAGGATTTTTGCGGCTGCGTAGAGGAATACGACTTGCGCTGCTGGCTTTATTATGGTTTCCCGCATTACTTTTGGCGGAGAGCCTGCTCGACTGGCAAGTTTCTGGCGCGGTTGTCTTAGGGGGACTCATCATGACTGCCCTGATCGCGGCTTTTTGGCAGGAAGCCCATGCTCTCCCGCGAATCGTGATGACAGTCAGCGGAGTGACGACAGCCATTCTGCTGGTGGACGGATGGACTGGCGCTCATTTGATGCGGCAATCGTACCTCGGGTATGATCCGGTAATCGGAGCGAGGTTTTACGGGCTAGGAAATGAATACGAAGGGGTCCTGATTGGCAGTACGATCATGCTGGTGGCTTCGCTGTACGAGAGAATGCGTGGGGGACAAAAGGAGCTAGGTCGGGAAAATAAATGGTTACTTGCTGTCTCTGTAGCAATGTACAGTATCGTGCTTTATTATATGGTGGCACCTAGCCTGGGAACGGACGCAGGCGGTTTTCTTGCGGGAATGATCGGATTTACCGTGGCATTGTCACGCCTTGAGGGCTGGCGAATCGGCAAAAAAGGCCTCCTGCTGTTGGCAGGCGGCCTGGTTATGGGTGTATGCAGTTTGATGGCGATCAGTCTCATGTCAGATCAGCCCTTGACCCATGTCGGACGGCTTTCTCAGCAGATTGTACAAGGGGAATGGTCCGAGGTAGGGCAGATGATTGAACGCAAGCTGGCGATGAATCTCCGCTTGATTCGCGTTTCCATTTGGAGCAAAGCATTTGTCGTCTCCCTGATTGCACTAGGCGTTCTCGCTTTGAAAAACGACTGCTTTTTGCACCATCTGGCGAAGGACACACCATACTTGGTCAAAGGCTTTGCGGGTGTCATTGTCGGTGCACTGGCTGGGCTGATACTCAATGACTCGGGCATCGTCACAGCAGCTACCTGCATTACCTTTCTAGTGGTTCCTGCTCTCTATGCTGCCTTAGAGGAGCCTGTGCAGGAGCGCTGTTCGACGTGAAGATGGGATTACTCTTCTGATAGCGCGCTCCACTCGTCATACAACTGCTCCAGTTCTTCTTTGGCAGCATGGATTTGATCGTTGCGTTCTTTTGCCTGCACATGATCACTATAAATTTCCGGGAGACAGAGCTCTTCTTCCCATTTGACAATGTCAGCCTCTCGTTTTTGAATTGTGACCTCAATCTCTTCCAAACGGCGCTGACGTTGACGTTCGCGACGTTTCGCTTCCTTATCTAGCTCATAAGAGGATTTCTCAGGCTGTGCCGCTACGGTACCGCCTTGTTTTTTTACGGGCTGCGCTGCTTGTTCGGCTGCGAGCTCCTCCAGTTCCTGCTTTTTCTCCACGAAGTAATCGTAGTTACCCAAATAGCTGGTCACGCCATCACCTGTTAGCTCTAGGACGCGGGTGGCAATCTTGTTTAAGAAATAACGGTCATGGGAGACGAACAGGATCGTACCTGGATAATCATAGAGGGCATTCTCGAGCACTTCCTTACTGAAAATATCCAAGTGGTTCGTCGGCTCGTCGAAGATCAGGAAGTTTGCTTGCTTCAGCATGAGCTTTGCCAGAGAGACGCGTGCACGTTCTCCTCCAGACAGGTCGCTGATCTTCTTTTGTACATCATCTCCGCTAAACAAGAAGTTGCCGAGCAAGGTGCGGACGTCCTTTTCCAGCATGTTCGGGTATTCATCCCAAATTTCGCCGAGTACTGTATTCCGTTCGTTCAGGTTACGATGCTCCTGGTCGTAGTACCCGATCGTTACATTGCTCCCGAAATGAATATCGCCGCGCAGCTTAGGCAACTGTTCTACAATCGTTTTTAACAGTGTCGATTTCCCGATACCATTGGGACCGACCAAGGCCACACGCTCCTCGCGCTCGATTTCAAACGTAAGACCCTGAGAAAGAACAGCATCCGGGTAGCCAATCGCGACGTTGTTTGCTTTCATCACAATGGTGCCGCTCATTTTTGCCACATCAAAGGAGAAGTGGACGGATTTGTTGTTCATAATCGGCTTGTCCATGCGGTCCATCTTTTCCAACGTCTTGCGCCGGCTCTGCGCTCGTTTGGTCGTCGTAGCCCGGGCGATGTTTCGCGCGATGAAATCCTCCAGCTTGGCGATCTCTTCCTGCTGCTTTTCGAATCGCTTCAAATCCTGTTCGAGCCGAGCCGCCTTTTCATCGAGAAAGCGGCTGTAGTTACCGACATAGCGGGTAGCGCGTGTCCGCTCGATTTCATAGACAACGGTCACGAGCTTGTCCAGGAAGTAACGGTCATGGGAAACGACGAGAATGGCGCCCTGGTAGTTTTGCAAATACGTCTCCAGCCAAGTCAGTGTCTCGATGTCCAGGTAGTTCGTCGGCTCATCGAGCAGAAGAATGGTAGGAGATTGGAGCAGCAGCTTGGCTAGTGCCAGACGAGTCTTTTGTCCGCCACTCAATGTGCGGATCGGTGTCGTGTAATCGAAGTCCGCGAAGCGCAGACCGTGCAAAACCCCACGAATCGCACCCTCGTAGCTGTAGCCGCCTTTTTCCTTAAAGGCTTCCGAGCGGTGAGAGTAATTTTCCAACAGTTGCTGGTAACGCTTCTCATCAGCGAGAATAGCCGGATCACCCATTTTGGCCTCGAGCTCACGAAGTTCCAGCTCTTCTTTTTGCAGATGGGAAAAAACGCTCAACAGCTCATCCCAAATCGATCGTTCCGATTCAAGGCCGCTGTTTTGTGCCAAATACCCGAGAGTAACATCCTTTGGAATACGGATAATTCCTTTGTCGTAGCTTAGCTCGCCGGCGAGGATCTTCATCAGAGTCGATTTTCCTGCACCGTTTACGCCAACCAGACCAACCCGTTCCCCGGTTTGAATTTGCAGGGAGATGTCTTGTAGAATGGTTTCGATACCATACGTTTTTTCTATATGTTCAGCTTGTAGCAAAATCATCGGATTCACCTCTTTATATACTAATGCCAGTGTAGCCTAGAGAGAGCGCATGGGACAAGCCTCGCGGGAATGTCCCAAGCACGTTACGAAAGAGGGAAGAGGTTGTCATGGACCAAAAAACGAATAAAAAACAGCTGCGAAGCCATATTTTGGAGAGACGCAAGTCCATGTCTGCAAAGGAACGGGAGCAGCTTTCCAGGGAAGTATGCGATCACCTGCTGTCTCATGAAAGGCTGGCTGATGCCAAAGCAATCATGGCTTTCCATCCTTTTGGCGATGAACTGGATATTCTGCCCTTTCTACATGAGGCAAAAAAGCGAGGCCAAGACATATGGCTACCGTTCACCAATGTTGCCGAGAGACGTCTCATTCCGTATCGGTATACAGGATCACACATGCTAAAGCAAGGCGTCTACGGGATTTGGGAGCCGGACCCTGCCCTGGCAGAGGAAGCGGACGTATCACATTTGGATGCGATCGTTGTTCCTGGTGTTGCTTTTGACAGCAAGGGCGGACGAATGGGGTATGGCGGTGGTTATTATGATCGCTTTCTGGCAACGCTGAAAAAGCTCCCGTTCTTGGTTGGAGTCGGCTTCTCTATTCAGATTGTGGAGCATGTGCCGCTAGAGCCTCATGATGTTTTGCTAGATGCAGTTGTCACCGAAAAAGGTCTTCTGCATTTTTGAATGTTTTGTGTCAGCAGCTTTTTCATGCCTTCTCCAGCCGCGAATGGTACTATCCGCCAAGGAAAAACGACGAGACGTTTTTGACAGAAAAGTGTACAATACTATCGAATGAGAAACCGGAGGAATGTATCGTGAGCAAATGGAAGGTAGGCGTTATTTCTGCAAGTGATTCGATTGCCAGAGGAGATCGTGTGGACGATCGTATGCCAATCGTTCGTCATCTGACAAGGGAATGGCTTCAAGTAGATGTCGCTGTATACCGTGCCGTTAGTGATGATATGGAAGATTTGCAAGAACATATGATTGAGCTCGTAGACCGTGAAAAATGCGATCTGTTGATTGTTACCGGGGGTACGGGACTTAGCCCGCGTGACGTTACGCCAGAAGTGACAGCATGGGTCATTGACAGACCAGTCCCAGGCTTGGCCGAAGAAATGCGCCGTGCTGGTTTGCAGCAATCCCGTCGAGCGATGCTGACCCGTGCAGTTGCGGGAACGAGGGGGAATTCGTTGATTATCAACCTCCCTGGTAATCCGAAAGGCGTAGAAATCTGTTTCAATGCGATTGGCGATATGCTGTCCGACGCTTTGCACATTTTGCAAGGAACGGGAGAAGCAAACGAAGATTGGGGAGGATTGCATTGGTAGAAAAACCTCAGATGCGGGAAGTGCCAGTGCGTGAAGCGATCGGAATGATGCTTCCTCACGATATGACGCAAATTTTGCCTGGAGAATTTAAAGGACGCTTGTTCAAAAAAGGGCATGTTGTCACCGAGGCGGATATTGAGCCGTTGTTGTCCATTGGCAAAGAGCATATTTACGTGCTGGAGATGCCAGAAGGCTACATCCATGAAGAAGAAGCGGGCATTCGTATCGCGAAGGCCGTTTCCGGACAAGGCTTGACCTTGACGCCTCCTTATGAGGGCAAGGTGTCGATGAAGGCCGCGAGAACAGGGTTAGCCAAAATCAACGAGGAAGCTGTCCATGCGTTGAACAAGCTCGAAGGAATTGCGTTCTCCACGATTTACGGTGATCAGGTCGTCCATCCGGGCCATACATTGGCGGCTACACGAATCATCCCGTTAATTATGGAAGAGTCTCGAATCATCGAGCTGGAGCAACTGGCCAAACAGTTTGACGAACCGATTGTACAAGTAAAAACGTTTCAGGATAAAAGAGTGGGGCTTGTTACAACAGGGGGAGAAGTATTCTCTGGCAGGATTGCAGACAAGTTCGGTCCTGTCATTCGAAACAAGGTGGAAGCTCTCGGTTCTACGGTCGTAGACCAGCGTTTTGCGCCAGATGACAAGGAAGCGATCGAACAGCAGATTCACTCGTTCCTCGATGAAGGGGTCGATCTAATCTTGGTCACGGGGGGGATGTCTGTCGATCCAGACGACCGCACGCCAGGAGCGATTGCAGGAGTAGGAGCGGAAGTAGTGCGCTACGGTACGCCGATGCTACCGGGCTCCATGCTAATGGTTGCTTACAAAGGCGATGTACCGATTCTCGGATTGCCGGGAGCGGTCATGCATGAAACGTTTACTTCCTTTGATGTGTTTTTGCCGCGGATTTTGGCTGGGGAGCGAATTGTTGCCTCTGATATGACAAGACTCGGATATGGTGGTTTACGAAAGTGCTAGCTGGTTAGACTGGCAAATAACAAAAGCAAACGACTTCACTAGAAAAAGGAGTGAACACGTATGAGCTCAATCGGGATTCCTGGATTAATCTTAATTTTAGTTTTAGCCTTGGTGCTTTTCGGTCCGAAAAAGCTTCCAGAACTGGGGCGTGCGGTAGGTCATACTTTGAAAGAATTCAAAAATGCTACGCGTAGTCTGACAAGCGACGATGAAGACGACGATGAGGAGAAAAAGCGCAAGGAGCTCGCCTCCAAAGAAGCGTCTGTCAAAACAACACCGGTTGTCGCTGATAAGGAAGCGGCGGATCGGGAGCGAATTGAACGCGAGGTTCGTGAAAAAATGGAACGCGAGCGCTTGGAAAAAGAAATCCGCGAAAAGCTGGAGCTAGAGCGCCTGCAAATGGAAAAAGAGCAGAAGAACGCGTAACAGGTAAGGTTGGTGGTTACCATGAAGGATCAGGAAATGACAGTGGTAGAGCACCTGACGGAACTGCGCAAGCGCATCATATGGGTGCTGGCCGTGTTTATTGTCGCATTGGTCGTCGGTTTTTTCCTCGCCGGTCCACTCGTGGATTATTTAAAGCAAGAACCGATTGCGGATGGCGTGCCCATTGTCTCATTGCATCCGTCAGACGCACTTCGTGTTTACATGCAGGTTGCCTTCCTTGTGGGCGCTGTCATCACACTGCCTGTAGCACTTTATCACGTTTGGCGTTTTGTTTCGCCAGGGATGGAAGTACAGGAAAAGCGCGGGACGCTTTACTTCATCCCAGCAGCTTGTTTTCTGTTTATCGTTGGTATCCTGTTTGGCTACTACGTCGTTTTCCCGATGGTCATGCAGTTTATGACCAGTATTACAGCATCGATGGGCGCAGACCCGAACTACGGAATCGCGCAATACTTTGGGTTCATGTTTAATATGGTCATTCCGTTCGGGATACTGTTCCAGTTGCCGATTATCGTCATGTTCCTGACGAGACTGCGTATCCTCAATCCAATGAGGCTGGCAAAGGCACGGCGCTACGCTTACTTTGCACTGGCAGTAGTCGGGATTACCTTGACGCCTCCTGAGATTGTCAGCGATATTCTCGTGATCATCCCTTTGCTGCTTCTGTACGAGCTGAGCATTTGGCTATCCCGTGTTGTTTATCGCAAGCAATTGAAAGAACAAGAAGCGTGGGAACAAGAGTACGGCAGTTTGGAAACAAACGAACCCGTTCAATAACGAGTATGAGAAAAAGTCTTCTGTCCCGAGTGGCAGAGGACTTTTTTGTTATTCCGGCAGAAATTAGGAAATACTACGGAGGTTATGATCCGGGAGGTGCTGAATATGTGGCTGATCGTATGTTTGGCGTTGCTCTTTTCTGGGAGTACGGCTAATGCTGCCGGGCTGGGGGAGCCTATCGAACTGTTTGATACGGACAAGCAGCGCGTTGTGGCCAGCTTTGAAAATACAACTGGTTTTCAGGAAGAGGCCCAGCAGATTTTGCAAAGTGTGAGCGGACGGGTCTTGGAGTTTAATCCATCGTTGGATTCCGCCATGATCGTAAAAATTCCGCTAGTCCCCCCAAAGCCGATAAAGCTAAAATCCGCTAATCTTGACGCGATGATTGCAGAGATGTTTGTCATCATGCCCAAAAAAGGGGAGCGTCGTCCGTGGCTGATTTTGCACACGAAGGAATATGAAACGGTCGTTGTGGAGTTTACCGAAAAAGTTGACCAACTGAGGGAGCAAGTGAAATTGCCGTAAAGCGGCGCTTCTTCTTGCAAAAACAAGCCCGGTCGTCCATAAAAAGAGACGAAACCGGGCTTTTCGATTATTTCATGGGGGTGAGGAAGGTTTGGGTGAAGTAGTCTGTATAGACGCCCACTCCTAACTGGGTGAAGCCTTTTTCGAGTACGTTTTTGCGATGGCCTGGACTGTTCATCCAGCTTTCATGGGCTTCGATCGCATCCGTGTAGCCTGCTGCAATATTCTCCCCGGCCATACTGTAAGCGAGAGAGGCACTTTTCATGCGGTCAAATGGATTACTCCCGGTAGTCGCAGAGATGTGGTCAAAGAAGTTGTTGCCCTCCATGTCCATGCTGTGTTTTCGTGCCACATCGGCAGCTTTTTCGTTCCATTGCAGGGGCGGAAGCTTGTATCGGTAGCGGGAAACATTGACCAGATCGAGAATTTGCCGCTCGGATGCAGCATTGACCTGCTCTCGTTCTCCGACACGAAGTGGAGGGGGATCAAAATTGGGTGCCTGACCTTGATAGGTCCATTTCGTTTCGTAAAAACTGCCGCGTAATAGCATTTGCGTATCCATTATACGTACGGCGGTAACCTTGTTGCCATTTTGCTTGTCCAAATAGTAAATGTAGGGGGTGCCGTCTTTCATGACGAGAGGGCGTTGTTGCTTTTGATTGGTAATCTGGATTTGTGCCCCCTGAAATGAGAAAGAAACAATGTTTTGTACACCCAACTGTCGCTCCAGTGATTGCTGGCTGGTGCCAACTCCGATGTTTCCGAGCTTTGCTGTCGGAGCGAGAGAGTACACATCGACGACTTTGTCATTTGCGATGCCGACTTGAATGTATCGGGAAGGCTCACGATTGTACACCCACCATTGATAGCCGAGACTGCTTGGCTCTCTGCGAGCAGGCTCACCTAACAGTTTGTGTACTTCCTCAGAAGACATGCCGAGACCTATGTCAAAAATCGTATTAGGCTTCTCCACTCGAATGGGTACCGCAGGTGGTTTGGTTGTCGCAGGTTTATGGGGAAGCGCTATAGAGGCAGGCACTGCATCAGGTGTAGTCTGTTTTTTAGGCTGTCCGATGGAGAGTTCAGGAGATTGACCAACCCACGCGGTTTGGGAAGTTTCATCCCAACCGTTAGGCTTATTCAAGTGGCGACTGATCATGGATAGAGGTACATATAGCGTTCCTTCGTATTCGAAAGAAGCTGGTATTTCCTTGCCTTCCTCCGTGTTATACCTGGGTTTTTCGCTTGCGACGATTTCACGGCCATCCCAATAGATGGAGGCGGGGGTAAGGTTGACCCGTATAAAGGAAGTAGTATCCGAAGTGAAGAGACGGCTGATTCCTAAGACTCCCAGGGCAATTAAGCCAATCCAGAGCCATTTGTGCATGGAACAATTCCCTCCTTGGCGAGCTTGCCTGATTCTATGTTTCATTTATATGAGCGTGTCCGAATACTAGAACCTTTTTGCTAGAGAATGCAATTTGCTAGGAGGAAGAGTAGTCAAGCAGTTGCATATGGAAAAAAGTGAGGGAAACTACTTGCAAAGTACATAGTGATTCATTATTATAGGAATTGGGTGTTAGCACTCATAACAGTCGAGTGCTAACAACAGAAATATTGTTTACCTACATTTTTTGAGGAGGGTGTTTTTAGTGCTTAAGCCATTGGGTGACCGTGTGGTAATCGAAGCTATCTCCAAAGACGAAACGACTGCAAGCGGTATCGTTTTGCCTGATTCTGCAAAGGAAAAACCGCAAGAAGGCCGCGTAATCGCAGTAGGTTCTGGCCGTGTTGCTGACAACGGTGAGCGCATCGCTTTGGAAGTAAAAGAAGGCGATAAAGTAATCTTCTCCAAATACGCTGGTACTGAAGTAAAGGTAGACAACAAAGAATACCTCGTGCTGCGCGAATCCGATATCCTCGCGATCATCGGTTAAGGCTCTTGACATAGGAAATCGAACGAATAAACACATAACAGGAGGTTGAGTTTAGATGGCTAAACAAGTCAAATTCTCGGAAGACGCTCGCCGCTCCATGCTCCGCGGTGTTGAAACTTTGGCAAATGCGGTTAAAGTAACCCTCGGTCCAAAAGGCCGTAACGTGGTTCTTGAGAAAAAATTCGGTTCTCCGTTGATCACTAACGACGGTGTTACTATCGCGAAAGAAATCGAGCTGGAAGATGCTTACGAAAACATGGGTGCGCAACTGGTTAAAGAAGTTGCTACCAAAACCAACGACATCGCTGGTGACGGTACAACAACTGCAACTGTACTTGCTGCAGCTATGATCCGTGAAGGTCTGAAAAACGTAACTGCTGGCGCTAACCCAATGGTTATCCGTCGTGGTATGGAAAAAGCAGTTCGTGCAGCTGTAGAAGAAATCAAATCCATCGCGAAGCCGGTTGAGAACAAATCCTCTATCGCGCAAGTAGCTGCTATTTCCGCTGACGATCCAGAAGTAGGTAACCTGATCGCTGAAGCAATGGAAAAAGTGGGCAAAGATGGTGTAATCACTGTTGAAGAATCCAAAGGATTCGTAACAGAGCTGGAAGTAGTAGAAGGTATGCAATTTGACCGTGGCTACGCTTCCCCTTACATGATCACTGACACTGACAAGATGGAAGCGGTTCTGAACAACCCTTACATCCTGATCACTGACAAAAAAATCTCCAACATCCAGGAAGTTCTGCCTGTACTCGAGCAAGTCGTACAAAGCGGCAAACCACTCCTGATCATCGCTGAAGATGTTGAAGGCGAAGCGCTCGCTACTCTCGTAGTGAACAAACTACGTGGTACCTTCACAGCTGTAGCGGTTAAAGCTCCTGGCTTCGGCGACCGCCGCAAAGCTATGCTGCAAGACATCGCTGCTCTGACTGGCGGCGAAGTGATCACGGAAGAGCTGGGTCTGGACCTGAAATCCACTAAGCTGGAGCAACTGGGCCGCGCTGGCAAAATCGTGGTTACAAAAGAAAACACAACTGTTGTTGAAGGTGCTGGCGACAAGGCTTCCATCGAGGGCCGCGTAACCCAAATCCGTCAACAAATCGAAGATACTACTTCCGATTTCGATCGCGAAAAACTGCAAGAGCGTCTGGCTAAATTGGCTGGCGGTGTAGCAGTAATCAAAGTCGGTGCAGCTACTGAAACCGAACTGAAAGAGAAAAAACTCCGCATCGAGGACGCTCTGAACTCTACTCGCGCAGCAGTAGAAGAAGGTATCGTACCTGGTGGTGGTACTACTTTGATCAACGCAATCAAAGCGGTTGAAGCGATCAATGTAGGTGGCGAAGAGGCTGTAGGTGTACAAATCGTACTTCGTTCCCTGGAAGAGCCAGTTCGTCAAATCGCTGCGAACGCAGGACTCGAAGGTTCTGTAATCGTAGAGCGTCTGAAAAAAGAAGCAGTGGGCATCGGCTTCAATGCTGCAACTGAAGAGTATGTAAACATGCTCGAAGCTGGTATCGTTGACGCGGCGAAAGTTACTCGCTCCGCACTGTCCAACGCTGCATCTGTAGCGGCTATGTTCCTGACTACAGAAGCAGTAATTGCTGACAAACCAGAAGAAAACAAAGCTCCTATGGGCATGCCAGATATGGGTGGCATGGGCGGTATGGGCATGATGTAAGAAAGCGGCTCGCCGTTTTCTTCAAAGAGAGGCAGACAAATCGTCTGTCTCTTTTTTGTGCTTGGCTTAATGCTGCGAATGTAAAAAGTGAAGAATTTGGCACCATTCCGTTAGGCGTGCTTACACTATTTGGGGAGTACGCTACGGTGTGGAATATGCTTTTTGCCAGTTTGACTACCTCATCATTGCCGATGATTTGCTTCCAATAATATATCGAAGGACTACGTCGGGGGCGATAAAATGAGCAAACGCTGGATTAGCTTTGATCTGGATGGTACCTTGATGCAAAACCCGTTTGGAGCGTGGGTATTTCCGGAGATTGCGCGTGTAATCTCCGGTCAGTTAGGAAGAGAGCACGACATTGTTTCTGAAATGGTAGCCGAGCATGAGCAGCGTATGTCCCAAGAACGCTACGTAGAAGCGTATGATTGGGATGATATCCTTGTTAGTAGATGCAATGCATTGTGTATAGAAAAAAAGATTGATATTGAATCGCTGGTTCGGAAACACGCTGTAATGCCCAAGGTTAATTTGCTTGAGGATGGAATTCCCCAGATACTCGAGGAGATAAAGAAGCGAGGCTTTTCGTTAGCAGTGGTCACAAATGGCTTTTACAAGTTTCAGGCGCCAGTAATGGAGGCATTAGGCTTGCTTGATTACTTTGATGAGATCATTACACCAGAACGCGCTGGTGCGGGTAAGCCTGACCCAGTTATTTTGCAAAAACTGCAGGGAGAAGTAATTGCTCATGTAGGAGATCGCTTGGATCATGACATTCAACTTGCGAATCGAAGTCATGCAACCTCTATTTTAATAGAACGAAAACTGCCAGAGGCATTGCTGAGTCTCCAACCGCAGTTGCGTGCAAATGATCACAGAATGCGTTTGTTTTGTTTGGAGAAGTGGAGAAGAGAGTGCAAGAATCCTTTATTGTCAGAGCTTCCGGAGCTTTTCAAACCGCGAATTGTTATTCGTTCTATGGGAGAATTGCTGTCTGTTCTGGATGAACAGGGGATGGGATAAAATTCTAGGTAATAATGCTTGCGTTTTTGCTTCTGGCTTGGTATGATAACTCTTGTCGCTTTTGAAGGGAATTTTAGAGAGAATGAAAAAAACTTCGAACTTCTAAAAATAACCCTTGATTTTCAAAAGAAGATCTGATATAGTTTAAAAGGTCGGCGCCACAAGCGTTAACGACGAAAGAAAAGAACAGTATGCTCTTTGAAAACTGAACAGCGAAAGCGTTAATGAGTCTATCGTTAAATGATTTGCCAGCTTTGAACCAGTAA
>NZ_JABSUZ010000012.1:0-172036 GCF_013284345.1 Brevibacillus sp. MS2.2
TACGCACCGTCACTGCGGTTACGAGAAATGTCACTACGAGCGACACCCAGAAGTAAAGATTCCAGTAATTCATCAAATCCAATGTTTTCGCGATGACGATCATAAAAGTCGCAGAAACAGTGGAAAAGCCCGTTGCAATAATGGCTGCTTCTTTAATCGTATACTTGCCTTCTTTGAATACCCGGTTCGTGATCAAAAGACCGATCGAATAGCTTCCCACAAAGGAAGCCACCGCATCTACGGCAGAGCGGCCAGGTGTTTTCCAAATCGGGCGCATGATCGGTTGTACCAGTACACCGATAAATTCCAAAAGCCCGTAGCCAACCAGCAGAGCCAAGAACACGGAGCCGATCGGAACCACCATACCTACGGGAATCACCAGTTTTTCGAAGAGAAATGGCCCCATATCCTTGTCCAGCAGCCATGCAGGCCCCGCCTGAAAATAGATCAATAGAGCGATAGGCACTCCCAGTACTTTTAGCGCGGAAAAGACAAGGTTTACTTTGCTCTGCTTCCAACTGCCCGTTACAAACGGATAAATGGCCCCAAGCACAATTACAAGCAAGGCATATACCGGTATCGCACTCGGCATGATTTGCCGAACCCATGTCACGATATGATCCAGCATAATCGAGCTCGTGTTATGAATCGTAACAGGGATAAAAAAGACGAAAATACCAATGAGACTAAAAACAAAAAACTTCCAAGCATGTGTGGTGGATACGGCTTGCTGCCTAGGATGCGGTGCAAGATTGCTGTTCGAAATATTGCCCATACATGTCCCCCCATTTCAAAGACAAGCCGGTCTCCCCCACTTCTATCCGTTTTCTTTTGCTCTCTTTCGTATTACGCCAGTCTGCCCCCAGCGACGACAATATTTCCGTTTTTGATTACCGTGTTTACGTGGTTGATTCCATACCGATATTGCAAGGTCATGAAATCAGGAACGTCAAAAATCGTGACATCTGCTTTTTTTCCAATCTCAAGACTGCCGACTTCATTGGCGCATCGGATTGCGTGAGCAGCATTGATGGTAGCTGCCGTCAGCACCTCGGCTGGCGTCATCCCCATTTTCAGACAACCCAGATTCATGATGAGTGGGAGCGAAACCGTTGGAGACGAGCCCGGATTGCAGTCCGTCGAAATTGCGACAGCCACGCCACGATCAATCATTTTCCTGCCATTTGCAGACTCTGCCATCAGGAAAAACGCCGTTCCGGGCAGTAACACAGCGATGACACCCGCTTCTGCCATCTGTTCAATCCCCTTGTCGGAGGCGCGCAGCAAATGATCCGCAGATACCGCGCCAACCGAAGCTGCCAGCTCTGCTCCTTCATAGGGTTCGATTTCGTCCGCATGAATCTTCGGCAGCAACCCATGACGGACCCCTGCTTCGAGAATGCGTCGGGACTGTTCCGGGGTAAACACACCTCTTTCGCAAAACACATCATTAAAAACAGCCAGCTTGCGACGGGCGACCTCTGGGATCATTTCCTCGATGACCACGTCTACAAATGCATCCGGGTTTTCCTTGTATTCGCGCGGCACCGCATGTGCACCCATGAAAGTACTGACGATGTCGATGGAATGTTCCTCATGCAACTGCTTAGCGACCTCGAGCTGCTTTAGCTCATCCTCCAATGTCAGGCCGTAGCCGCTTTTCGCCTCGACGGTTGTGACCCCATGCAGCAGAAATTGGTCGAGACGCTGCTTACTCTGGGCAAACAACTCTTCGTGGGTAGCTGCACGTGTCGCTGCGGTAGTCGAGTGAATTCCGCCGCCATTGTTCATAATCTCCATATAGGTCGCACCGTTTAGCCGCATGTTAAACTCGTTTTGCCGACTGCCCGCGTGCACCAGATGTGTATGCGGATCAATCAGCCCTGGCGTGACCAGCTTACCCGAAGCATCGATGATTTGCGCCTCATGCACACGGTCTCGATAGGAAAGCGCCAGCTCTTCATCTGTTCCTACACGCTGGATAACGCCGTCTTCCAACCAGATGCTTCCGTCCTCGATGATCGACAGCTCGTTCATTTGCGCTCCTACTACAGGGGAAGAGGAGCCACCAGCCAGCGTGGCAAGCTGACTGGCGTGGCGAATCCATACAGGTTTAGTCATGGCTCTTACTCCTTCATCATCGGAATGTGGACGCCTTTTTCCTTGGCTGTTTGAATCGCGAGGTCGTACCCTGCATCGACATGTCGGACGATGCCCATGCCTGGATCTGTCGTGAGAACGCGCTCCAGACGACGTGCTGCTTCTGGTGTTCCGTCAGCCACGATGACCATTCCAGCGTGGAGAGAGTAGCCCATGCCAACGCCGCCACCATGGTGTACCGATACCCAGCTCGCTCCGCCTACCGCATTGATCATGGCATTGAGAATCGGCCAGTCTGCAACCGCATCGCTGCCGTCCTTCATCGCTTCTGTCTCACGGTTTGGCGAAGCGACAGAACCGGAGTCCAGATGATCACGTCCAATGACGATAGGGGCCGATAGCTCACCGCGCGCCACCATCTCATTGATGATTTGACCAAAACGGGCACGCTCACCATAGCCTAGCCAGCAAATGCGGGAAGGCAGTCCCTGAAACTGAATGCGCTCCTGCGCCATACGAATCCAGTTGCACAGATGCGTGTTGTAGGAAAACTCGCGCAGAATGACTTCGTCTGTCTTGTAAATATCCTCAGGGTCACCGGACAGTGCTACCCAACGGAACGGCCCCTTGCCCTCACAAAATTGCGGACGGATGTAGGCTGGCACGAAGCCAGGGAAGCGGAATGCATCCTCCACACCTTCGTTTTTTGCCACCTGCCTGATGTTATTGCCATAGTCGAAAGTAACGGCTCCTTTTTCCTGCATGGCGAGCATGGCGCGAACGTGTTCAGCGATGCTTGCTTTTGCGCGAGATTCGTACGCTTTCGAATCACGTGTCCGCAGTTCGGCTGCTTGCTCCAGTGACATGCCGATGGGAATGTAGCCGTTGAGCGGATCATGCGAGGAGGTCTGATCCGTCAGCACATCCGGGATAAAGTCGCGAGCCAGCATGGCATTCAGCACTTCAGGTGCATTGCCTAACAACCCGATGGAAATGCCTTTTTTGTCGCGTTTCGCTTCTTCCGCCAAACGGATCGCTTCGTCCAGACTTTCTGTCATCACATCCAGGTATTTCGTGTCCAGTCTGCGTTGGATACGGGTCGGGTCCACCTCGATATTGATGCTGACACCACCATTGAGCGATACGGCCAACGGTTGCGCACCACCCATGCCACCCAAGCCTGCTGTCACGGTAATCGTTCCGGTCAGCGTGCCTTCAAAATGCTGGCGGGCCAGTTCTGCAAACGTCTCGTACGTTCCTTGCACGATGCCCTGGCTGCCAATGTAAATCCAGCTTCCCGCTGTCATTTGTCCGTACATCATCAAACCCTTTTTGTCCAGCTCGTGGAAATGCTCCCAATTCGCCCAGGCAGGCACCAGATTCGAGTTAGCCAACAGCACACGCGGCGCATCCGTATGCGATTTGAATACAGCAACCGGTTTCCCGGACTGGATGAGGAGTGTTTCATCACTCTCTAATGTTTGCAATGTTTCGACAATCGCATCGAAGCATTCCCAGTTCCGTGCCGCCTTGCCAATTCCGCCGTATACGACCAAATCCTCTGTACGCTCCGCTACATCAGGATTGAGGTTGTTCAAAAGCATGCGCAACGCCGCTTCCTGCACCCATCCCTTTGTGTGTAATTGGGTACCCGAAAAGGCTTGGATCATTTGCTCAACGGATTGTGTCGTCGTCATCATTCCCACCTGCTTTTCTAAAAGGATGTATTTCTTAGCTCCATTGTAAAAAAGCAAGGAAAGACAAAAAAGGCACCGCGCTTTCGATTTGGTGCCTCTATTTTCGATTCATTTGCAACCGCATTCATGGTTTGACGAAAAAATCTGTCTTTTCTTTCGATTTCTATCTTTTCTTCTGATTTCGTAACAAACGTGGAGTTGTCCCTGTCTTTTCCTTAAAAATTTTACTGAAATAATTGGCGTTAATGAATCCACATCGCTCTGCCACCTCTTGGACAGACAAGGATGTCTCGAGAAGCAATCGGCGTGCTTCTTTTACTCGCAAGGATGTGAGTATCTGGCGAAAAGAGCTTCCTTGCTTTTGTGCGAGCAGTGTACTGAAATAGGAAGGGCTGCGGTCGATATAACGCGCGACTTCCTCCAAGCGCAGTGCAGGATCGGTGTAACGCCCTTCTATATAACGAATCGCCTGTTCCACGACATCTACGCGGGACTCGTCGACGGAATGATGGGCGGCATCAAGAAGCTGATTAATGAACAGCAGCAGTTCCACGACGATCCGATACAAAATCGGCGAGTAAAGAATCGTTTCGAAAACCCGGTGATACTCCTCTTCCAAAGATGCGGAGTCCAGACCTCGTGATATCATGTAGCGCCTGACTTGGGCCAAAATACTTGTCAGCCGAATACGCAACAGTCCCGGCTCCGGAAAAGGCTCTTCCTTGTAAAAGAAATGTGTATACAGCCACTGCTTCAACTCTTCCCGATTGCCTTCATCCAGCATTTCAACCCACGTGCGCTGTTCGGCTGGCGTCAAAAATGGGTCTATCATCGTCCAATTCACACAATGATCCACGACCGTCACTTGCCGATATCCTTTGAAAAAGCGGACTTGCAGGGCTTGGCTCGCTTCCGCATACGATTCGTTCAAGCTCTGCTCATGGTTGCTTGCGTCATACATAACCAAAAAGAGCGGCGCATCATTGTTTGCTTCCCAATCCATCAGCAAGCGCTTGCCCATTTGGTGGAGCGTAGAAGGCGAGACCGCAGTATCCACTGGAAATACCCCCACAATGGCCTCCCCTAGCGGCAAAAGATCGGGCTTGTCGCGAAATGGGTATTCCTCAAAAAAGCGCAGCAGTTCCGGATGCCTTTTCGGCTCCTCCAGTTGAGCCAGCATGAGTGAATAAGACTTGGCTTGTGCATGCCCGGGGAAAAACAGGTCAAGATACGTGACGTCCCTAGCATTGTCCGATCCCGTTCCCTTCTCTTCGCTCATTCGCTTTCGATCCAAGCGCTCCTGGCAGCATCTCGTCAGGATTCTCCTGATGTATTCCGGTGTCTGTGGCTTCAACCATAGATCGCGTGCTAAAAGTCCAATCCCCTGCATTGCCCGCTCAAACGTCGCCTCTGATGTGGTCACCACAACGGTCGGACGATACTGGTCCACCAAAAGCTTCAGCCGGTCCCACTGCCCGCGCCCGATCATGTCCAGTTCAATACAAAGCACTTCGGGTGTATGCGCTTCCAACATTTCGAAAACGTCTTCCATGGTCCCGGCACTATGCACCTTGTCATACGGAATGGCATAGCTGTTGACGAGCCATCCGATCCCGATTCGTTCGTTCTGGTCCCGATCCGCTATCAAAATGCTGGGCATAAGCCGTCCTCCTCGACCATTACCTAATTAAATAGCAAAAGAAATACCAGCCTAAAGAGAATGGGGCTGGTATTAGTTTACCATATTGACTGCTATCAGTCCGTCTTCAAAAGTCTTACATGGGTCTTCCACTCATCGGGATCTGGAGGTGGCATGATCTTGGCGTCTTGCCAGTCAGTTGGTTTCGCGTTCGGGATGAAATGATAGTGGGACCCCGCATTTGAGTTACTTGAAGAGTGTGCACTTACAGTAGTTGCACAAACAAGCATCCCTATTAATAAAAGCTTGGTGAAGATAAACTGTTTTTTCAAGGACTACACCTCTTCCCCTTCGTATTCATTACCCGTAAGACGGGGACAGAAGAGTTTTGTTTCATCGAAAAAAAGGTTGCCCATAAATGGACAACCTTTTCTCCTTCACGTTTTACTTCTTGAGAGGATTTTCGATCATGGTTCCCATCACATGATCCAGCGGAATAAAGCCAATATCGCGGGAATCTGTGCTGTTATTCCGGTTATCCCCCATGACATAAACATGATCGGCTGGAACCGTGATCTTTCCGTCCGCTACGTATTCCATCGTTTCTTTGATATATGGTTCGTTTAATGCCTCACCGTTTCGATATACCTTGTTGTCTTTGAACTCTAGTACGTCGCCTGGTCTTCCAATGACCCGCTTCACATACATCGTGTGGTCATCGCCCTGACCTGTGACCAGCGATACCAATGGATGCCCCACGATATCGTCCATCAAAGTACGGTCTCGCTCTACCCGACTGTCGATCACGACAATATCGCCGTAATCTGGCAAATAAGAAAACGTGTGTGATAGTTTTGACACATATATGCGCTGCTCGTCTTGTAAGGTAGGGTCCATGGAATGCCCATCAACCTTGAACGGTTGAAATACAAAGATTCCGAGGACAAGAGCGAAAACGACAGCAAAAGTTATCGATCGAATCCATCCTAAAACTTCTCTCATTTTCTTTTGGCACTCCTTCCTTTTACCATTCTATTTTCCTGTATCGAAACCATCATAACACATTATCCGCCCAATCCCAAAAAATCGGCCAGACGCATAGATCAGGTGAGACCATACTCGCGCAGTTTCCGAAACAGCGTTGCCCGACTTATCCCTAATAGCATAGCTGCTTCTTCTTTTCGTCCGTTTCTATCCCGGATTTGTTGCATCGCGGTATTGATTGCTGCCCGTTCCAATTCTTTCAGCATCAGTCCTTGCTTTTGCCAGTCGAATAGCCCCTGACTTTCTTTTACGGAATGTAGGGAAGATTCTCGTAGAATTCCCGTTCGAATGGGCAAGCTCGCAGACTGAACCCAAGAAGTTGCTTCCATATTGACCGCGTACTCGATTACATTTTCCAGCTCTCGGACATTTCCTCTCCAGTCGTGATGAAACAGGACGTTTTGCGTCTCTTGGGAAAAGCCGTGCATCTTCTTCCCCGCTCGATTCGCATGCGCCAAAAGGATATCGTTTGCCAAAGGCAGTATATCCTCTCTACGTTCTCGCAGCGAAGGCAAGTAAATGGGAATCACATGCAATCGATAGTACAGGTCCAACCGAAACAACCCCGCGTCTACCCGCTCCTGCAAATCCAGATGGGTCGCTGCAATGATCCTTGCTGTTAAGCGTATGGGCTTGCCGTTACCTCCGATTCGGAACAGTTCCTTTTCTTGCAACACGCGCAGCAGCTTGCTCTGTAAATGCATAGGCATATCCCCGATTTCATCGAGAAACAATGTGCCTTTTCCTGCGACCTCGAATAATCCCGGCTTTCCACCTTTTCGCGCTCCTGTGAATGAGCCTTCCTCATAACCGAACAATTCGCTTTCTATTAAATGCTCAGGAATTGCCGCGCAATTAATCGAGAGGAACGGTTCGTCTCGGCGCGGGCTTGCCTGATGTATGGCTTTGGCAAAGAGCTCCTTGCCAGTACCACTTTCACCTTGGAGCAGGACAGTCGAATCACTGGCTGCCACACGTTTTGCCACTTCCTTTGCCTGTACGATCGCAGGACTGTTTCCACCGATCATCTGAAAAGGGTCTGGCTCCGAGTATCCACTCACCTGCCTTGCAATTTGCACGACTTCCTGTACATCATCAAGCGTAATCACCCATTCTTTGACCGTTCCTGCCAGTAGAATGGGCTTGATAGCAAACAAAAATGTCTTGTCTTCCTGCCCGATGGACAAAACGACCTGCTTTGGTGCAGATTGCGCGGCATCAGCACGGCGAATAGCATCTATCCATTCTGCTGTTTGACTGTCGTTGTGATCGAGCTGCAAATATAGCCGGGCACGCTGGTTCGCCTGTATGATCCGATTGTCTTGATCGACGAGAAGCATGGCCTTGTCCATTTCATCCATGACGACACGCAGCTTTTCTACCGTATGCATCTGCTCGACGTACAAATAGTGCTCTTTTAGCTTAATGGCAATCAGCTCGGCCATTTTTTGCAAATAGGTCAATATCGCATCCACATCCGCAAACAACCGCTCACGCTGCTCCTCATCGAAAGCGAGCAGGCCGATCACACCTATATTTTCATTGTCTAGTTGTATCGGGCAACAAATCTCTCCCGTCTCCTTGCAATTTCCATAATGCATACAGAGACGGCACCGCTCATCCTGCCCCGGATGCATAATCACAACAGGATGCCCGGCGAGCAACGACTCCCGGTATATATGGTCCTCTCCTGCCATCGTCCGCAAAACGCCAGCCTCATTCTTCCCCGTCCCTGCGATCCGTAAAAACTGACTGTCCGCAATCTCTACCTCTACGCGCAGAACGGATGCAACAGCCGAAGCAATCTGTTGCACACTTTCTTGAATATCTCGCAAGGGCATCTGGCTTCCCCTCCCGTCAATCTCTTGCCTCCATTATAGCGCATCACAGGAGAAGCCTGCCCTTATGCATTTTTTACCTACAAAAATCACAAATCGTCTCCACCAAGATGGCACTCATGTCTACTATGCTATCCACCTCTACGTATTCGACTGCCGCATGCAGGCCAGCTCCTGCTGGTCCAAACAAAACAGTAGGGATTCCTGCTTCCTGCAATAATGCTGCATCCGTCCATCCCGAGAATCCGCATACATCGGGTGTTTTTCCCATCACGCTCTTACACGCCGCCTGAAGGGCTACATAAACGGGTTCATCCAGCCCGACTTCAAACGGCTCTCTCAAAAATGACAGCTCGGCGCTTGCTTGGAACGTCTCATCTTCAGTGTGCAGCTTCTGTAGTAATGCTTTTATTTCATTTGTAACGTCTGCCTCTGTTTCGCCCGGCAACGTCCTTCTCTCCCAGTCGATACGGCAATAGTTTGGGTAGGTGGACAGCTCTGTTCCGCCCTGAATGAGTGAAGCATGGACAGATGCCGCACCGAGTATCGGATGAACTGGACCTTGAGCCAACCTGTCCGAGAGACGCTCCAGCTCTTGCAGGACTCTGCCCGCCCGAACGATTGCATCAATCCCTTCTGCTGGACGACTTCCGTGAGCTGCCTTCCCCAGCACCTCGCATTTGACCCAGGCAAATCCTCTGTGAACGACGCCAATCGCCAGATCGGAAGGCTCACAGCATATCGCCGCATCTGCTTTGTAAGCCTTTACCAGCTCCTCCGTGCCGATGCTTTTGTATTCCTCGTCAGCGACAAAAGTCAAAATGACATCTCCTGCCAACGGAACCTTTGCTTGTGCGATTGCCTCTACTGCGGCGATCATGGCCCCCAGACTTCCCTTCATGTCCTGACTGCCTCTGCCGAAAATTTTGTTGTCCATAAGGGTAGGCTCAAACGGGGGAATCTCCATGCGTTTGACGCTTACCGTATCCATATGTCCATTGAGCATCAAGGATTTGCCGCCGCCTGTCCCCCGTAGGATCCCGACGACATTGACCGCTGTGTCGTTAATAGGTGTGACATGGACCTCCAATCCAGCCGCCTCCAAACGCTCGCGAATAAAAGCCGCGATCGCTTTTTCGCCCGGTCCATCCTCATCCAGATACGGGTTCACCGAATCAATCCGAATCAAATCCTGCACCAATGAAATCAGTTCGTCTCGATTGATCGTCACGTTCATTTTGTCATATCCTCCTCTTGTCGACATGCGCCTTCCCAGATGATACGTCTGTAGATATCCCGATCCGTATCCCCTTCCGTACTAAAGCACAAAACAATGGAATTTTCATTCAAGCCAAGCTGCTCACGCTGTTGATGATACATGGGCTTGCTCATCAAGGCAGCGAGTAGTCCTACCCCGACTGCTCCACTTTCCCCGCTCACAATGGAAGGGTCGGTTCCAGTCGGTGCCGCAAGTATACGCATGCCGTTTGCCGCCACGTAATCGGCACAGCTGACGAAGAAGTCTGCATGCTCCCGCAAGATTTCCCATGCCATCGGATTCGGTTCTCCACATGCCAGACCTGCCATGATGGTTCCGAGTTCGCCCGAAGCTGCATGTGGTTGCCCGTCATTTTCTTCTGCTGAAAGGACCATGCAATTGGCGCTATGCGGCTCGACGATCACGGTTGTCAGGTCTTTGTTTGCTTGCGCCGCTACGAAATGTCCCAAGACTGCGGCGGCCATGGAACCGACACCTGCCTGCAAGAACAGGTGTGTCGGCTGTTTGGCGTCGATGAGAACTGAGAGTTGTTCCATGGCCTCTGCTGCCATTGTTGTATAGCCCTGCATGATCCACGCGGGAATGGTCGTGTAGCCTTCCCATGCCGTATCTTGAATCACTTGCCAACCACGTTCTTTGGCCATTTGTTCAGAAAGACGCACGGCTTCATCGTAGTTTCCATTGATGACGTGAGCGTGTGCGCCGGCCTCGCGTATCGCATCTACCCGTTGCTGGGCGGAGCCTTTAGGCAAATACACAACGGCATGCTGTCCGAGCGCCTTGGCAGCCCACGCAACTGCCCGTCCGTGATTGCCATCTGTCGCAGTGACGAAGGTGACTTCTCCGATTCGCTCTCTCATTTCTTGGGAGCACAATGCTTCAAAGGTCATCTCTTCTGTCGATTTCCCCAGCTTATCGCACAAGAAACGAGCCATCGCGTAAGAAGCTCCCAAAACCTTGAAGGCATTGAGCCCAAATCGTTTGGATTCATCTTTTACCAGGACCTGTCCTACTCCCAGCTCATGTGCTAACGCAGGCAATATAACGAGGGGAGTCGGCTCATAGTTTGCGAGAGATTGGTGAAAAGCTTTGGCAAAACGGGTTTCTTTTTCGGTCAAATAGGTGGGAATGCGAGAGCTCTCGCTATTTTTTCTCATATTTTTTACGACGTAGATTGGGGGTTGATGACGTTTTTCCATCAGATGTGTTCCTCCTCGGGTGGTTTCATCCTTATTGATAGAGCAAGGATCGTGCCAACGGTAATGAGGCGCGGATGGCTTATTGTTTCGGTGGTAGCCGTATCAAAATGAGATTGAATTGTATCAATTTGATACTTTAAGTATTGTTTTGATACTCGTCATACCAACTGCTGTGGTGGGAGGAAACAGGAGAAAACGCTCCAGCTTCTTGGGTCACCAGCTAGGGGGATTGACTGTACGTCTCCATGAAAAAAGCGAAACCGCGTCCAAAGTAGGGACTCAGGGATGCTTTTCAGAGGTGGACGCTTAAAGGCGTGTTTCGCTTTTTCCATTGCGCCTCGGTAGGTGCCCCAAAGATCTTCGCTTATTTCTCCTGTTTCCTTACGAGCGAATGGGTTTTCAAGTGGCTTTTAAAGATTGAAAACAAACAGTCAGTCCTAGCGACTTTCGAAGTCCAACCCAGCTTCGCAGCGATTTGCGGGCAAAAGAAATACAACGTGCTCACGCTACGTAGCGGCTACCACTTTTTCATTTCCCTGCAAATCACTGCGGAGCGGACAGTCCCCACATCCTAGCAGGACGTAGCCCGGAGCGTAGACTGGAAATATTCTTCTCTCCACCCGGCCCCGTTAACAAGAATAACCACCTGCATAACTCTCACAGGTGGCATCATGAGCGATAGAAGAACTCTATGCGTTATTCTCTTCATCCTCAGCGGAAGGCCATCCACCCCATAGGTGGTTCACATGCCCATCTGGATCACGAAATCTAAAGCTGTAACCTCCGCCTCGGTTATACGTCATTTCACTTACTTCGATTCCTTTGCTTTTCAACTCCTCATAAACCTCATGGATTTGGTCTACCTGCAAGGAGATGATTGGCTGGGCTTGTCCTGACATATCAGTAAAATCCAAACGCGGAACTTCTGGACAACGAATGAGCCCGAGACCTACTCCGCCTACGTTCAACCAAGCCTCATTGTCTCCGGGTGAAAATTCAAAAGTAAACGGAATGCCGAGTACATCGCGGTACCACTTTACGGATACCTCCAAGTTTTTGACAGGCAGCTGTACAACCGCAAAATTACGCACATGGATACTCATTTGTGTTCGCTCCTTTATTTCAAATATGTACTTTCACCCTCATGAACGAAAGAAAAGAACAAAAAGAAACGGGTACCTCTACCATTTCTGAAAAAAATGCAGCAAATGTCCATCCGGGTCACGAACAGCAAAGAAAAGGCGATCGCCTGCTACCGAAACCTTTTCCACGCTCACGCCCTGTTCGGCGAGGCGCAGATACGTTTGACAAATCGCATAAGCATCCCCCGCACGAAAGGCAGCCAAAAATTGCTCGAACCCTTCTTTTGATATAAATCCGGATGAATCACGACGTCCAGCTTTGTCGATTTTCTTTTTGCTGGATGGGCTTTCATCCTGTCTGGATTGCTCAGCCAACACGAACAAGCGCTGGCGAGCCCTCTTCACCCCTTCTTTCACTGCCCCTACTGTCGTATGTAGCAATGTGGCTGTTTCCTGCGCCGTAAACGAAAATATGTCCATCATGAGAATCAGCACCATCTGTCTGGCATTTAGACGATCAGCCAGTTGCTCGAACATCTCTCTCTGCACAAACGTATCGGATACAGTGGATTGATGCAGATAGTTCGCTTCATCAAACAGGGCGGGATGCTCATTCGCCTTTACTTTTCGGCAATGATCGATCCAAGCATTCGTGGCAATTTGCCTCAAAAATGTCTTGGTTAGTTCTCTGTCTGGAGCCTTCTGTAAGGAACGATACACCTTCGTCAATGTTTCTTGCAGTAGATCCTGCGCATCCCAGTCGTTTTTCGTGAGGGACAAGCAATGCTTTTGGATATCCGCAAAAAAAGGTTTTACACGCAAAAAGGAAGCCTCATCCTCATCCGCCCCCATACGATCCCTCCGAAACTTTTTCGACTATTCATACTTATTTTCAAAAAAATAAAGAACGCTGTCAACAAAGACCATGTAAAAATAGGAAAGCGACCGTCCAGAACGGATTTTTCCCGCTCAGGACAGTCGCTGCTTTATTTCCTGCCAATCAACACAACCAAGTCTATCGTCATGTCCACTCCTGCCAAGTCAGACACCCGGCTCAACTGCTCAGGTGTCGCCCCCCACGCCAACGGAGTCATCTGGAGCAAAGAGGAAAGATTTCCTTCATCCAGTCGGAACTGATACTGAACCCGTTCCTTGCCGATTAGCTGGAAGCTGGCTTTGAAGCGCTCGATCGTACGATGATTCGCATATTTTGTTTTGGGTGACTCTTGATACAAGACTTCTCGTAGCTCTCGCAAATAGTTGGCCTCTGGAATGACTTTGATCATTCGTCCATCATCAGCCAGGAGTCTATGAAACTCATCCGTATTGGACGGAGATAACAGATTTAAAATGGAGTGGAACTGTCTGTCGGCAAACGGCGCCTTCGTCAAATCACCGACGCACCAAACTACTTCTGGATCGTTCTTTGCCGCAAGCATAACTCCCTCTTTCGCGAGATCGACACCCACTCCGATAAAGGAGACTTCGCTTGTTTGCATCACCCTCTGCCGAACCTGCGTCAGATGATAGCCATCGCCACATCCTGCATCCAGTACGTACATCCGGCTTTCCTCAGGTTCTGTCGTGTGCAGGATGACTTCACCCAACACGTCATACAATGGATCAAAAAAACCTTGCTCCATTATCGCCCTTCTCGCTGCAAACAATTGCCTGTCATACTTTGTTTTGTAGGTTCGTGCAGCCAAGTGAACATAGCCGTGCTTGGATAAATCAAAGCAATGATGATTATTGCATACCAAGCTGGTTGCAGGTACGTTTTGCATAGCCGCCTGGCAAATTGGACAACGAAAAATCCCCACATGCTGGGAAATAGCTGTAGACATCAAAAAAAGCACCCCATTCATTCGTATTTCGGTGAATGAAAAAAGGCACAGTCAAATAAACCCCAAGCATTTTCAAAAAAATGCGGGATTACGTTGATCTGTACCTCACATTACCGAAGACGAATGAACTGGATGATCATGGTCTGTAACACTCCTGCTTTTTGATGAAGTAGGCATCACGTGGACGCTCAACTACAATTGTAGCACATTTCAGCAATATACAGGGAGGATACAATAGGGGGCAGGTACGCAGTCTTTGTCATGTTTTTAGCTTCCCTGCCCATTCCCGCTCCTGAAGGATTTTTTGCCCTCACTCCAGTAGCATGACCTCATCGTATTTCATCAGAATGCTACCTTCCTTGTACTCCCCCACTTTTGGCATATTCACTAGACCCTTTATGTTTTGGAGAAGCGCACGCACGCTGTTCACTCCGCTTTCGTGAGCATGCGGATACCCACCGCCAAAACGGGGATTGATCTCCGACACAACGTACTGATCTCCCACCAAAAAACAATCGATGTCAATAGGCCCACGCGGCTCTAGGACACGAATGAGTTCCTTCGCTAGTGACAGCAAACGCGGATCTTTTACCGCGAGGGAGCGATCCGTCTCCCCTGCCCGCATTCGCAGCTTTTTGCGGGTAAAAAGTGTCACCAGCTCCCCCGAGATCAAATCCACATAGCCATCCACTCCGAACTCCTCCGCCTGTAAGAACGGTTGAATGACGACATCCTCCGTTTTTTCCATGAGCACGGACAATTCTTGATCATTCTCCACACGTGTGATACCCAAACTGGCACTTCCATACCGTGGCTTGACGATTAATGGATACGTAATCTGCCCTGCCAAAAGTGCTGCTTGTACCTCGTCCATTTTTGTAAAAGTGGGAATGGCGGGAATCTGGTGCGCGGACAAAAAATCATACGTAGCCAGCTTATCCAGGCACATCTCGATTACATCCCGGCTGGACACGATCACCTCGATGCCCTGCATGTAGAAACGATCCGCATGCGCAGCCAACAGTGTCAGCTCTGGGTCTATTAAAGAGAGGATTGCCTTGATCTCGTACCGTTGGCACATTTGCAGCAGGGCATCGAGATAACCAGGATCATCGATACGCGGCACCTGCTCATGATGATGGGCAGCGTACAGGGCCGGGGCCGTCAGATCGCAGTCGACTGCTATGATTTTGCCAGTGTCACCCCATTCGCGTACAAAATAGTGGAGCAGCTTGACTCGTCTGCCTACACTGGTCACAAGTACGTTCATTCAGTTCATTACCCCCTGCTTGTCAACGTGAAAACAATAAACCGATTCGGGAATGAATTGTTGGAGAGTCTCTTTTCCCCTCACAACGACCGCTTCCTTTCCGTCGATAGCGAGAACCGGCGGCCTCTCGCGAATAAATGGTGGATTAAAGACGAGCGTATACGCCCCTACGTGTCCGAAGACAAAATAATCCCCGATATCAGGCAATGGCCCCGTGTAGCCTTGAAGCAAATAATCTTTTTCCATGCATGTATACCCGACGACATGGTAGCTCGCTTCGGGAACTGACTTGCGGTTGCACACAAGTCGGGCTGGCAAGAGGTGCGCGTGCATCGTCGGCTTGACATTGTGAATGCTTCCATCCACGAGAACAAACCGCTCTCCTCTGTTTTCTTTTACATCGATGACTTGGCAAACGAAATCAAGGGCATCTGCCACGAGTGAAATACCTGGCTCCAGAATCAGCAGCGGCGCATGATCCAGCTCTGCCAGCTCCTCCTTCACGACAGACGTAATCGCTTCGGCGTACTCTTCAAAGGTAGGTACAGCCGTCATCCCGAACGTGGTCGGGAGCTCGCCATAGAATCCGCCTCCAATATCGATAAAAGCAAGCCGCTCGCCCAAATGCACCTTCCCCAATCGGCATAGATGGCGCGTAATTTGGCGATACACACCCACACTGCGATTGGTGGAAAAGTGTCCATGTAACCCGACTACATGCACATTCGGGACGACAGCCAACTGGCTCAGGGCTTTTTCCAAATTGCCGTTTTCGACGCAAAAACCAAATCGGCTGACCTCGTACCCATTTTGCAGAGGACTCACTCCACCCCTGGCCAAATCCACATTAATCCGCAGCCCGATCCGAAACGTATGCTCGGGATACTGCTTGGCATAGGCCACCACCCACGGTATTTCCGAAAAAGAATCCAGATTGATCAGGCTCCCCTGCTCCAAGGCAAGGAAAATGTCCTCTTCCGTTTTGAGCGGGCCGTTAAAAATGATCGACGCAGGATCGACGCCGAGTTTTCGTGCCAATTCGTACTCCATTCGCGAAACGACTTCTGCATGCGCCCCTAACTGATGCAGCTTTTGGCATAAAAACGGCAAGTAATTGGTCTTATACGAATACGCCACGATCACATGCTCATAGCGTCGAGTAAAAGCTCGTTGGAAACGACGATAGTTCTCGGCGAGCTTTACTGTGTCCAGTACGTAAAAAGAAGACAAGCAGAGACTGCGCCATTTTTCTATCTGCTCATAACTATACATGGCGCACCCCCTGTTGCTGGTTCAGGAGGCAATTCGTGATAACACCGATGACTCGCTCCTGCTGTTCAGCGATCAAGCTGGAACCGGACGGCAAGCAAACACCTTGGGCAAATAGCCGATCGGATACACTCTCATCGGGCTGGTGCGGATAATATTGGCACTGCGCGAACAACGGTTGCAGATGCATCGGCTTCCACACGGGACGGGCTTCGATATTTTCTTTGCCCAGTGCATCGATCAGTTGTGCAGCAGAGAGTGTTGTGTCGGCTGGATTCAGTGTCATCACGGTCAGCCATCTGGTGGATCGCCCTGTCGCCGGCTCAGGCATGAACGAAATACCAGGCAATGGTCCAAGGGCTTGTTCATAACGCTTGTAAATCCCTCGCCTCGCCTCGATTCGCTCCTCCAAAACGCGTAGCTGCCCCCGGCCAATTGCCGCCAGTACGTTGCTCAATCGATAATTGTAGCCCATCTCTTCATGCTGGTAATGCCTGGCTGGCTCCTTCGCCTGCGTTGACCAGAAGCGTGCCTTTTCGATCGTCTCAACGTCATCGGAGACGAGCATTCCACCACCTGAAGTCGTCATGATTTTATTGCCATTAAACGAAAAGGTCCCAACATGCCCAAAGGCACCGCTCATTCTCCCTTTGTATACAGCCCCTAACGATTCTGCCGCATCCTCCACCACGCGCACCCCATACTGCTCACAAAGCGCCATCAACGGCCCCATATCTGCGCTCTGCCCATATAAATTGACGATGACGACCGCCTTGGGCAACTTGTCCGCTGCTGCCGCTTCCCGCAGGGCTCGCTCTAATGCCAGCGGAGACATATTCCAAGACCCTTCCTCGGAATCAATGAATACTGGAGTCGCTCCCTGATACAGAATCGGATTGGCACTGGCGACGAAGGTGAAGCTGGAGCAGAACACCGTATCACCCGGAGCGACGCCTGCTAGCCTAAGCCCGAGATGGATAGCAGCCGTTCCAGAGGATACAGCCAGCGCAGCTTTTACGCCCACATACTGGGCAATCTCTCGCTCAAAAGCATCGACGTGTTCCCCCAACGGTGCGATCCAATTGGAGGCAAAGGCGTCTGCCACCAAGTCCCGCTCGTCCTCCCCCATATGTGGCGGTGATAAAAAGATCCGCTGCTGCGCACTCATTTCGACGTCCCCCCATTGCGATAGGCAGGAAAAAAATCTTGCTCACCAGCCTGATCGACTTGTAATTTCTGGCACAAAGCCAAATACACTTCCTCATCGTGAACTTTCTTGCCCATCCAGTAAGGAAAATGATTGCCATTTGCAAACGAGGACTTGAAACGGAACAAACCATCTCCATCCAGATTCCCTCCTCCAAGGAGAAGCAGCTTTGCTCCATCCAGCTTTGCCTGCTGAATCATGGCGTCGAAGAGGAGGTGGTTGACGCCAAGCGCCATATCTTCCGTATGGGATGCCCCTAGCTGATAATGGGCGAATTGATTTCCACTGAGCAAAAGCACGCCCGCCACCGGCCGATCCTCATGCATGGCAAGCAGAAGCCGCGGCTTGCACAGCGCTGTTTTTTTCATGAGTCCCACAAAAAATTCCGGTGCATAGTAGTAGATCGCCGCGGCTTGATTGCGATCCATCGTCTCGCGATGTAGCTGGATAAAAGAAGGAAGCCAATCGGTTCCGCCCAATGTAATCCGGATGTCGTTTGCCACTGCCTTCCTCATATTTCGTCCGACGTTTTGCGTATAGCGGGCGCGAATGTAGGCAAGTGTGGGGCGCAAATCCACCGCCGTTACCATCCTCACCAGATCCAGTCGCATTTGACCCGCGAATAGCTCCGCATTCCCCAGCAACGGATGAAAGCGAACCGTTTCCGTCAGATAGTTCTTGTACCGACAGTAGACGTGGAATTGCTCCTGGAACAATTGGGCAGCCGTCTGACCCCCCACAACAAACGGCCCTCCGTATCCTATCGAAACCAAATCGGCATAGCCGGGAATCCACTCATCCAGACGTCTGACCAAATACGGGTAGAAAACCTCATTCTCCCCACTCTTGAAAAAAACAGCTTCTGGCGTGCCCTGCTCCATTTTCGCGTATAGCTGTACGTATTCTTTCGTGTAGGACACATCTAATTTTAAAAACCGTCGCAAATACTCGGTCCAATCATCCTGTTCCGAAAGTACGATCAGGCTCACATGCTTCCCTCCCAGCGCGCTCTCTGTTTTCACTCCCTCTGAAGTCTTCTACCGTGACGCTGCCCTGCTGATTTATGCCTGTCGATTGAAAAACGCGCTTGATCGTCAGACCGATAATCCGTATATCCAGAAAAAAGCTGCCATTTTCTACATACCAGACGTCCAGCTCGAACTTTTGCTCCCAGTCAATCGCATTTCTCCCATTGACCTGCGCCCAGCCTGTAATCCCCGGCTTTACGTCATGTCGCTTCAACTGCCGCGGCGTGTACAGGGGCAAGTACTCCATTAGTAGCGGTCTCGGCCCTACGAGGCTCATTTCACCACGAAGCACATTCCACAATTGCGGCAGTTCATCCAGGCTATACTTGCGCAAAAGTGTTCCGAAAGATCCCAGTCGCTCCTCGTCAGAGAGAAGCCCTCCACTCTCATCGCGTTCATTAGTCATCGTGCGAAATTTATAGATGAAAAATGGTTTTCCGTGCAAACCTGGTCGCTCTTGTACAAACAAAACCGGAGACCCCAGCTTCCAACGGATGAGCAGACTCACCAGCAAAATCAGCGGGGACAGAATAACGAGCATCAGGAAGGAAACGCAACGATCAAACAAGGACTTCATGCCGCACCTCCTGTTGATTCCACTTCGCTGCCGCTTCCTCCATACTGAGGCTCTGCATGCCGTACCTCTCGCGTAACATGGTGTAATGCTGGAGTATTTCCTCCAAAAAGGACAGATTCTCTTCGATGTGGTTCCCAAAATTCTCCGGATGCCACCACAGATGATACAAGCGTTTGTGCTCCGCAGTATGAGTGAGGTCGCATTTGATTCTCTTCATGCGCCATTTTTCCAACCGCTGTAGCCGAGGAGAATAAGGACGCAAAAACCGGCTGGATGCAACATCGACCATTCCCTCTGGACTGCGCTGCAATGATTCATAGTTGTTATGACCAGAGAGATTTACATACGCATCCATGAGTCGCATGGCTCGTTTGAACAATGTCTCTTCGGCAGCCCCTCTTGTGTGATACATCCAAGACTGCTCGTTGCCCCGATAGGAACGGAACCCCTTTTTCTTGCACAAAGATAAGTAGGCAGACTGCACCTGATTTCGTGGAAAAACGATGCTGGAAGGGGAGTATCCTTTTTTGCGCGTCACTTTATGAAAAGAATCAAGGTCAGCAGCAAAAGCTTCGGGAGTCTGCCCCGGCTCTAGACAGTAATAGTGGGAAAGGGTGTGGCTTCCGATGAATTGATGCGGGTAAGAGGATATCAGCTTAATTAAGGAAGGAGCAAAATGATACGGATCGACCTGCTCATGCTCTCCAATCGCATCTGTGTCCAAATAGGGGTAGGGTGACAGTTTTTCATCGGAATACGCCGGGAGATGCCGTGGGACGACGCCTGCTAGCTCCTTGCGCGACTCGCAAAACAAAAAACCGACAGTAGCCCAGGTGACGTGCATTTCATACTTGGCAAACAGCTCCAAAAGTGCGGGGATCACTTGACGAACACCTAACAAATTTTGCTCATAGGACTGAATGGTTCTCTTGTCTCGGACGCCCCAGTAAAGTTCAAAGTCTAGGGAAATGACGAATGCTCCCGTCTTGTCCAATCTTCTCCGCTGCCTCCTTTCTCCTGCCCTCTTTCTTCTCGTACCTGACCAGTCAGTTGGGCAAATAGCGCCGCCTGCTTCGCAAGGACCGTTCGCTCATCGAAGTGCTCGAGCGCGATGCTGCGGCTGTTCTGCCCGAATGCTTCCCTGAGTCTGGAATCGACTACGAGCTTTTTTAAGGCTGTATACAAGGGACATACCTGTTTCGGTTCTACTAAAAATCCGTTGACACCGTCCCTGACTTCCTCCCGACATCCACGGATATTCGTGGCGACAATCGGTTTTCCCATCGCCATCGCCTCAATGATGGAGCGAGGCAGCCCTTCGCGGTGAGAGGGAAGAACAAAAATATCGCTTGTCGCCATCAGCTCCGGAATGTCTGTGCGGAATCCAGCCAAAATGATTTGCGGATGCTGTCGGCAAAGCTCCTCGAAGTCTTGACCTCGCTGATCGCGTTCACTGGAAGACACGTCCCCCACCAACAAGAGGCGCAGGCGCGGAAATTCACCCGCCAGCTTGCGAAAGGCTTCCAACAGCTCAAAAATTCCTTTCTCCGAAACCATGCGTCCTACATAGGTGATCACCACATGATCATCTCGCAGCCCCAGTGAGGACTTGATAGTCTGGACCTTTTCTCTCTTTACGTGTCGCGGGTGAAAGCGTTCTGTGAGATCAACGCCATTGCCAATGTGCAGAATCCGCTCCGTCTGGGAGGAGAAGCCATCCTTCACGCTCAACTCATAATCCTCTCGACTCTGAAGGAAAAGATAGTCGGTCATATGCCGGGCAAACCATTTTTCCAGCGTGTAGTACATCTGATACGTACTTTTGCTCATGCCCTCATGAAAGAAGTAGCCGTGCGCTGTATAAATGACATGCGGTGCTCTTGCCAGCCTTGCTGCCACACGCCCGAGAACAGCGGCAATCGGCGTATGAACATGCACGACATCATACTTCTCCCTTTTCAACAGCCGATACAATGCCCAAATTGTCACCAAATTGGAAATCGGGTCGATCTTTCGCTTAATCGGGATTCTTCTGAGCGTCAATCCCTTTGCTGTTAGCACATCAAAGCGCCCCGTATCCGAACATGCAGTATGCACCTCGTAGCCTTCACCCATCAGCTTTTCAATCAAGGGAAACAATAAACTTTCTACAGAGCGGTCAATTGCGCATACTTGCAAGATTTTTTTCAAGCAGATCACCGCCATTTTTGGTCTGACGCGTATTGATTTCGGCTGTCACGAAATACAGCGCGAGCATGATCCAGAAAAACGTTTCGCGAATTCCGTTATGAGTGAGTCCGTACAAAATTTGGAAGATAAGTGGATACCAAGCAACCAATCGATGCCCACGGGCCGCCCCATAAATCACGAGAATGAACAACACTGTGCCCATTACGCCGTAGGAAAAGAACAGATTGGCTAAGGTAGAATGGAGTTCCAACGAAATGCTGCTGTTAAATCGCTCGTACATCCCTTCCCCTGCTCCGAACAAAATGTACTCCGGATGGTTGGCAATCCGGTCATAGCCCCGCGCTGCCAAATTGTCATCCGAATCTTCGCCGAGTGTTACCATTCGTTCTTCAATTTGCGTGTAAATAGAAGCATCGCTCAGCACGTTTTCGTTGGTGTACAAATAGATGAAGAAAACAGTGAAGGACGAAACGAGCACGCATAGCAGATTCATCCAGAACAAGCCCGTTCGTTCTTTGATGGAGAGGAGCAAAAAAACGAGGTACATCCCTACAGCACTAATGATCGCTGCTTTCGACAAGGACGCTGCAATGATGCTGAACGCCGTGCCGATCGCAATAAAGAGAGGAATGGTCTTCACAGACACGAAGCGAGCGCACAGCAGGCATATCCCCATGCACAAAAGCCCAAAATAGCCGAGCTGGTTCGGATTGTTGAAGAACAAGGATTGCCTGAACTCTCCGCTATCCGGTGACAGTCCTGACACGAGAATGAATGCCTGAACGAGCAAGGAGGTGGACGTAGCCAAAAAGACCCATTTGACGTACTCTTGAGGGTTGCGCCTGAACAAAATAATCAAGGCAAGCATCACGGCTCCGTTGTACAAATACCACTTGGTCGAGCTGAATACATCCATTTCCCCACCGAGTGCAATCGTCCATATGCCATTCACCATCATAATGTCGTACAAAAACAGAAGGGTAAGGAAGAGAAAGAGTCCGAGTCTGCGGTTGACCCGCCCCAGCCGAAACAAGAAGCTGTAGGCGATCAAGATAAGCATGATAAAATCGGCGATTTGCGGATTGCCACTTGGGAAGAAGTAGAAGGGCTTAAGCACCACATATAGCAAAAGCAGGATCTTGTCCGGTGAGAGCTTCTCCTTGATCATCATTTACCTGTGCGCCAGTTGGTTGGTGAATTGCAGGATTCGCCGATAATCCTCCCACGTATCAACCTCTGCCCAAAACAATCCCGGTGGTATTTGTGCGACATACACATTCCTTTCGCCCAAAAAAGAATAGAGAACATTTTCCCACCACAAATCATACTGTTTCTCCTGAATCAACCTTTGTAAGCGCGGCAAAAATATCGGCAGAAAACTCTCTTGCAGTTTGGCAATTCCAACGTATTCGCCAGTTGTCTCTTCCAGTGAGAGCTCCTTTCCATGGCGGAGCAGCAATCCGTTTTCATAGCCAAATTTATAATCCCCCTCAAAACGACGGACTGGATCAGCAAACATGACGGGACACGCGGTCTCTTGCAACACGACTTCCAGTACCTTCGATTCAAAGTAAACGTCGGCGTTCAACAACAAGCAGTCGCTTCCTTGCAAGAACTCGCGGGCGAACCAGAGGGACACCATACTATTCGTCCGATCATAAAAAGGATTGTGATAAAAACGAATAGGTTCATCTCTGAGCAACTGGGTAATCACGTTAGCTTGATAGCCCACCACCATCGCGATCTCTTCAATTCCGTGGCGCCTTAGCTCCGTTATCGTATTTTCAATGAGTGATTGGCTTCCGATGTCAACTGTACATTTGGGAATTCCATCAATGTGCTCGTTAATTCGTGACCCGAGACCTGCTGCCATGAGTAGTGCCTTCATCCGACTCCCCTCCTTCTTTCAGAGATGGCATGACGTATTTGATGTTCAGCTTCAGCTTGTACATCGATCTGGCCAGTCCGACGAACAGGTGGTAGAAGGTCCATAGGAGCAAAAATAGCATCTGACCGCTGATTGCCCACAGAAATGCGGTAACAAGCACGCCCAATTGATAGCCCGTTTGGGTAAGAAAAAGGAAGACCAAAGCATCGATCGATTTGCTGCGCTTTCTCATAGAGACTGTTTCGTGAGAGATTTTCCCTTGACTAAAGACGAGATCGGAGCCATTGGTCGCCAAAATCTCTGCAAAAATCGTGAGCAGAATCAAATAGAGCAGCCACGGACCCCATATCGCGTGATGATTCATGATGCCGTATATCACACCGAATGACACCAGGTAGAGCGCATAGTTGAGCCCGATGTCCAGCCATTCTCCTCCCTTGCTCTTCTGGTTGCGCATGCGAGCTACTTCCCCATCGACGCAATCCGCCAAGTAGCACACCTGACAGAAGAAGCAGCCGAGCAGAAAGGATGCCGCCGTTCCGTACATAAATGCTGCTGCGCTAAGGAGTCCGGCGATAATGCCCCCGATTGTAATTGCGTTGGGGGATATTTGTGTTTTGCGGGTCAGCAATAAGCTCACGTAGATGGAGATGCGACGTGTGAAGTAGTACGACCAAAATTCCTCTCTGCTCCACGGCTTCTGCACCTGCACACGGCAATGGCGTGTCTCTTCACTATCCCAAAACATAGACGGATACAGCTCATCCTTCACGGTAAGCCACCTTCTTCATGACCTCGTCTCCTGGAGCGAGACGGAATATTTTTCGGATAAAAACGGGATATACCACGTACGAAAGCCAAAATATTTGGATGCCCAATACGAAGCACAAAGATCTCGAAAGATCAGGCTGATTGAAGTAGCAATGGCGGCCCCAATAATTCCATACAGCGGAATGAGACAAGCGTTTCCGACTATGTTTAGTGCAGCTGAACAGACAAGAATATTGCGGGCCGTTTTTTGATGCCCGGTCATCGTCAATAAGGGGATAACACTGCCTGTGCAAAAATTGACAAACTGCCCCATGCACAGGATCACAAGGACGAGGCTCTCGCTCGCAAACTCTTCGCCAAAAAAAGTGAGCAATGGAACGGCACATATCGCCACTAGCAGATTGAGAGGAGCAGAGGTGAAGAAAATGAGCCGATTGGCAAACGCAATCATCTTTTTTAAGCCGTCCATATCATTACGTGCGTACAGCTCAGAGAACTTCGGAGAGAGGATCGTATTGATAGAAATCAGTGCAAAGCCCGTCACCATTGCCAGACGAATGACCACACTGTATACTCCGACTGTTTTTGCATCCGTAAAAATGCCCAGCATGATCATATCTGTCCACGTCATGATCAATTCCATCGACGCACTGAGATACATCGGGAGTGCGACTGCAATAATTTCCCTCAACCCAACACCAGGCTCTCCCGCAGTCGGCTGTACACTGTTACGGAAACCTCGGCTCGTCGCATACCACTGCCCCATCCCATAGACGGCATTCAAAATAACAGCAGCTGCGAGCAGTTGAATCAAGAGCATCGTACTGGGTTCAAAAAAAGGAATGGCGATGAAAAGAAACGCCAAGTGCAGAAAACGCATACCGACGATATCGACAGTGATCGAGATGACAACCCGATGAAGTGCCCGAAATGCAGATGCATACAGCCTTGCGAGTGACACAAACGGGAGCATCCAAGCGACGACTCGCAGTGCCTCTGCTGGCAGCTCCCCTGCAAACACGTAGGCAGACACCTGCTCTGAGAACACATGCAAAAGTACCCCAAGCACAATCGAAATCAGTGTCGCCCACAGCACTACTTTGTTGAATACTTCGGAAATCTGATAAAGCGAGCCTTTCGCGCGAAACTCCGAGAGAAAGCGGATGATGGCTGTATCTGTCCCCAAAACGGCCAGCACCATTCCAATGTTCATCAGGGTGATCGTCAGCGAATAGATGCCCAGGCTCTCGGCTCCATACTCTCTGGCAATGTAGAACTGCAAAAGATAGAGCAGTACGAAGCCAAGAAGCCGAAACAAAAACGTGAAGGCCGAGCCGCGAATCACTTCGTGAACATCGCGATCGTTATGCAGACGGTTCCATTGTCGTTGCCAAGCTAATTTGAGGGCATGCATGCTTACAAACGCCCCGCTTTCCGCTATGCGTTGTACCCATATCCGTAGTAGCCTTCTCTCTTCCCTACCTTTTTGTTGTTGAGAACAACACCGAGCAGATTGGCGCCTGCCGCTTTTAACTGCTCTACCGCCTTGACGGCAGAATCCCGCTTCGTCTTGCTTGCATCCACCACCATGACACAGCCGTCCATTTCCCTCGCCAGCACCATTGCATCGCTTACGATTAATGGCGGGCTGTCAACAATCACAAAGTCATAGTTCTGGCGCAGGTATGCCATCAATTCCAAGAGCCGTGGCGTCCCGAGCATTTCCGCTGGATTATGCGGGATTGGCCCTGCTGTAATGATCGACAGCTCTGATACGCCAGATGGTTGGATGATATCGGGAATCTGGCACATATCCGAAAAGTAAGAACTGATCCCGTACAGATTCGGCATATCAAAGGTGAAATGTACGCGCGGATTGCGCAAGTCAAAATCAAGCAGCACCGTTTTTTTGTGATCCTTTGCCATCATTAAGGACAGATTGGCAGCGGTGATCGTTTTTCCCTCAGAAGCCCCTGGACTGGTGACTAAAATCGTTTGCATCAGCTTGTCGCCCATGGAAAACTGAATGTTTAAGCGAAGGGTACGGTAGCCTTCTACCAGCGGTGACAGTGGCTCCCAATGGGCGATCAGCTTTTGGTAACGATCATCAGGCTTCTGCCTTCTCATACTCATTCCTCACTTCCTCCACCTTGGGCTGGCGAAATGCCTTCCGCGTTTTTTTGTCAATCACCGCAATGGTTGCCAGTACAGGTAAGCCTAAATACTCCTCCACTTCTTTTTCCGATTGAAGTCGGGTATCCATCTGTACAAGCAAGAAGACGACGACCATAGACGTTGCCAACCCGAGGACAAAGGCGATCACCGAATTGAGGATCGGTTTTGGGCTTACTGGAATGGCCGCCGGATTGTTTCGGGCTTCCGCCAAAATATGCACGTTGTTCATGCTAAGCATTTTGACGACTTCTCCCTGAAAGGTCGTCGCGATTGTATTGGCAATGAGCACAGCTCTGCCCTGATCCGGGTCTTCTACCGTAATGGAAATGACCTGCGAGTCCTTGACTGGCTCCACCTTCGTCTGAAGCAGCAGATCCTCCATCGTAGCGCCGGCCCCGATCACTTCGAGCACGCGTTCCATTACCCGCGGACTTTCAATAATCACGCGATAGGTCTCAATTAATTTCAGATTGGAATCAATTTCCGCGACAGATAGCATGCTCTCTACGGTTGAATCCAGCGAGCGATTCACTAATATTTCCGTCTTAGCCTGATAAATCGGTGTCAGTAAATAGAAGCTCACGAGCGCTGTTCCGATGGTGCACAAAGAGGTAATCAAAAGGATCAGCTTCCATCGCTTCAACAACATCAGGAGTATTTCACGAAAATTAAGCTCCTCATTCATCCTGCTTCCCCCTTTGCCCCGCTATGCTGTCACTTCCTTCTTTCGGCAGTTGTACGGGAGGTTCGATTTGTTTTTGAAAAGTTGAAAGACTCTCAGTCAACCTCTCACGCTCTTGCGGGCTGACGATATAGTAGTAGATTCCATTGATCATTTGACCCTTTCCTTCCAAACGAATCGTCTCGACGGAGGTAACTGCCGTGCTGTAGCTTAGGGCAAGCTGCTTCATCACATCAAAGGTCATGTTCGTTTTCACGTATTTCCCCATCGTCGTAAGCACATCATTCAATCGAGTAGGCGATGCAAGGGTTACACCTTTATCCAGCAATGCCTTGATGATTTCTTGCTGTCTTTCGTTGCGACCGAGGTCGCCTCTCGGATCTTCGTAGCGCATGCGAGCGTAGACCAAGGCTTGCTTCCCGTCTAACTGGATGGGACCGACCGGAAAGGTGTAATCGGCATAAGTAAAGGCTAGCTTGTTGTTGACCTCCACTCCACCCAGTGCATCGATCACACCTGCAAATCCTTCCATATTCGCAGTCACCACGTAATCAATGGGAAATTGAAGAAACTGTTCCACGGTGTCTACTGCCTGCTGCACGCCGCCGAATGCATAGGCGTGATTGATCTTATCTTGGGTACCTTTGTGAGCCATAGCGGTTCGCGTATCACGTGGTATGCTGATGAGCAACGCCGATTTCGTTTTCGGGTTGACGGAGAGTACGAGGATCACATCAGAGCGCCCCTTGTCATTCTCTCGTTCATCAACGCCAAGAAGCAGCAGGGTGATTGGTTCTTTGGGCAAGATAGCGGAGTTCTCCACTTCAGCCGCAGGTGGTGTAGTTGCTACTGGGGAATTCACGGTCGGCGATTGCCTCACTGATGCTGGTTCAGTTGCTACAGGTACCTCGACAGATTTCTGTGTGCGGATAGGGAGGTACATTTTGCTTGCCGTTTCTTTTAACGACAGATAGACGTACACACCATAACCACTCAAACTGATGAGACAAATCAACCCTCCCCATACAAACAGCCGCTTCCACTTTATCGTGGCGATCTTTTCCTTCCATTGGCTGACGCTCATCCGATCGCCACTTGATAAGGGACTGACGTAGACTCTTCCTTCACGTAAGAAGTGGAATGATAGCCTGGAACGATCCCTTGCAAAATCTCGATGATGGATTGTTTGTCCTCCAGCGTCGCTCCCTTGTCTGCAATTTGCTCCAATCGGGCGATCCCTGCCAAGAGTTCATTCCAGGAAAAATCGAGCGGCTTCCCAATGAAGATCCGATTATGGCAAGTAGACGACAAGCCTTCTTCCGCCGTTAAAATTTCTTCGTACAACTTCTCCCCCGAACGAATTCCCGTGAATACAACCGGAATATCCTTCCCCGGCTCCAAGCCTGCCAAGCGAATCAGGTCGAGGGCCATATCGACAATTTTGACCGGTTTCCCCATATCGAGGATGAATATCTCCCCTCCCTGAGCGAGTGCTCCCGCCTGGATGACGAGCTGGGCCGCCTCAGGAATGGTCATAAAGAATCTCTCCATATCTGGATGTGTAATGGTAATCGGTCCACCTGCCCGGATTTGATTGAGAAAAACGGGAACGACACTCCCCCTGCTCCCCAGGACATTTCCAAAACGAACAGCCGCAAACCGGGTAAGTCCGAAATGGTTATAGCCCTGGATCAGAAGCTCAGCGATCCTTTTCGTAGCACCCATCACACTGGTTGGATTCACTGCCTTGTCCGTCGAGATCAGAATGAAATGAGAGACGCTAGTTTCCAGCGCGCATTCCGCAACGTTTTTCGTACCCAGAATGTTATTCTTCAAAGCCTCACACGGGTTGTTCTCCATTAACGGTACATGCTTGTGAGCTGCCGCATGAAAAACAACGGCGGGACGATACTCATGCATTATCGATGCAATTCTTTTTCTGTCACGTATATCCGCAATCAGGCTGACCGTCTCCTGCTCAGGACACAAACGCGAGAGCTCCAGGCTCATTTCAAAAATGCCGTTCTCTTCGTTCCCCAAGAGAAGAAGTTTCCTTGGGCCAAATCTAGCTATTTGTCTGCAAAGCTCGGACCCAATCGAGCCGCCCGCTCCTGTCACAAGTACAACTTGCTGCCGCAAGTACCCCGTAATCTCTTCCAGATTTAGCTGAACAGGCTCCCTCCCCAATAAATCCTCCAACGCTACATCCCGAATCATGTTCATCGTGATTTTTCCACTAATGATGTCTGCTACATGCGGCAAAATTTTGACGCTCGCTCTCGTCGTTTTGCAAATGTCGAAAATCTCCTTAATCGTCTGCCGGGAAGCCGATGGCATGGCAATTACGATGTCTGATATGGAAAGTCGTTGCACGACGCGGGCGATGTCAGCCCGATTCCCCACAACGGGCAGGCCGTACACACGCAGATTTTGTTTGCTGGACTCATCATCGATAAAGGCAACGGGACGCAGCTCCGATAAAGGTGAAGTTTTCATCTCTCTGGCTACGAGCACACCTGCGCTACCTGCCCCGATAATTAATGTGCGCCTGCGATCCTGCGTTCTTTTCTCCCGCTCTTCATACCACCACTTCCATACAAACCGAGAGCCTGTGATCCCGAGCAAAACAAAGGCTAGCGTCATGAGAAAGAGTGAGGTGGGAAATCGGATGGACCAACTAAGCAGGTACGTCATTTTCAGTACCAGGTAGAGAGCCAAAATGGAAATACTCGTGGCTGAAATAATCGAGACCAGTTCGCGAACACTGACATAGCGGTAAACAGGTCGATAAAGTTGAGCAAAGTGCATGCCTGTCACGACGAACAGTACGTGGCCCATCATCAAATACATAGGTTGATATTCACTTATCTCTGTGAAAGAAAAATCAAATCGAACCAGGCAGGCCAACCAGACAGCCAAGCTGATAATTCCTGCGTCCGATAAGCTTAACCAGAATCTTCTCTTCCGGTAGCTCATATTCATCCGCTCCAGGTGATCGTTATTCAAAGAATGGTCATCATAAACGCCACAGACTAATTTCTGCCGGGCATGTTTCGCGGTTTAGCACGCTTTTCACGTCTGCGATGACACCTTGCCCCTGATACAAGAGCCCTGCAAGCTCCTCCCATCCCAGGTACAGATATCGCTCATGAGGGACGGCCAATACGATTCCGTGGGCAGGCTGCAGGTCTTCCCACTCTCGCAATTGAATCCCGTATTCCTCTCTCGTTCGCTCTGGACAAGCCAATTCATCTGTCACTTGGACCTCTACCCCGAACTCCTTCAGTTCCTGAATAATGTCGATGACCCGACTATTGCGAATGTCCGACACGTTTTCTTTAAAGGTGATGCCCATGATCGTAATTCGCGAGCCTTGAATCGCAATATTTTGCCAGATCATTTGCTTCACGAGTGAGGTCGCGACGAACTTGCCCATACCGTCATTGATCCGTCGTCCAGCCAGTATGACCTGCGGATGATAACCAACACTCTCCGCCTTGTATGTCAAATAGTACGGATCGACGCCAATGCAATGACCACCGACGAGTCCTGGAGAGAACGGAAGGAAGTTCCATTTTGTTCGAGCGGCCTCGAGCACATCTGCCGTAGAAATGCCCAAGCGGTCAAAAATAATCGAAAGCTCATTAATCAAGGCGATATTGATGTCGCGTTGCGTGTTCTCAATCACCTTGGCTGCCTCTGCCACCTGAATCGAGGGAGCTTTGTGAATACCTGCCTCTACTATCAACCCGTACATCTCGGCAATCGTTTCACATGTCTGGCGATCCTGCCCTGAAACGACCTTGACGATCTGGGACAATCTCCGTTCCCGATCCCCCGGATTAATTCGTTCAGGTGAGTAGCCGACGAAAAAATCAGTCCCCGCCAGCTTTCCAGACGCTTGTTCCAATACAGGAATACAAATTTCTTCTGTTGCCCCTGGATAAACGGTCGATTCATAGACGACGATGGTCCCTGAAGCGAGATGTTGCCCAACGCTTTCAGATGCGAGAATGAGTGCCCGCATATCGGGCCGTTTCGCAGAATCGACAGGAGTGGGTACCGTGATGATGATAAAATCGCACGCTGCGAGACTTGCGGGGTCATCTGTATACGTGATGTTGGCTCGCTTTAGCTCATCCGTCGACATCTCTCCCGTTTCATCCATTCCGCCCTCCAGACTGCGTATGCGACTTTCGTCTATGTCAAAACCAACTACTGGAAGCACTTGCCCAAAAGCAATCGCGACAGGCAGTCCTACATACCCAAGACCTACTACTCCCACTTTATTACGCATGAGCGACACCATAATAGCTGACGTACCAGTCTACAAAGCGAGCTATCCCCACATCGACTGGTGTTTTCGGCCGAAAGCCTGTCGCCTCAAACAGAGCTTCCACTGACGCATAGGTAGCAGGAACATCCCCCGGCTGGATGGGCAAATAGTCGCGAATAGCCTTTTTACCCAGCTTCTCTTCCAGAATCGAGAGAAACGTAAGTAAATCGATCGGCTGGTGATTCCCGATGTTGAACACCTCATGCGGCGCCTTGTCCCCCTCCCTTTGGGGAATTCGATTCATCAGTCGCAGCATCCCTTCGACGATATCGTCCACATACGTAAAGTCCCTTGTCATGTTGCCGTAGTTGAAAATGCGGACAGGCTCTCCCGACAAAATCGCCTTGGTAAACGTATAGAGCGCCATATCGGGTCGGCCCCAAGGCCCATATACCGTAAAGAAGCGAAGTCCCGTTGCAGGCAAGCCGTATAAATGACTATAGGTATAGGCCATCAGTTCATTGGCTTTTTTCGTTGCTGCGTACAAGCTGACCGGCTCATCTACGGGATCGTACTCCGCAAATGGTAGCTTGGTATTCCCTCCGTAGACGGAGCTTGAGGATGCGTAGAGCAAATGCTTGACTCTCGACCGTCGGCACCCTTCCAAAATGTGTAGAAACCCGGTGATATTGGAAGTCGTATAGGCATGAGGATTTTCCAGACTGTACCTGACACCCGCTTGAGCGGCCAAGTGAATGACAATCTCCGGCTTCATTTCTCGGAACAACTCGTCCATTTTGCTCTGATCTGCAATATCCGCTTTGATAAAACGAAAGGTTGGATACGCTTGGAGGATTTCCAGTCGTTTGCTCTTCAAGACCGGGTCGTAATACTCATTGCAATTATCTACCCCCCACACCGTCTGTCCTTGTTCCAAAAGCCGTCGTGTAACATGAAAACCGATAAAACCAGCTGATCCTGTCACCAAAATCGACATACTATCCACCTCTTTGCTTATTCATACGGAGGTTCTAGGACAAATATGCCAGTGGTTGCCCAAAGTTTATGGAACACATTTTTGCGTAGTCCATGCCCTTTTTACTAAATGGTTGTCAACATTTGAGAAATGGTTGAATGAAATGAAAAGAAGACAATCTTGTCTACCCATTTCTTGGAGGAGAATGCTTTTATGTGGATTGATGTAAAAACGTACGGAGCAAAGGGGGATGGAGTGACCGACGATACCCAAGCAATCCAGGCTGGCTTGACTGCTGCTCTGAACCTGCAAATTCCATTATTTTTCCCTGCTGGCACCTATGTCATTGAACCAAACAACCTGGAGGTCATCCTAGGGGCAGGAAAAAGCCTAGTGATGCAGGGAATCGGTCCTTTTTCCGTGTTAAAAAGGAAAGCCAATTCAACAGCAGCAGATTGGCGCTGGCTGTTCTCGATTACGTCCACGGGTGGTGATGCGGATTCCTTTGTAGTCAACAACCTAAAGATTGATTCCAATGCCCGGGCAAACCCGCTGCCTCCCGATCCTTACGATTACGAGCATAGCGCCGACTTCTACATTCGTGGTGCCGGTCCTAGCAGCTATATCAATTACGTAGCGTTACGACAAGTATGGTGTACGGATGGAGTCGCCGACCACTTTTACTTTGCCGGGGAAACGAACTGCTATGTCCGCACTGTGCAAGTTACCGATTTTTACAGCGATAACCGCAAGAGAACACGCTCAGATATTACAGTCACAGGTGGCCTGGAACGTCTAAATGCAGCGAATGTAGCGTGTGATCGTTTTGAGGTCGAGCTCAATAAAGGGTACGATGGAGCCACACCCATGCTCGTAAACCTGAGCAATATCTCTTGCCGTCAACAGCTCGACTTGGAGGGAGATCTGTCCTCCCCGATGGTCGTGCAAGGTAGTCAGCTCGTTTCGCTCGCCAGCTTCAGTCTCACTGGCATGACAGGCTGTATCAGCTCCTCGGTTTTCTATACGGCACCTGATCAGAAAAATCGGGTGAACTTTATGAAAAACATGACCTTCAGCAACTGTCGCTGGGTATTGCATACGACCGCACAAGGAGGTACAAAGACGGTTGGTACCGGTCTGACCGTGGATTACTCGGATGTAGGTCTTGTATTTGATGGCTGTAGCTTCGAGGCCAATGATACGGCGACTTCCATCGGCGGCTACGCCTTGAGCTTGGAGCCATGGGATGTGCTCGCCGAGAGACAAGTTACCGTGAGAAACTGTTCGTTTGACCCTCGGCTGATCCAAAACATTTCGTTGAACCGCTGCGGAAATGTCTCCCTCATAAACAACCGTTATTCCGGTTCTGATCACGCGATCATGCTCTACGGCACCGGAACGTACCCATTGGTAGTCACCGTGGATGGAGGCGACTTCAGCCAGGTTACTGGAAAAATGTTTTATCACAAGTCTTCGGATAAAATAACCCTCTCCATGAAAAACCTCCCTGTCCCTGTTTCCCTCACTAGCGGCTACAAATCCGAAAACTCTTCCTTTATCCCAACTGTTTCGATCAACGAACGTGTGGTGTATGTCGCAGCAGCTCCCAGTGCCTCCGTCAAATACGGCGGTCTCAAAGGCGATACACTACGCTTGATCACTCCTGTAAACAATCAACCATGCGAATGGATTGCGACTACGACAAATAAGACTGCCTGCACCTGGCTAGCGACCAAAACGGCCAAAAGCTAAGGGGAATGAAAAACATCCATCTTGCCCCTCGTTGTGGGATAGATGGATGTTTGTTATTAGGCAATACGCTCCAAATCCGGATTGTACCGTTTCACATAGGTATAAATTTCTTCCCCAAGCAATTGTGTTCTCACAAGCTCATCTGCCTGTTCACTCAAATGCTGGGTGAGTTGATTGGTTCCATTTTCGATGCGTCTTTTGGCAGCCTCAGGCAGTGTCAATACATGCGGTACGAGCAATTGCAGGTACCAAACGCCCTTTTCTTCCTCGGAGACATCGATCTCCAGTTCCATATCCGAACTGTCGAAATCGTACAGCTGGTTAAAGAGCGCTTCCCTTTTTTCCAGCGTCATTGCGGTAATGTCGATTTTTTCCACGCTCAAATAATACTCTTCATTGAACAAGACAATTTTGTCGTCAATCTCCTGATACTTTTTCGCCAGCGGATTCATCGTCATCGTTCCTTTCCCTCTCACATCTATTCCTATAGCATACTACCTTACTGAATATTTAGGCAACTCGTCTGTGTAGAAAGGGCCTTGCTCTATGCAAGACCCTCGTTTTTTACAGGAGTGTCGACCCCTCCACTACGGCTTGTGCGTCCTCCTTGGAAATAAGGACGGCGCGAGCCTTACCGCCGCTTTGTCCTGCGACGTACCCATCTGCCTCCATCATTTCGATGAGACGGGCAGCACGGTTATATCCAACGCGGAAACGGCGTTGCAATCCAGATGCAGAAGCTTGTCCCTGATCAGCCACGAACACGAGCGCTTCCAGATACAACGGATCATCTCCGCTGTCAAACGATGCAACCTGCTGCTCCAAATCTTCTTTGCTGAAAATGTAGGCAGGCTTTCTTTGCTTTTTAATCATGTGCGTAATTCGCTCAATCTCGTCATCCGAAACGAAGTTCCCTTGCAGACGAACCGGAGTCGTGCCGCTCTCAAGGAATAGCATGTCCCCTCTACCCAACAGTCGTTCTGCCCCAGACTGATCGAGAATCGTACGCGAGTCAACTTGGGAGAACACGGCAAAAGCAAGACGAGTCGGTACGTTTGCCTTGATGTTTCCAGTAATGACATCCACGGATGGGCGCTGTGTCGCCAGAAGCAAATGAATACCACAAGCACGTGCCTTCTGAGCGATCCGGATAATGCAATCCTCCACATCCTGCGGCGAGACCATCATCAGGTCAGCCAACTCATCAATGATGATCACGATATAAGGTAGCTGATCATCTGTTGTCTGATTGTAACGGTCGATATCACGAACACCCGCATCTACGAATAGCGCATAGCGCTTCTCCATTTCTTCCACAGCCCACTTGAGAGAAGCTGTTGCCTGCTTGGCCTCCGTCACGACAGGCGTAACCAGATGCGGCAGATGATTGTAAGGGGCGAGCTCTACCATTTTCGGATCGATCAAGAGCAATCGCACCTGCTCAGGAGTCGCCTTGTAAAGCAGACTGACGATGATAGAGTTGATGCAGACACTTTTACCCGAGCCTGTCGATCCGGCAATCAAACCGTGCGGCATCTTTTTAATATCCGCAATAATCGGCTCTCCGCCAATGTCCATACCAAGTGCGACCGCCAACGGGGATGAATGCTCCTGAAACTTGTCTGAGCTGATAATCTTTTCGATTAATACAGGCTGGCTGGACATATTCGGGACTTCGATTCCGATGGCATTGCGTCCTGGAATCGGTGCCTCGATGCGGATGTCTTTTGCAGCCAAATTCAGCTTGATATCGTCAATCAATCCCGTAATCTTGTTCACTTTTACCCCGGGAGCCGGTTGCAGCTCAAAGCGTGTCACGGATGGGCCTTTGACAATCCCTACTACCTGAGCGCTGACATTGAAGTTCGCAAGCGTCTCTTCCAATAACAGCTTTTGAATTTGGGTATGCTCATCGTCGTCATCGCTGACCGGCGGGCTCGGATTCAGCAGTCCCAAATCCGGCAAGGCGTATGGCGGCTGTGCAGACTCTGCTCCTTGGTCAGCTTCAGTGGACGGGGCTTTTACCTGAACAGCAGGCTGCCTAGTTATCGATGCCTGAGACATGTTCACGGACTGTGCAGCGGATGAAGCAGAGACAGGGACATGTACGGTTTCTGGTACGGTTTCTGGTACGGTTTCTGGTACGGTTTCTGCAACAGATTCTACAACTGGTTCTACAATCGGTTCCACAACTGGTTGAGCAATGGATTCATGCTCAGTTGGTTCTGATTGCTCTGTTTGCTCTGGCGTCTCTTCGTAACCCGCTCCTGCTGAACTGAGCTCTTGTGGTGAATCAACTTCTGCTCTCTCTAGCAAACGGCTAATTGCAGATGCATAGGCAGGCTCTTCGACGCCATCGCCCTCTAGCTCCGTTTCGACTGCTTGATTCTCCTCCCCAACAGAAGGAGACTGTATGTTATCGCCATCATTCTCGCTCTCCACCTGCACAACCGCACTGCTTGTAGTGATCAATCTATGCTCGGCTTCCTCATGGGCTAGCCGCTCTTCCATCGGTAGAATGTCGTCTGCCGATTCTGGTTGCCCAATAGACTCCGATCCCTCTTCTCCGGCATTCACGCTCGCCAATGGTTCTGCAAGTTCTATCTCTTCAGTTTGTGCCTGTTCTTCCTCATGCTCTTCTGCTACAATCTCTTCGACTTTTGCCTCAAAAGCACCAGAATCAGAATCTTGCAGATCCGTAGCTTGCGATTCAATATCCATCATTTTTTCTTCTATTTCTTCTACTACCGTCTCATCCATTTGTACGGAAGCAGCTACCTCTTGTTCGGAATCTAGTGCTTCTGCGACAGCAGAATCCGAAGCAGTCTCTTGCTCCTCTGGAAAATACCGCTCGCTCATTTCTTGTTCCCACTGCTTCACTTGCTGCAAATGTTCTTCTTGCTCCAGACGCGGATAAATGATTCCCGCAGTCGTATGAATCCGATGCTCTGCCTCGCGCGTCGCCGGAGTTATCTTCCCATAAACCGGGGAAACAATTTCAGACGGCTGGTAAACACGCTTTTCTTCTGGAGAAAAAACGGGCCTCGTTACTTTTTCCGCTTCTTTTTGCTGCGGCATACGGTTTGGACGCTGCGGTATCTCGATGTTGTTTTTGACAAGTTCAGGTTTCTTTTTCTCGAAAACAGGCTCTGTCTTTGTTTCCAGCACGCGTTCATTTGCTGGCCGCACCGTTTCACGCTTGGATTCGAATCGCTCACGAGGTGCCTGCTGGCGACTGCGTTCATTCGATTCGGCAGGAGTTACGCTTTGATTACGCTTCTTCTCCAAATAGTCATCCGGGACAACTGGAAAACGAAATTGACGGTCTCTTCTTTGACGCACATTGTCTTCTATATCTCGATTGTTTACCCGTTCTTTTGGGTATATACTTTTTGTTTTCGCCTGAGGCTGACGGGGAGCGGGATTACCTATTGGGTTACTGGTACCTGCTGGACGTCCTTCTTCCTCTATTTCTTCTTCTCTTTCTCCCTGAAAAAAGTTCATCAGCTTTTGAAGCCACGACCACATGTTGCAACGCCCTTTCTTCACTAACCATCTTTTCCCCTTCATCTTACCACGAAAAGGGGGCAGAATTAGCTTGATTGTGATTTTTTTCCGTTTTTGCGAAACCTTTTCTCTATTTGCGCGTAGAACAAAGGGGGAATAAAAAATAATATACATAGGGGAGGAACACATCATGTGGAAAAAAGGTAGCGCCCTTCTGGTAGCAGGTACAGTACTGCTGACCGGTTGTGCAGGCGAGGCATCCCTGGTGCGTGATTCTATCGTAGCGACAATTGACAAGCCAAACTATGATTTTGAAGGCTCCTTGAAGCTGACAGGCGACGTTGAGAAATTGCCTGAAGCTTTCGGAGAACCGGCCGACAAAGAAGGACAGGCGTTGTTGTCCGCTTTGAAAGCAGGCGTAACAGTAAAAGGCTCCCAGCTGGATCTGGACACTGTGAAGTTTGAAGTAGAAGTAAAAGACGACAAGCTCCTGCGCGACAACAAGCTCTGGACAGGTGACAAAAAAGCATCTGTTGAAACGATCGTTGACGAAGACAAAGTCTACGTGAAGTCTCCACTGGACAGCAAATACCTGGTAATCGATTCGAACGCATCCAATCCTTTCATGGCTGGGGTTGACTCCGATGCTGCTAACGCTGCAAAGCTGAAAGACTACCAAGACAAAATGAACGACCTTACTTTCAACTTTGTTAAAAAGTATGTAAGTAAATACGGCTATACATTGGCAGACGCGAAAAACCATGGCAAACAATCCGTTACATTGCCGAACGGCGAAAAAGTAGAAGCGACTCACGTAACTGTAAAAATCGACGCAAAAGAATTGGTAAAAATGTTCTTCTTCACAGCTAACGATGCAGTAGCTAGCAAAGAAGTAAAAGATTTTGCGATCGATATGATGGTACTGACCACTTCCATGACAGAAGATCTGTACCCAGAACTGGGCAAGAAAACTACAGAAGCTGAGAAGCGCGCAAATGCAGAAGCAATGATCAACGAAAGCATGGCTGAAGCGAAAAAATGGCTGGATGAAACAGGTAAAACATACACACCTGAAAAAATCGTAGAAGAAATGAAAAAAGAAGGCTTCCACAAGCTCGCTTGGAACCTCGACTTCTACATCGACAGCAACAAAATGCCTGTGAAACAAACAAGCGATCTGAGCGTAACTTTCCAAGCTCCTGAAATGAAGCAAGCTGTAACAATTGGTCTGGCTGCTGATCAATATGCATACAACTTCGGAAAAGCAACCAAGTTCAATGCACCAGCAAAAGATGCTGGTCTGACAGTAGAACAGCTGGTGAAAGATGAAAAAGCAATCAACAGCTTTAGCGACAAAGGCTTTGTTCGTCCAATCGCTGAGAGCATGGTTGATCAACAAAAATGGATGGAAGAATTGACTGAGGATTTGGAAGTTGAAGAAGCAACGACCACTACGAAGTAATATTTTTCCTCACGAAAAAAGCACGGCGCCACTCGCGTCGTGCTTTTTTACCTACCCATAAAACTAGAGAATCTGGTGCTCCTCCAGGTATGTAAGGACAATCTGGACAGATTCTTCAATCGTCTGCTCGTCGCTCTCAATGACCAGTTCCGCTTGAAGAGGCTCTTCATACGGCGCCGAAATCCCCGTAAACTGACCAATCTCTCCGCTTCTCGCTTTTTGGTACAATCCCTTCACATCCCGGCGCTCACACTCATCCAATGAACATTTTACATATACCTCGATGAATTCTCCCGCTTCTACGAGATTACGCGCAAGCTCCCGGTCCTCCCGATAAGGAGAGATAAATGCCGTCAAGGTAATCACACCTGCATCTACGAATAGCTTCGCGACCTCGCCAATTCGGCGAATATTTTCTTGTCTGTCCTCAGCCCCAAACCCCAATCCGCGGTTTAAGCCGTGACGTATATTGTCACCATCCAGTACGTAACTGGCTAGCCCTCTTTGATGCAGTTCGTGTTCGACTGCATTGGCCAACGTCGATTTGCCAGCACCTGACAGCCCCGTAAACCATAAGACACAGCTTTTGTGGCCTGCACGCTTCTGACGGTCTTCTTTGGTTACCGTCGTCGGATGCCATACGATATTCGCGGTGCCCTCTCTACTCATCGTCTCTCTCCTCTCTTATAACCGCATTCTTCTAGCCGATTATACGGACACCGGTCGCAGCCCTTCGATCAGTACCTTCGCGACCTCAGGACGGCTAAATTGAGGTGGCGGAGCCTCCCCGCGCGCCAGCATTTCCCTCACCTTTGTCCCGGACAGCGCGACATGGTGCTCACTATCATGCGGGCACGTTTTGGTAGAAGCCATGTTTTCGCAGCTCTTGCAATAAAAGCTGTTCTCAAAAAATAACGGCGTAATCCCTAGCTCCTCTGGCTGGAACTGGCGGAAAATATGCTGGGCATCGTAAGTCCCGTAGTAGTTGCCAACACCTGCGTGGTCCCGGCCTACAATAAAATGAGTGCAGCCGTAATTCTTCCTTACCAATGCGTGAAAAATCGCTTCCCTCGGTCCTGCATAACGCATGGCAGCCGGGAACACAGCCAACTCTACCCGGGTAGCCGGATAATATTTTTCCAGCAATACCTGATAACTGTTCATCCGCACATCAGCAGGGACGTCATCTGCCTTCGTTTCGCCCACGAGAGGATTCAAAAAGAGACCATCGACGATTTCGAGAGCTGACTTCTGGATGTATTCATGTGCGCGGTGGACTGGGTTGCGTGTCTGAAAGCCGACAATCGTTTTCCAGCCCTTCTCGGCAAATCGTTCTCTCGTTTGTGCCGGATCGAAGTGATAGCTAGCAAAGCGACCTTTTTCGGTGCGCTTTACCAACGTAATTGGGCCAGCCAAATAAACGGCGGGACGCTCCAGCAGCTTTTTCACCCCGGGATGATTCGTATCGTCAGTGCCATAAACGAGCCGAGCTTCCCGCTCCTTGTCAGGTGAATAAATATCGGAGATCGCAAGAATGCCATAAACCGTACCTTGATGGCTCAACCGTACCTTGTCTCCGATCTGTAAGGCTCCTGCGACTGTGGTCGAGACCGGAAGCGTGATCGGAATGCTCCAAACGGTACCATCTGCCAGTCGCATCTGCTCTACGACAGAAATATAATCCGCCCGATTCAAAAACCCCTCAAGCGGACTGTAGCCCCCAATCCCGATTAATTCCAGATCTGCGAGTGCAAATGCATCTATCTCTACCTCATGCGTAGTCACCGACAGGTCTGCCTGTGGATCAAATCGGTTTACCAGCTCTCCCCCGTGAGGTTTCCCACTCATATTAAAAGCCCCTCCTATCCTTGGTTTGTTCTTCTCTTTTTCGTTACCTTGCGAGATGCAGGCCACATTCCGTTTTCCCCGCTTGTGCCCAGCGCCCTGCTCTCGAATCTTCGCCCTCTTTTACAGGACGAGTACAAGGAGCGCAGCCGATGCTCGGATAGCTCTGGTCGTGAAGGAGGTTGTACGGCAATTCAAATGTCCGAATGTACTGCCATACTTCCTCCGACTTCCAATGAATGAGCGGGCAAATTTTTAGCGACTGGAATTTTTCATCGCGATTAACAAACTCGACATCCGCTCTCGTGGCCGACTGCTCTCTGCGTAGTCCTGACATCCAGGCAACCGCTCCGGTCAGCACACTTTCCATCGGCTGCACTTTGCGGATATGGCAGCACATATCCGGCTGCCTGCTCCACAATTCATCGCCATGGAGGTCTGCCTGCTGTGCCAGCGTGATGTCCGGCTGCTTGACCGTTATCCGCAGCGCGGGATACCTCGCTCTCACCTGTTCAATCAAGCTATACGTCTCGGAAAAGTGGAGATTTGTATCCAAAAAAGTGACCTTGGCATCCTTTTTCACATCGCTGATCATATCGAGCAGCACCATGGCCTCGGCCCCAAAGCTACACGAATAAATCAAATCATCTGAAAACGTTTTATAGGCCCATTTGATTACATCTATGGTGTCGCCCTTTGCGAGACTATTATTGATGGAAGCAAGTTGTTCCTTTGTAGCTGACGCATAATTCAGCTGGCTCATGTGCCCCCTCCTTGATCATTCAGCGTACGATCCTTTCTGCGAAGCAGTCGTCGACAAGACAAGTGTCTGCCCATGCTTGGCATGCTCGCGCCACGCCATGAGCTCATTTGTATGGCTGCTTACGGATTGCCAGCCCATTTCTCTCGCCGCATCTGCTGCTTCCTTTCCGACACATACGATCCGTGTCGTTGACCAGGCATCGCCAGCGAATTGCGCCAGCGCAAAGAGCGTATGGGCGTCATCCGTCGCTAGCCAGTCAAATGACAATTCTGCCTTTTTCGAATCGAGGTGCCTCTGCTCCCATTCGAGCATACCCGCTTGGATCACTTGAATCACCTTGCCGTGGTCCAACGTGATTCTTTGCGGCTTTCTTGCCCCTGCGTACAGCACCTTCTCTTCCTTTTCCAAGGCAAGCAGCTCGGGGAATGCCAGCAGAGGTGTGTTTTCATCCAGCACCAAGTCCGGATATATCCCCCGTTTCTCAAAAGCCTCAAAAGCCCGTTGTCCACAAACAGCCAGCTTGCTCGTCAAGCGCCGTACATCATAACGCTGTTGTCGCAAGGCAGAAGTAAAAAAGGATACTTGCTGCTCATTCTCGAAGACGAGCCAACGATAAGTAGCAAGTTCTGCCAATGGTGTGTCAAACGTGCAGCGTTCGATCAAAGGAATCGGCATGACTTCGGCTCCCAACTGCTCCAAGGCAATCACGAGCTCGCTATTTCCTTCCTCGCTTGCTCTTCTTGCAACAGCTACTCGTTGACCGAACAAAGGGCGCGATTCGTACCAGTTCAGCGATTCCCGCAGACGTACGACCTCACCCACGATAATGATAGCGGGTGCGGCAAAACGAGCCTGCTCGACTTCCTTATCTATCGTCCCAAGCTTGCCGATCAACTCACGCACCGTCCCCCAGCGTACGAGAGCAACGGGCGTATGGGCGTCTTTTCCATGTGCAAGAAGGCGCTCCCTGATGCGAGACAGATTTTTCACACCCATGTAGATGACCAATGTTTCCATCGAGGCGAGGGCTGCCCAGTCCGGCTCCTTTCCCGCATTTTTTTCACACAAGTGACCAGTGACAAAAGCGACGGAAGAATTGTAGTCACGATGCGTCAGCGGAATACCCGCATAGAGCGGAGCGGCCATCCCGGAAGTAATCCCTGGGACGATCTCAAACGGAATAGAATGGTCGCGGCACATCTGCGCTTCCTCTCCTACCCGCCCGAACATGCTCGGGTCCCCGCCTTTCAGTCGAACGACGTATTTCCCCTTTTGAGCTTCCCGGATGAGCAGGAGGTTGATCTCTTCTTGCGGCAATGTATGATGATCGGCCTCTTTCCCGCAATAGATGAGGGTGGCTCCCTTTTTTGCGTACGAGAGAAGCTGCGGGCTTGCCAGGCGATCGTACACAATCACATCCGCAAGACGAAGTGACTCCATGCCGCGAATCGTCAGTAGCTTGGGGTCACCAGGCCCTGCTCCGACAAAGACGACTCTGCCTGTGTTCATTCCAAATTCGTCCTCCTTGCTGCTTTGTTCCTTCACAGGAAGAGTCTTGGCCGTTTTAAGTAAATGTAGAGGTTTCCACTACGTACCCGACTCCTTGGCGTCCGAGCGGCTTCTTTTCCACCAGGCTCAGCTCCTTGATACGAGGTGGCGTTATCGTATGTCGCAAGAGATTGTTCTCGGCAGAAGAGAAGGCTCGCTCATCCGTTTTTGCGATCACCACAACTGTCAGTAACCGCCCTTCCTCTAGCACAGCTTCCAGCTTGTAAAGGTAGCTCTCTGCTTGTTCCTCTCCCATGACATGTCCCCCCTGACCAGGCTATACCCGCACGAGCATTACGCTGGTTGCAGAATGGCGTCAACCTGTGCTTGGATATGGGAAAGTCCTACCCGCTCCACGTAGCGCCAGTATGGTTCGCCTTCCTGACGATCCGCCTTGTACAATGTGACCAATTGGGCAAGGAACGGACCGAGTCTATCCACAGTAATCCGCGCGTTGAGCTTGCGGTTGAATTGCGGCTCCTCCAGTGTCCCGCCAACGTAGATGTCAAACGCCTCTACCATCCCGTTCGATGTCTTGACCAATGCGCCTTGCAGGCCGATATCCGCAATTTGACGCTGACCACAAGAATTCGGACAACCAATCATATGAATGCGCAGCGGTGTTTCGAGAACGACTGTATCATCCAAATATTGAGCTAGTGAACGCATCCGCTCCTTGGTCTCCACGATAGCCAGATTGCAATATTCCGTACCTGTGCATGATACGGCATACCCGACAAACGTATTGGGCTGCCATTTGAAGCGGTTCACAATCATCGGCTCATCGCGGAAAGCTGCGACCTTCGCTTCGGGAATGTTGCGAATCAGGACATTTTGCGTGTTACAGGTACCAAGCGTCCCATCGCCATATTCGTCTGCCAGACGTGCAAGTTCATTTAGCTCCCCTGCATTCATCCGCCCGACGGGAACAGACAAGCCTGCGTAGTATAGTCCTGTTTGGCGCTGCTCGTGAATGCCGTAAAAATATCCACCATTCCAGCCCGAGGTTAAATCGATACCAACCGGCTCAAGCTCGCCCACCAGCTCCAGTAATTGCTCCGTGAACTTTTCCGGTCCCCAGTCAGCGACCAAGAACTTAAGACGTGCATGCGTACGTTTTTGACGGTAGCCGAAATCGCGGAACAAAGTCGTAACTCCTGCCGCTACTTTGACGACCTCTTCTGGTCGCACGAACACATCCAGTTGCTTCGCCAAGTATGGCTTCGCTGACAAGCCTCCACCTACCCATACATGAAAGCCGATTACTTCCTCGCCAGCCATGACTTTTTTGGCCGGAGTGAAAGCCAGATCGTTAATTTGCGCATGCGCGGCGTTATGGATATTGGCAGAAACTGATATTTTGTACTTGCGTGGCAGATTGGAGAAGTCACGATTGAGCAAGAAGAATTTTTCTAACTCCGCTACGATGGGACGTGTATCCAGCACTTCATGCGGATCAATACCTGCCAGTGGGTTCCCCATGATTTGCCGCGGACAGTCTCCACATGCTTCAAAAGAGGATAGCCCCGCTGATGCGAGCCGATCAAAAATGTCAGCGAGCGATTCTACCGTAAGCCAGTGAAATTGCACGGCCTGACGTGTGGTCACATCCACCAGATCACGTCCATAAATTTCCGCGATTTTGGCGAGCACCCGAGCTTGTTCACTGCTCAAAATGCCTCCAGGTATGCGAACGCGCATCATGAAGTGGCCGTCCTTTGGTCGCTGCTGATAAACGCCTGCCCACTTAAATCGATCCATATCAGAAGATTCAATCGATGCGAAGCCTTCTTTGGAATAGGTGTTTACGATCGTTTCGATGACATCCAGTCCGTCTTTTTCCAGCTTCGTAAACTCCATTTTGTTGAGGGATGGATCAGCAGCCCACTTCCACTGCTTTCTCTCTGCCATGCTCGTACATGCTCCTTTGTGTGAAGATGTCAGTTACCAATGCCATTCGAATCGATTGGCTCATCCAGTCTGCAATCAATGGGTGGGGCAAGTACGCGCTGCCTTCATAGCGATAAGCCAACCCCGCAAGCCGTTTTGGGATTGCTTGTCGCGTGAAGTAGCCCTGGCTGACGAACAGAGGAAGCACGAGGACATCCCCTTTTTGTGCCAGTGAACAAGCTTGATCGTACAGGGTATCGGGCCTCAGTGTCGCATATCCGGCAGCGGCAAATTGGTAGCGGTTTTGCAAGCGGAATGTCAGGCGCAAGAGCAGCTTTTCCCAGCGCTCATGGCATCCAGGCAAGTCACTGCCGTGCCCGACGAGCAACAAAGCCTCCTGACTAGGCAAGCGTGATAGACCTGCGATTCGCTCTGCTACGATCTGCTCGACGTTTCCGTGATCCTCCAATGGCGGACACCAGAGAATTCTTGCCTGAACCGGAACGCGAATCAGGTCAGTCTCTCCTGTCGGCCATGGGTCTAGTCCAAGCATCGCACGGATTTCCCCTACATGATTACTTCCTGCTGTAGCGAATAGCGGAACGACGACAATCGTTGTCGCTCCTGATGCTTCCAGACATTTCACCTCGTCGCTGATGCTTCGTCCTTCCACTCCTCCCAAGTAAGCTACCCGAATTGGCAAATCAGTGCGGCACTGCCAAACGGCTGATTCCACCAACGCCAACCAGTCAGGATCGGGTGAACCGTGAGCAATTACCAAAACCGCTGTTTTCGCCATCGGATAATCCCCTTATCCAAATTTATTTTGTAATTCATATATGTTTACTCGGAATTATAATTGGGATGGATTGCTCCGTCAATAACAAAATCAATATTCCACTTGAACATAATAAAAAAGCAACCGCTATCTCGTGCGGCTGCTTGCAACGTTTGTTATTTTGTTGTAAATACGTCTTTTAAAAAATTCGAAACCTGCGAACGTGCTTGAACCCCTTTATCGATAATCCCAGCCAGCCAAAAGAATCCATGGATCATTCCCTCATAGCACTTATATTCTACAGGAACTCCAGCTTCCCTCAGACGCTTGGCATATTCCGCACCATCGTCTCTTAAAGGATCGTATTCTGCTGTAATAATAAGTGTCGGTGGTAAATTCTCCAAGTCATTGTTCAATAAAGCTGAAGCAAATATATTGTATCTGTTAATTTCGTTACCTAAATAGTTTTGAGCTGCCCAGAAAACTCCCTTAGTCGTAAGCAAATAACCTTCGGCATTGTCACGGTATGATTGTGCCTTGTCGAAAGTCAAAGTAAGATCAAGGTTCGGATAAACTAATACCTGAGCCGCTAATGAGAGATTGTTATACTTTTGTGCCATCGTGGCAACTCCAGCAGCAAGATTTCCGCCTGCGCTGTCCCCACCAATTGCTATTCTTGTTTTATCTGCATTCAGCATGGAACAATTTTCAGCTACCCATTTGGTAGCTTCATAACAATCCTCTAGAGGAATCGGGAATTTATGAGTAAAAGCTTTGCGATACCCAACTGAAACAACAATACACTCAGCTTCATGTGCTATGTTTCGGCATAAGGTATCCACTTCATTAATGTCTCCTGCCACCCATCCACCACCATGCAAATAAACAAAAACAGGTAATGAATCTCTTTCATTTGGCGTATAAACTCGAACCTTGATATCACCGTTCTTTACAGGAATTTGAAAATCCTCTACTTTCGATACAGCTTTTGGTTCCCCATGCTCTCCATGAAGGGAAGTAACATCATTCACTCGTGTAAGATATGTTTTGGCTTGTGGATCTAAGGTCATAAATTAGTCCTCCTAAATTTTTTTATCAAATCTTGATCTGAAAATAGCGACGAGCCGTCTCCTCAATCTCGTGTTCTTCCAGTTTTTGTTTTGTTTTCTCTTTGCCGTTAACGATGATTAACGTATTTCCTAACAAGGTGATACGTCCATTTTCCGTCACTCTGGAAAGGAAATACATCTTGTTGAACATGGATTCAGGAGATGTTTCCGTTAGAACACAGATTGGATGGATGTTCTCTAAATTCCATTGACGGGAAGGTGTATCAAATCGATATTGATTTTCCCACTCCTCGTCGGTCTTCTTTTGCAAATAGTAAAGGGACTGGGTCTCATCCTTGTATACGCGGTAAACTCCATCACTATCAATAACCTCACCGCCACTCATTGGAACAGGGAGTCGTGGCGAATTACCGCCCATGCCTACATCCACCAAGTATTCCTCGTTATCTAGCGGTACGATGTTGAACAAATGGGCGTTTTCAAGAGCCCAGACCCCATTTCCTACATAGACTGTTCCTGCCATCAGATAAGGCGCAAATCCCAGTTCTTTTAGCAGAAAATAAAATATTCCGTTTAACTCGTAGCACACTCCACCCTTTTTAGCATGGACAATTTTTTGATAGAGGTCTTCTTCACGCAAAGATAGAGGTTTTTTTGCGAGAATGTCGAGATTCTCAAAGTGAACGTTGAGTGCATGCTGTTTTTGGAGATGGGATAAATAGGCGAGATTCCGCTCTCCTTTTCTTTCAGCCTGAATGTGGTCTAAATATTTTTGGGTGTCCATGATGTCATTCACCTCATTTTTATACTTAATCATTTAAAATGTTTTCGTTTACGCTTTTATTATAAAGTTGATCATTGATAAATAAAAATATATATTTATTTATCATATTAATAACATTGGATATATCAATGCGAGGTGGGAACAAAAGATGGAATTGCTCCAACTCAAGTATTTTCAAACAGTTGCTCGTACGGAACATATGACAAGAGCAGCAAAGGAATTGCGCATAGCCCAACCAGCTCTCAGTGTTACCATCGCACGTTTAGAGGAAGAATTAGGGGTACCGTTATTTGATCGTGTCGGGCGACAAATCCGCCTGAATGTTTTCGGAAAAGCTTTTCTGAACAAGGTGGATATAGCTCTTGGAGCCTTAGACGATGGAAAACGCGAAATTTCAGACCTGGCTGGATTGGAACGTGGAAGTGTTTTGTTGGCTACGACAACCTTGAATCGGGTATCTGAATTGCTAGCACCTTTTCTATCCTTATATCCCCATATCAGCTTTCGCATCACCCAAGCAACGACAGAGGAATTGAAGGTTCAACTGCTCGAAAAAGGGGAAATCGACTTTTGCCTCACTTCTTCCTCGATTGATCGGCCGGGAATCTGCAATCTATCCTTATTGACGGAAGAAATCGTACTGGCAGTGCCAAGTGCGCATCGTCTCGCAGGCCGCCATCGAATCCACCTCAGCGAAGTAGCAAATGATCCGTTCATCAGTCTAAAACCGGGGTATAGCTTCCGTGAGATCACCGATGATTTCTGTCGAGAGGCTGGTTTTAGACCCAATATCGTATGTGAAGGGGACGAACCTGCAGCCATCAGCGGCTTGGTACGAGCTGGCCTTGGTGTTGCATTTTTACCAATTGCCGCCAAAAAGGAATTACCACCGCTTACGCTCCTTCATATTGAGGAGCCTGTTTGCCAATGGACTCCTCATTTGGTTTGGCATGAAAAGCACTACTTGTCACTTGCTGCACAGACCTTTCGTGAATTTGTTGTACAGCATTACGCTCTCGAAAAAATCACATAAAAAAGCTGCCAGGCCTAATGCCTGACAGCTCTCCCCTTATTCCTCACTCTTTTTCCTCGTTCGACGATACAGCAAATCCATACTTTCTTTGAGTGTCTCATACTCGCGCTCGGTCAAGTTTTCGATCTGTTGGATATTGGCGATCGTCTGCTTTTTGATCTCTTCGGTTAAGCGATCTTTCTCATCCTGGCTTTTGCTTTCATGTGTCTCTGTCCAGTGCGTAGCAAAATTCGCCGTCAAAGCTCCCAGCATCCCGATCCCCGTTATCATCAAGATCGTCGCCATGATCCTTCCACCTGCCGTCACAGGCGAAATATCACCGTAGCCGACTGTCGTGGTTGTCACTATCGACCACCACAACGCATCAGAGAAGCTTTTGATATTCTCGTTTACACCATATTCGAGCAAATAAATAGCAGTCGAGCTCCACAGCATAATGATCGTGACGACACCAAATACTTGACGCATCGGGCCTGATCGAATGATTCCCAGTAAAAATGGCGAAGCACGCACGATGCGCACCAGCCGAAGCACGCGCATGATTCTGGCTAAATACAAATAAGAGTCCAATGGAATCATTGCGATCAGATCGAACCAGTTAGCAAAAACGAATTTTCGCTTGTCTTTCGCCCTCCATAGCCGGAACAGATACTCGGCAATCAGCAGGATGATCAGCCCATTGTCTACCTTGTCCATCAATTCATCAGTCAGCAGAGGATGATTAGAGAAGTCTGCGAACAACAGGATCGCATACGTAATCACGAGCATAATGATAAAAATCTCATACATGACGCGCCAGAACAAAAAAACTCCTCCCTGTGCTCATAAGTGCTTGTTCAAAATATGATCTGTTCCGCATCGAAAAAGAGGCGAGAACCTGAAGCGGGAGGAGCCAAATGTAGAGAACCTACACGAGCACCAGACTTCGAAGGTGAACGCCTCTTTCCATGCTTAGTAGCTGATCAGCGCAGCCATCAACAAGCCCGCAGCAATACTCAACCGCGAAGCGAAAATACCGACGGATACGTTCCCGTTCGGAATTTCAGACACGACTTTAAATGGTGTGACCCATTCGAACAAATAAAAAATGATGACTTGAAATACCATTCCTACAATACCCCAGATGACCAAATCCCACAAGTTAACGGAGTGGTATACAGCCGAAGCGAGGACGATTGCCAAACCGATGATTTTCCCTCCCAAATCGTGCGAGGCTGCTTTTGCCGCTGCCATTTTCTTCGGATCATCAGTCTGTGCTCCCTGCTTGATCAGATCAAACTCCTTGTAAGGAGTCGTAATCGTAAATACAAAAATCCCCACAGCCAATATCGGAATGGTCACTGCCAAATACGCTAAAAAGTTTAATACGTAATCCAATTGTCCCAACATGTAAGTTGTCCTCTCCTTTCGCTACTTGTCTATGCCGACCGGCAAATAATATGACAGGTTGTTTGTAATCGGTCCCCCGACACGGGCTACAATTGCTGATGCCTCAGTGCCGATCCAAAAGGACCCCCAGAGCAGCCGTCCAGCATAAGCTCCCTTCATCGTCTGAACCGTTATCTCTGGAAGCTCCACCCGTTTCTGATAAACCATCGGCTGCTCCCAGTAAAACTCTTCCTGATCCTTCTCTTGCAGCGTACCATCTGATGCAAACAGCATGACACCGCCACCTTCCCGTCCAAAAATCGGCTTCGTGACGTAGTCCTCCCTGCCTGCAAATCGATTTTCAAAATAAGTCGGCAGCATGTAAGCTTCGATGATCGCGTGTTCCTCTTCAGTGAAAAATTCATTCGCCTCATGCAAGTTCCAGATGAGCGCCTGCAAAGCCTTCGTCTGAATGAGAAACGCAGAAGGAGGATTAATAATGGCCAGCTTTTTGCGGGCAATCAACGAAAGCACATGCTCACCAGTCGGGTAGCCATCTTCATCCTGTTCTACCGCCAGCTTTTCCAAAGCATGCAGACGGTACAGCACATCAACTGGCAGTAGCTCCTCTTTCTCCTTTACATAGAGACGATCTTGCCAAACACGCAAATGCTCCAAAGCGGCAAACCGGGCAGAAAGACCCGATTGGTTCAGTAAGTACAGGGTCGTTCCCTTGTCTTCCTCATGCCAGTCAAGCGAGCTAAACCAGACAGAATCCGTGTCATAGCCCTGCGCCCGATATGCGTCGATTACCTTGCTGAACGCTGAACGCAACTGCTGCTCCATCCCTTCATTCGGGTCCTCACGCAGGAAATGACGACAAGCACGACCGTTCACATAAAAAGCCTCGACGATTCCTGTAGGGGTATCGCTGTTGCACTCAAGCATCTTCAAACCTTGTGTCGTCTGGGCAAAATCAAAGCGTCCTATCACAGTCGGCACTGTTTGGGAAACGACGACCCTGACTGCCTGCAATGCCTGCTTTGGCACTCCTAGTTCCAACAACAGGGAGTCCTCTGCTCGCTGCAATACCGGGACGACCTTTGTAAAGATTTGCCCAAGCCGCTCGGTTGCCTTCTTGATTTCCTCACGAAAGGAGGAAGGGATCAGGTGGATATCATAAAGCGCATACTCCTCGCCATACATCCAATCCCAGGTAAAAACGCCCTCTTCCCGCATCGGGCCATACAGTGCCTCTCGTTCTCGTCGGTTATGGTCTTCCACTTCCCTCACCTCACCCGGAGCTGGAATAGCCCGAGCTGCCGATACCGCCCTTGGAGCTGCTCGTGCTTATCCCACTCGATACTCCGGATTTGCCCTTATAAGACCTGTAAGTAGAGCTCGAACCTCCACTGCTGCTGCTATCGTCACAATAGCCGTCATTGTCGTTATCGTAGCAATCATCATCATAGTCATCCCCGGAAGAACAACCGCTGATCGCAAGTGCGGCTGCGACGAACAGACCGACTACTTTCTTCGATTTCGTTTGTGCCATTTTTCTTCCTCCTACACTGGCTTCGCGTAGTAAACATAAACCTGCCGATCTTCATCCACCTCGGCTGATGTCTTCTCCCATTCGCGTCCATTCACGTACAAATAGTCGCTTTGCAAATGCAAGAGAGCATCGTCATCGTCCTTGAAGTAAAACGTGTGTACGAGCGGATAAACGCTTGCATTTTCTTGATATTCACGCATTTCGATCTGGATGCTGCCCCAGCGTGCAGTCACAGCCTCCGCGTAATCGACAGCCTGCTCTTCTGTTGAGCGCTTGACGTAAATGACATACGTGCCGTTCTCGATTGCACAGGACGTCTTTTCATAAACGACATGCCCCTTCACCAAATAATCGCAAGCGAAACGCAAGGAGACCTCATCTTTGTTCACGTTGTCGTAGTAAAACTGAATAGGGTATCCTCTCGCCTCATCCAGCAGCCGATATTCCATTCGTGCCATTTTTCTCACCTCTTTTACCTATCACAGAATAGCAAATCATTCGCAACAATTTTATACGTGCGCTGAAACATTTGGTTGCCAATAAATGAAAAGAAATCCAGCAGAGCCATAAACCGCTACATTAGTCCTGCTTCTTTTGTACCCGTTACTGTCGAATCATACTGCGAATCGTTTCATGCAAAGGTCCGTTGCTCGCCACTAATGAAGGAGTGTGATCTTGCTGGAATGGCTCATGCTGATACGGTTTTCCAGACCAGTTCGTAATCGTTGCACCCGCCTCCTTGGCGATGACAATTCCGGCGGCCACATCCATAATATTGGATCGTTGCATCACGATATAATCGAGCCATCCGTTTGCCAACAAGCACCAGTCCAGTGCAGGCGCAATATTTCGCATGAGACGCTTGGTCTGGAATACAAACGGTTCCGTAAACGCCATCTCTTCTTCCTTCGTTACCGTGTCGCGTCCACGGATGTATGTACCGACTGCACGAGTGAGGTCTTGGCGGTGATTGACATTCAATCGTTTTCCGTTCAAATAGGCTCCTTTTCCTTTCTCCGCCCAAAACATTTGACCCGCTACCGGATTGTAGACGACGCCTAGCACCAGCTCGCCCTTGTGCTGCAACGCAATCGAGATCGAGAAATACGGGTAGCCGATAAAATAGTTATTCGTTCCATCTAAAGGATCGATAATCCACAGATACTCTTCCTCGCGGGAAACCATTCCGACCTCTTCTGAAAAAATGGTATGTGTCGGGAAGTGGCGATGCAGTACCTCAATAATGCGCTGTTCACTGCCTTTATCCTCTGGCAGCTTCACGTCGTTATGCAATTCCTCATCGGGCACGAGCTGTTCGAGAAAACGTTCCTTCAAAAACGCTCCCGCGACACTTGCTGCTTCTTTTGCAATTTCGATCATGACATTTCGCTCCTTTATTACGTTTGGAACACTTTTTTGAACAACCTTCCACTTGCACTTGCCTAGGAAACATTACTAATATAGAAAGACACCCGAAGGAGGGGGGATAAACATGAACACCGACTTCATTCGGCTGAAAAATATGGAAGGTGAACTCAAATTCACCCAAATGAACAATAGCTACGGCTTCTCTGTCACCACAAAGGAGCTCGTTTTTTTCAAGCCACACATGACCTACCATTTGTTTTTGCAGGATATCATCAGCATGGTTCCGCTGAAGCTGGACGCTAGCCCTGTCACGTTTCGGCATCAGAGTGAAACGGTTCACGCCTCGTTTGGTTCCGATTACTACAAGCTGACCGTCAAGTGGGCGCGGATTGTTTCGCGGTCCGGTATCGTCGAAAAAGAAGACATGGAGTTTATCGTGCCGCTTTCCACCAAAATGCTCACGTATATTTCGGAATACAGCGGTCTTGTTATCATCAAATAGCACCGTCAACCCTCGTTCTCACCTGTTTGGTGTAGAGCAAGGGTTTTTTATTTCCGATCATTTTTGGATAGCACAATGAACGTTCCTGTACCGTGGGCGATCCGCCTATCCCGATCATCGTAAACACTACCCTCCATGACGACCAGCGTGTTTCCGCGGTGTAAAAAGCTCGCCTCCGCGCGAAGCCGCTCCCCGATTCCCGGAAGCAAATAATTGATCTTTAGCTCTGTCGTCACTGCATACTGATTGGGTGGCAAGGACCGATTGATCAAGGAGCCCATCGTTGAATCGATCAAGGTCGCGAGAATTCCTCCATGAACAACTCGCCCTGAATTGTGCATAAAAGGGGTCAGAGGCAATTCGAAGCGATACGACTGTCTTTCTTCGTCTATGAATTCTCCCTTTAACCCAAGAAATCCAGAGATAAACGCGCTATTCCGTTCCCGCTTTTGATGAATGGCAGCAACAGCCAGCTCGAGAATACGGCGCTCCTCTTCATTCCCGTCCGACCAGATGTTTTTTAATTCATCTAACATTTTGTTCACTCCAACCGAAATAGAATCGATTCTTCTATTTTATCCCAAACAAGCTGATTTCGCTATGATTCCTAAGCTTATGGCAATCGAGAGCAGCTGTCCGAATCATTCGAGACTGAGCAAATGTTCAGACTTTTACAGTTGTTTCTGTTATTAAAAATTGATAAGATAGTTCAAAATATAAGACAGGCATTTCCGCATTGGAAGGGAGTTTTTCAAATTGGCCAGACAACGAAGTGACATGATCAAAAAAGGATTCGACCGCGCACCACACCGCAGCTTGCTCCGTGCAGCAGGTGTAAAGGATGAGGATTTCGATAAACCGTTTATCGCCATTTGCAACTCGTACATCGACATTATTCCAGGTCACGTGCACTTGCAGGAGTTTGGAAAGCTGGTCAAAGAAGCCGTTCGTGCTGCTGGCATGGTTCCATTCGAATTCAATACGATTGGTGTTGACGACGGAATCGCTATGGGACATATCGGGATGCGCTACTCCCTCCCGAGCCGCGAGATCATCGCAGACAGCTTGGAAACCGTTGTTGCTGCTCACTGGTTTGACGGCATGATCTGTATTCCGAACTGTGACAAGATCACGCCTGGGATGATCATGGGTGCACTTCGTGTCAACATTCCAACCGTCTTTGTAACCGGTGGTCCTATGAAAGCCGGAAAAACGAGTGATGGCCGCTCCATCTCACTTTCCTCCGTATTCGAGGGTGTCGGAGCTCACCAAGCAGGCTTGATCAACGACCAGCAACTCGAAGAGCTGGAGCAATATGGATGCCCGACTTGCGGTTCCTGTTCCGGTATGTTTACAGCAAACTCGATGAACTGTCTGCTTGAAGCCATCGGTTTGGCTCTGCCTGGCAACGGTACCGTACTCGCTGTCTCTCCTGAACGTCGCGAGCTGGTGCAATCATCTGCTGAAAAACTGAAAAATCTGATTGAACGCGACATTAAGCCACGCGACATCGTGACACTCGAGGCAATCGACGATGCATTCGCACTTGACATGGCGATGGGTGGGTCAACCAATACCGTTCTCCATACACTGGCTATCGCACAAGAAGCAGGCATCGAATACCCGATCGAGCGCATCAACGAAGTAGCGAAGCGCATTCCACATATTTGCAAGCTGGCGCCTTCCTCCGACTATCATATCGAGGATTGCCACGAGGCAGGCGGCGTATCAGCAGTTTTGAAAGAAATCGCGAAAAAAGCAGGCGCGATCCATCCAGACCGTATCACTGTCACGGGCAAAACCCTTGGCGAAAACATCGCTGACGCCGAAATCAAAAATGATCAAGTCATTCGTCGTCTGGACAACCCGTACAGCGCTTCTGGCGGTCTCGCTGTTCTGTTCGGCAACCTGGCGGAGCAAGGCTCGATCATCAAAACAGGCGGTGTCGATCCTTCTATTAAAAAGCACGAAGGTCCAGCCATCTGCTTCGACTCCCAAGAGGAGGCTCTGGCAGGAATCGCTGCTGGCAAAATCAAATCCGGTCATGTTGTCGTCATCCGCTACGAGGGACCTAAAGGCGGCCCAGGTATGCCAGAAATGCTAGCTCCTACCTCACAAATCGTGGGTATGGGCCTCGGTAAAGAAGTCGCTCTCGTTACAGACGGACGCTTCTCCGGTGCATCTCGCGGGATCAGTATCGGCCACGTGTCTCCAGAAGCCGCAGAAGGCGGTCCAATTGCCTTCGTACAGGACGGAGATATCATCTCGATTGACCTCGAGGAGCGCACGATCGAGCTACACGTGGATGAAGCCGAGCTGGCTCGCCGCAAAGAAGACTGGAAAGAATTCGAGCCAAAAGTAAAAACAGGCTATCTGGCTCGTTACTCCAAGCTGGTAACGAATGCGAGCATGGGTGGTATTTTGAAAATCTAGTGTTGCAAGTAAAGGCAAAACCCTTCCTTTGTGAATCACCGTCACTCAGGAAGGGTTTTTGTATTGACTTTTCCATCTATTCCCTCATACAATCAAGTTAATAAATTTTAACTGGTTAAAAGGATTGTGATGAATATTGGAGCAAAAGTCGATTTTTATCATCGAAAACTATGATCAGCTAAAAGTGATCAGTGACCCGTTACGCACAAAAATGCTGATGCGTCTGGTGGAAAAGCCGCACACAGGGCAACAGCTTTCCCAGCTTTTTGGACTGTCCCGTGCGAAGATTCTGTACCACCTGCGTGAGCTGGAGAAGCATGGCATCATCCAGTTGGTTAAAAAGGAAGAAAAGGGCGGCAACATTCTCAAGTACTATCAGGCGGTGGCAAGAGGCTTCATACCTGCTGATCATCTGCTCACGTATACGGAGTCGAAGGAGGCTACCAGACAATCCTATGTCGAAGTGTTGCAACGGGCGAAAACAAGAGCGCTCAGTGCTCCTGAAGAAGCCTTTGCACTGACGTCAACGGAAGTCGAGAAATGGCCGCGCATCTCCCTACAGTCTGAAGTCAGAGTCAGCGAGAAGGCGTTTGTGTCCTTTTTGCAAAAATACCGGAGCCTACTCCACGAATTGCAGCAAAGCTCCCTGGATGACCCCTCTTCGCAGCAAGATTACTACCTAATGATTACGGGATTTCAAATTGATGAACCGTTATTCAAAAAGGATGGACAGGCAAGTATATGAAAAACCTATTCGAGTAGGTTTTTCTTTCGGACACATGGTTAATATTTTTTAACCGGTTAATATTAAGGAGAGTGAATTTTCATGGAAGCTGTCCCCAAGCAAACTAACCTTCCGTCGGCAGATACATCCCGCTTGTTTTCGAAACCTTTTACCCTTCTTTGGATGTCCGCCCTTTGTTCCGGACTCAGTATCTCACTCTTTCTTTTCTCGCAAACTTGGTATATCATCCAGGTTTTATCTCAGGAGGCCTCATTAGGCATCGTATTTATGGCGGCAACCATTCCCAGGATCGTCTTCATGCTGATAGGCGGAACGCTCGCTGATCGGATGAGCAAAAAGAGCATCCTGTCAATCACGAGCATGTTGAAAGCATTTTTGATGCTGTTGCTTGGAGGAATCATCTTGTGGGGGTATTCCTCGCTTGCCCTGTTTGTTTGTTTCGCTTTCTTCTTCGGTACCATTGATGCCTTTTATTGGCCCGCTCAAAATTCGTTCATACCGTCAATCGTACCCTCTTCTTCCCTTTTGCGTGCGAATTCTGTGCTGCAAACGACAAGCCAAACCTCACAGCTGCTCGGTCCTGTTCTTGCCGGTTTTGTGATTGAGTGGGGAAGTTACCCCGTTTTATACGGCTTTGTGGGGTTACTTCTTCTCGTTGCAAGTGTATCTGCATGGTGCATGCCGAAACAGGAACAAGCTGTTCTTTCCAAGCCACAGCAAAGGCTCAAGGAATCTATACAGGAAAGCTTCTGTTATGTCAAACAATCGGATTTCCTTCCCTTGCTATTGACCTCCATCATCTGCCTGAACGTATTTTTGATGGGCCCCTTATACATCGGTTTGCCGATTTTTGTAGATCAGGTGTTAGCTGGTTCTACCCTACAGTACAGCTTTTTGGAAGGGGCACTCGCTTTTGGCATGCTTGCCGGGGCAATCGTGCTCGCACTCACGACACTGGGTCAAAACAGGTTGCAGATCACCTTTCTTTTCATGATGATGCAAGCGCTTGTCTTCTTTGCTTTTAGTCTCACTCAACAGTTCTGGCTCAGCTTGCTTATTCTATTTACGCTCGGCGTCACGTTTTCTCTCATTAATATTCCGATTCTCTCTCTTGTGCAGGAAAAGGTACCACAAGCCTCGTTGGGGAAAGTCATGAGTTTGGTCTCGCTTTCCTCTCTTGGTTTGCAGCCGATTTCACAGGCGCTGACGAGTCTTTTGATCGCATGCGGACTAACGGCCAAGGAGGTTATGCTGCTTGCCTCCATCCCTCTCTTCATTGCTTCCTGTTTCTTTTATTGGCGGCAAAAGTACGCACGGCCTGCAAAGAGATCCGATTGCGTTTTGCGCGAAAGCAAAAAGGGATGATCTGCAATGGATCATCCCTTTTCTTTCGTATTTACAAGACTTTCCTGTTCACTCATCGCAACTTTACCGCGTGCGAGACGTATTAGTAAGTAGAGAGCCAGACGAGTAGTTTACAAGACTCGCCGTGCCGAAACGAAGCGTTTCTCCCAGGTCGTACCCTTAAAGGTCGAATACGTCACTCCCGGTTTTCCATATGTATGTAAGAGTTTGTTGTTGCCTGCATAAATCGCCACGTGTGTAATCCGTTTGGACGTCGTCGTTGTACTCGCCTTGAAGAACACCAGGTCTCCTTTTTTCAAGTTCGACTTGGACACACTCGTTCCTACCTTGGCTTGATCGCGAGAAGTGCGTGGCAAGCTCTTGCCGACTGCGACTTTAAAAACGCGCTTTGTAAAGGAAGAGCAATCAAATACGGCTGTGGTATTACTGCTCGCACCGAATTTATAAGGAGTACCCATATACTTTCTTCCCGTGGCAATGACCTTGTCCGCCTTGGATTGCGTCCACGCTGCCTCGGCTACATTTTGCTCTCCCGGCAGTGGAGCGACAATCGTTGTGACTCCCAATGCTACTCCCATTACGATTCCTATGAGGGCTTTTTGTAATTTCATGCTGTTCATCCTCCCTTTTCTTTTGAAAAAAGATCCCTGCTCAACAAGGGACCATTTTATGCAAAGTTTGGCTGACCTCTCACTTGTTCTCTACTTTACCAAAGCTCACACTCTATGAAATTACCAAAAACTTACCAAAAACTATTTTTCCAACTGGATACGATTACCGCTTGACGCCTTCACGCTTGATTTAACAGGCATTCCTCAAATTTTCAGTCTATTTCCTTACCAGAATGTCCCTCGCAAATTGGCAAAATTTATCCAGCCCCCATTTGTTAAAACCCGCGTTCCATGCGACTTTTGTCCTAGATCCATTTACAAAAATCCCCTTTTGCCTCCCTTTTCACGTAATCTGCATTTGGAATCTCGCTTCCCTTTCTTCTCTCTCTACTTGCAACTAGCAGGGAGTCATCGTAAAGTAGATAGGAGTTCGTTTTGAAGGAGGCACATATGCGACTGCGTAACATTCCAGGTGCCGAAGCGGCCCTGAGAGAATATCCGACGTTCGTAGACAATCCCCTTTCCTATAAAGGAAATTGGAAGGAACGCTTCGGGAATAACAATCCGATTCACGTGGAGATCGGCTGCGGAAAAGGACGTTTCATTAATACATTGGCCGAGCGTCACCCTGACATCAATTTCATTGCGGTTGAACTGAAGGCGGAGGTCGTTCTGCGCGCTGTCCAGCGTACGGAGTACAAAGCTGTTCCGAATCTGGCTTTTGTCCAGTTCGACGCTTCCAAGTTGACCGAGTTGTTTGCCGATCACGAAATTTCTCGCATCTATCTGAACTTTAGTGATCCGTGGCCAAAAACCCGTCATGCGAAACGCCGTCTTACTTACAAAAGCTTCTTGAACACCTATCGTCAGGTGCTTGTGGCAGACGGTGAGCTTCATATGAAGACAGATAATGAGAACCTTTTTGAGTTTTCACTCAACCAATTCGCTGCGGAGCGCTTCCAGATGCGCAATATCACCTTTGACCTGCACCAGTCCAAGCTGGCAGCGGATAATGTGATGACGGAGTATGAGGAGCGCTTTTCTTCTCGTGGGCAACGCATTTATCGGGTGGAAGCGAGCTGTGTGATTAAGTAAATCTAAAATCCTATTGGTTTGAGTCAACATAGGGGAGGAGAAGAAAAAGCACAGTTCTCTTTGACTCTGACACGCCAGCAGGGGGATTCACTGGCCGTCTCCACTTCCAAAAGGGGACCGTCGAGCCAAAGCCACCCTATGGGCGGAAGTTTCTCAAGGAAGAAGTGTTCGACAAGCGTGGTCCCCTTTTGGAAGTTCCGACTGGGTAGGCGTTGTCAAGGTCTACGAGCCCTGCGCTTTTTCTTCTCGCCAGCTTTCGTTGGTTCATCGGAACCTTTTAAATGCTTAACAGAAATCATTATTATGCATAAAAAAACCCTCCACGCTCTTAAGTAAGCTTTGGAACTTACTTGATGACGTGGAGGGTTTTTTATTCTTTTTGCCGCCCGACGCTCTTGTATACGCGCTCTGGACGGCCGACGACACCGTATGAAAGGTCTGCGATGGCGTCTCCTTTGGCTACCAGATATTCTAGGTATCGCCTTGCTGTTGAACGGCTAATGCCTGTTTCTTTGCTGACCAAATCGGTCGTGGCCTCCTGTGTCTGCATGAGAAAGCCTGAAATCTTGTCCAGAGTAATTTGGTCGATCCCTTTAATTGCCCTTGTCTCGGTAGTCTTCTTTTGGCCAGTCCGGGCAATGAGCTCATCGATTTGGGCTTGACTGATCTGATCGGTGTCTTTTTTCCAATCGCTTACCTTTTGCCTGAACTCCTGATAATTCCGTAACGTTTGTTGCAGACGCGCAAAGATAAGTGGCTTGGTAATAAAATCGAATACGCCATAGCGGATCGCCTCTACAACCGCATCCACTTCTTTGGCAGCAGTGAGCATGATGACATCTGTTGTAGGGAACTGCTCCTTTATGATCGATAAAAAATCGAGGCCGTCCATATCCGGAAAATAAATGTCGAGCAACACAAGATCAGGCTGCAAAATTTCCATTTGGTCCTTGGCTTCTTGCCCATTCGTAGCAATGCCAATCACCTGGTAACCCTCTACTTTTTCCACGAAGCGTCGGTTTACTTCTGCAATTCTCAGGTCGTCTTCAATAATGAGTACCCGTATCACCTCTAACGGCCTCCTTCCGTTCTGCCGTACGTGCATCCTTTGGTATCGTCACAGTAAAAATCGTTCCGCCTACCGGATTTCCCGTATGCGAAATACTGCCGTGTACATGTAAAACAGCATGTTTGACTAAGTGCAGTCCGTAGCCATGATTCTGCTGTTGTTTGGTAGAGAAGCCCAGTTCAAAGATTCGTTCAGCATTTTCTTCGGAGATGCCTGGTCCTCGGTCCTCTACCTCTATGAGCAAGACCTCTTCCATATTGAGCAAAAAGATCGTGATTTCTGGTGCAAAAGCGCCTGGTGCTTTTACAGCATCCATCGCATTATCTATCAAATTGCCAAGAATGACAATCAGTTGCGAGCGATCAATCGAGGCAGGAATGTCACGGAAGTTACTTTCCGGATCAATTTTCAATTCCACTTTGCGTTCGTTGGCTTGATTCAGCTTCCCGAGCAACAAGCCACCTATCAGCGGGTCAGGGACTTCTTGCATAATAAACGTCGTATTGTGGACATGCACATTTAGCTCAGCAGAGATCGTTTCAATGGCTTCCTGGTACGATTCAAGCTGGATGAGGCCTGATATGAGATGCAGTTTGTTGGAATACTCATGCGTCTGGGAACGAAGGACTTCCGCATACTCCTTCACTCGTGACAGCTCCTGTGTGACCTCGAACAGCTCCGACCGATTGCGAAAGCTCGCTACTGCACCCATAACATGGCGCTCCTTATCCATAATCGGGACCCGGTTCACGACTAATACATGCCCGTCCACATTTGTTTCGCGGTCAAATTCGGCTTTCCCTGTCTCAATCACCTCATGAAGGCCCAGCGAACGAACCAGCTCGTCCTGTTTGTCCATGATACTGTCTTTATCCTTCGCTTTCCCCAGCATATGGAGCGCGGTCTGATTTGCGAGCGTGATCGCTCCTTCCTTATTGACTGCCACAATGCCTTCGCGAATCGATTCCAGTACAGCTTGATTTTCCTGATACAATCGCCCGATTTGTTCAGGCTCCAAACCAAATATCGCTTTCTTTACATTTTGTGAAAGAATGAGCGTAGCCACCACACCCAAGAGCAAGGTGACGATGCCGATGACGAAGATTCGATTGCGATACGATTCGATCGTTTCATTTATATCCTCAAACAAAAATCCGACAGAAACGACCCCCATCACCTTTCCTTCCTCATCATAGATCGGAGTCTTTCCTCTGAGTCCGGGGCCAAGCGAACCGACGGTCTCCGAGATGATGGATTGCCCCTCAAATACTGCTTCGTTGTCGCCTCCCACCATCTTTTTGCCAATCTGCTCTGGATCAGGATGTGAATAGCGGATGCTTTGCAAATTTCCTACGGTGATAAATGCCGCATTCGTGTCCACACGTATTTTTTCCACGATTGGATTGATAATCTTGGCAGGATCTTCTGCGTCAAACGCCTGTTTGATCTCGGACATCTGCGCGACGGTCTTGGCGGTATGCAGTGCGCGCGTCCCGATCTCATGCTCCAATACGCCTGCCAGCATCTGTTCAAACATCGTACCGAGTATGACAATCACGCCAAAAAGGAGCGAGCAAATAATCAACATCAGCTTGCTGTGAAAACGCACATCGTTCCCTCCTCTTCTTCTCATTGTATCTCATTTCGCTTGATGACGAAAAAAGAGGCCATGAGCAGGCCTCTTTTTTTATTTCTTCCTTTTTATAGTTGACTAGAACGAGATGACTCCGGTAAGAAGAGCAAGCGCAATCATCACGATCGATGTTCCAAACGCCCATTTCAGGATGAACTTTTGGGTTTCCGCATAATCGACCCCAACCATTCCGATCAACAGGTATTGTGCTGCAAACAACGGGCTGAGTACATGCAGCGGTTGACCCAGGATGGAAGCGCGACCAATTTCCGCCGGATCGATTCCGTAAGCTGCTGCTGCATTCGCCAGGATTGGAACGATCCCGAAGTAATACGCATCGTTCGACATGAAATAGGTGAATGGCATGCTTGTCAGCGCTACGAGCAGAGGCATATGGGAGCCAAGTGAATCCGGAATCCAGGAAACGAGTGTGCTCGCCATCGCATCGATCATTTTCGTTTCGGTCAGGATACCTGTAAAGATTCCCGCAGCGAAAACCATGGACACGGTAGCCAGTGCGTTAGCTGCGTGGGCTGCAATTCGCTCTTTCTGATCTTGCATTTTCGGATAGTTAATAAACAGGGCAATGGCAAAAGCGAGCATGAACATTGTCGGCAATGGCAAGAAGCTCGTAATCAGACCGACCATCAAGGCTGCTGTCAACAACAGATTGAACCAGATCAGTCGCGGACGTTTCAGTGCAGCAGTCTCAGCAGTCTCAGCAGTCTCATCCGTCGCCGCTACTTCCTGTCCTGCAAGCGATTGCAAATCTTCATCTGGTATCTCCATAATCCCCAGACGCTTACGCTCTTGTTTGCCCAGAATACAGGCTACGATCATCACCCACGCAATTCCGCCAATCATCACAGGAATAACAGGGACAAAAATATCGGAAACATCCATATGAAGTACACTCATGACACGGGCTGTCGGTCCACCCCAAGGCGTCATGTTCATGACACCGAGTGCGAGCATCGGCATGACTGCCAAAATCATCGGTCTGATTCCCAGCTTGCGATACAAAGGCAGCATCGCCGTAACAGTAATCATATAAGTCGTGGTTCCATCTCCATCCAGTGCAACCAAGGTAGCGAGAATCGCTGTACCTACAATAACCTTCAGTGGGTCACCCTTCACAATTTTCACGATTTTCTTAATTAATGGATCAAATAGACCTGCATCCATCATGACCCCAAAGTACAGAATGGCGAACAACAGCATAATTCCCGTAGGCGCAATTTTCTTGATGCCTGCAAGCATCATGTCGCCAATTTCTGTACCAAATCCGCTAATCAACGCAAAAACAACAGGAACAACAATTAAAGCAACTAATGCCGAAAGCCGTCTCGACATAATCAAGTACATGAAAACGGCTACCATGAGAAATCCAAGTAATGCCAGCATATCCTAGTTCCCCCTTGCAAGAATGCGCTTACAATGATGTTGTAGCAACCATGACGAATGCGCTTTCATATTGTGCTGTCATTATAACAATGTTCGTAAAAATCCGAATAGAATATGCGCATAAACTGTTTTAACCGCATTTCCTCTATTAACATCATAAAAATCACGAAATGCGCATATGGTGATCTGAGCTTGCATGTACATAAAAAAGAGGCCTTTCGTGAAAGGAAGAAAAGAAAAAGAACGGCATCAATCAGCCGTTCCCTCTTGTTTTTCTTATACATCTCGCTTTTGAAACACTCGAATGGACAGCCCCAACGCTACGACGCCATAAAGAATGGTGTAGATGAGCATCGCAGTACTCGGAGGCGAAGTCGTACCGAAAATGCCTTGCGAAGCAAAGGACAGCGGATCGTCAGCCGAATCAAATAACGAAAGTGTCGCTTGCCTGAACAATGAATCTGCTGGGAAGAGCAGACTGGAAATAATCCCGATGTTGGTAAGCGAGCTATTGCTAAAGACCGCACCGAGCTGCTCAATAAAGCCGCCAACGAAGCTGATCCCGTACAGAATGATCAGGATAATACCACCCGTCACCGTGGTGGTGATACTGCTTAAAAGCATAGCTACACAGACAAGAATGATCGGCATGCTAACGAAGAAAGCAGATGCTTTCAGGATTTGGCTAGCATCCACCTGAACAGCCAGCATACCTTCCCCCACCCATTGGTTGATCGCCAATAATCCGGTAAACATCAGGAGTGCGTACAACCCCAGCATACTCGCTAACCCGAAAAATTTTCCCAGTACATATTTGTAGCGAGGGAGTGCTCGTGCCAGCCACGTATCGATTTGATGGCTTTCGATTTCAGAGGCAATGCTTCCTACACTGCTCAAAATTGCCAGGAGTGCCGTAATGACAGAGCCAAAGTACAAGCCCATGCCCAGCATCTGCGTGGAGAGAACCTGCTTTTCCAACAATCTCTCCACGCCCGCTTCCCCTAACATATCCTTCATTTCTTTAACCGCATAGCCTGTGGCAAGTCCAAACAGCAACAGGAAGGCCAGCGACATGATCAGCGTAATCGTGAAAATACGCTTGGAGATCATTTCTCTATACGTGATTTTGATGATCGGCCACATGTCGTTCCCCCTCCTTTCTTTGCACCCAGTACAGGAATACGTCTTCCAGTGATTGCTGCTTGCGCACGACTTCGTGTACCCCAGCCCCGGATGCAATCAACTGTTGCAACAGAGCGGGTACCCGATCGTCCTGATCCAGCGTCATTAACCATGTAACACGGTCTTCCTCTTGTCTTACGAGACGACTCTCTGTGACGAAGGAAGGAAGCACGTTATGAAGACCTGCACTATCCTTGTCCACTGTCAATTCAATTTGTGGTTGGACGCTGCTCAGCTTTCGCCAGTCGCCATGTACGACCAGCTCACTGCGGTGAATGATCCCGACGTAGTTGCACACGCTCTCCATTTCACTCAGTAGATGACTGTTGAGAAAAATCGTCTTTCCCTGGTCACGCAGCCGCGCAATCAGCTCGCGTACTTCTTTTCGCCCGATTGGATCCAGTGCGGAGGTCGGCTCATCGAGAAAGATCAGCTCTGGATCGGACAAGAGAGCGCAGGCAATCCCGATACGCTGCTGCATGCCTTTGGAATAGCCTCGAATACGTTCACGCTCGCGTCCAGCCATTCCAACCAGCTCAACGACATTTTTTATCACGGAATTGCTCTCGCGATGTGTTAATCCACACAACTCGGCATGATGCTCCAAGAGCTGCTGGCCCGTCAACCAATCTGGATAGCGGAACAGCTCTGGCAAGTACCCCACCTTTTTCCTTGATTCTACACTGCCAATCGGCTGCCCAAGCATAACCGCTTTGCCATTCGTTGGGTGCAGTAACCCGAGCATCGTTCGGACAAAGGTACTTTTACCCGCTCCATTTTGCCCGAGGAAACCAAATACGGAGCCGCGCGGTACTTGTAGCGTAATATTTTTGCAGCCAGCTTTCCCGTTATATTGCTTGGTCAACTCCCAGGTCTCTATCACATAATCTGACATCGCTTACCTCACTTTCTCCATTGCAAACGGGACAAAGCAGAGCCCTCCCTTTTCAGGAAAACTCTGCCATTGCCCCACTACTTGTTTACTTATTTCAGTTGATTTGCAAAATCCAACAGCCCATCCGCGTTCTTTTCGCTGCCTTCCAGCATGTGAATCTGTCCATCCTGCTGCCACATCAGATGCGCATTGTATTTACCTGTGATCAGCATTCCGTTTTGACCATTCACTTTTACTTCCTTCATCTTGCTCTCGCCGTCTACCATGTATGGCACAGGGAGGGTATGCTGCCAGTCTTCGATGCTAATCATCTGCCTTTTCACTTGATCTGGAATGAACGGCAGGGCCAAAAGTGTCTCGCGAAGCTGTGCCAGATCGATTCCCTCTGGTGCGCTTAGCTCAGGAGCGCCTACGACAAAGTAGCTAATATTATCTTTTCCGGCAAGCATCCTGACCTGCTGCATCTGTGGAATCTTCAAGGAGAAGCGTTTGCCACTCAGCTTTTCATCAAAACGCGCCTCTACCTGCAATTGCGCCAGTAGCTTGTTTGCACGATCAGCATCGATTTCCATGTACATAGTGTAAGGAGAATTGACGTCTACGCTATCCACCGTGACATCTTTCGGCAGCTCAGGCAGCTTCACTCCAGCCTTTACAGCGGCTTCTTTGCTGTTGTAATAATGGTTTCTTTGTTCGAGCTTCTCTTGATCGTTTTCATCAATCCAGATTTTCCCGATCCCATTCAGTTCGATTTCGCCCACATTTCCGTTAGCGATCCATTGTTCGATCTCTTGCAGATCCTCTTGCGTCACTTTGACGAATTCAACTTTATCCATGCGGAAAATGGACAGAAAATCGTTCGCTGCTGCTTGTACTTGGGGGAAGGACAGGGACACAGCCAATACTGCTGCTGCCGAAGCACCTGTCACCCATCTTTTTGTTTGCTTGTTCATCTGATTCCAGCTCCTTCTGATTGTTGCTCGATTGGTTATCGCTTGTCGATCTTGTGCATTCGTGTTCGTCGGTTTCTCGATTGTTTGCGAAAAACGCTGCCACGCTGCTTCCGTATTGACCCTCACATCGTTTGTCTCGGAAAAAGCATGCTCCATCTTCTCACGCGTCCAACTATCCAAAGCGGACAGTTCGTCCAGCTGTGTACGGCAGGTTTCACAGTACTCCAGATGAAGCAGGAATTGCTTACTTTCTTTTGAGCTGCTTTCACCGTCCAAGAACGCCTGGACAAAGCCTGTATCGGCACATTTCATTCCTCTTCCCCCCTCATCCGGCCATAGATGGTACGAAATTTACTTTTCGCTCTCGCGAGGAGTGTTCCCACCGAGCTGATCTGCGTGCCAGTCGCTTTCGCCAACTCCGCATAAGGAAATCCGGAATATTTCATGACCAGCAAGGTTCGCTCCCGCTCGTCTAGCTCCTCTAGCACATCACGGACGACACTCTGGGACTCTTTTGCAAGCCACATCTCTTCTGAAGAAGGGCTGACATGTTCTTGCTCAGATGCACTTCGCTCTTGTCTTGCGTACCTGCGTTTTTCTGAACGAAGATAATTGTACGCTGCGTAGAGTGCGGACTTGGACAGCCATGCCGGGATATGTTCGATCACCGTGCGATCGGTATGGTAAAAGGAGAGAAATACATCCTGTGCAATATCTTCTGCCGTCTGCTGATCTTTCACAATTCGCATGATCTGTCTGACCACAAACGGATAATAGGTCGTAAACAATTCTTGAAAGGAATCTGTATGATCCTCTACTCGAGCATGGTTCATCACCAGGTTTGCTTGCACCTCCACTGGATTCCTCCTTCCTGCGTGCGCTATTGACGAATGCCTCTACTGCTTCGTTCATCTAATAGAAACCGCCAAGGAGATTTTTGTGACAGGAAAAATGAAAATTATTTTTCATCGAAAAATAGATCGGGCTTCTCCAGGAAACGACGCGTCAATTGATAGTGCTCTGTATCCCGATATTTCACCTCTTGAGCGGGCGATTCGTCAAAATTGAGGATAGTCGCTCCGGGATAACCCAACAGAATCGGCGAATGCGTCGCAATAATGAATTGGGCGCCTTCTTCTATCAAATCACGCATGAGATAAAGAAAAGCAATCTGCCGCTTGGGTGAAAGAGCAGCCTCGGGCTCATCCAGCAGGTAGATTCCCCTGCCGTTGAAGCGATTGGCAAACAGCGCGAAAAAAGATTCTCCGTGCGACTGCTCATGCAGCGAGCGTCCACCGTAGTTTTTATAGCTTTCGGAGCCCGTCTGATCTATATGACTGGCAAACTGATAAAAGCTCTCAGCCCGTAAGAAAAAGCCATTCGTTATTTTAGGAAGCCAGGAAAGGCGTATGTAGTCACCCAGACTCGCCTCCGAGCGATGCACTTCATAAAAATTGTTACGCGATCCGCCAGCCGTATGGAAACCACATTGATAGGCAACAGCCTCAAGCAACGTAGATTTACCCGAGCCATTCTCTCCTACAAAAAAAGTGACACTGCTATCAAGCTCGATTGCTTCCAACTTGCGCAAGGAGGGCAGGTGAAAAGGATATTCTTTCGTGTTCGGAAAATCCTCTCTCAGCAGCTTGATCGTTCGTAAATAAACCATTTTTGACCTCCACTCTCATTATTTTCCCGACTCCCGCCGATACATCCTTATAAGGGCGCCTTTTTAAACGCTCATTTATTTGGGGGAGAAGTATCCGTGGACAAGGTTTCCTTTCTTCAGGAAAAAAGTACATTTCATATGAAATATCCGGATCAGAGCGACCTCGCCTTTTACCGGTGGTATACGACTCAGTATCCAAACGAAGCCATCGGCTGGTTTCACCTTGGCCAAGAACGAGAAGCACAAGGCAACTCGGAACAGGCTCTCGAAGCGTACAGACGTGGTCTCGTATCCAAGCAAGGCTCGTATTACAACGAGACGCGTGATGCTTATCAAAGACTGCTGCGGGAGCGACAGCGCAATTCCTTGGGCAATCGAACACGTTTACTCTTGGCTTCGCTCTTGTTTCTCTATTTTCAATTCGCTTTTTCGCCCGGACCGTTGAGAGATGCGTCACCCAAGACAACGCCGCAAGCTGCCAAACAGCCCGTACTGACAACAGCCCAAACGCAGCCACATGTCGAGGTCATCGCAGTCCCTCCTACACTCAGTGCCCGTGAGCTATCTGAACAGGTCCGGCGCTATGTAGAGTCCCGGCGTCCTGCTCTTACGCAGCCTTTTACGGTGATGGTTGTCCCGGAAGTACCTGGTTCGCCGTTGTTCCGTCCCTTGCTGTTTTATCAGCCGCGCGAAGTCCGAGGCATCTTGCGTTACAATCCGACGAGTCGGACTGTTCTCAGTGAAAAATGGTGGGATAAACCTGTGCAGTTGGAACGAGAACCGACACTTGCCACAGGTAAGGCAGAACTCACGGATGAGCAGCTAACCCTCCAGCATGTACTGATCTTGCGAAACGCCTTGTACCGCTATTATCAGCAAACGGGTACATTGCCTGCCCAACTGTCTGATCTGGCTGGCGCTTATCCAGGCAATTATTTGCCGCAAATTCCAGTACCACCAAAGAGACTTTTGTTAAAAAGCTATCCGTATCATCCCAAAGCCTTCTCGCCAGAGTCCGCATGGGACAGCTTGCGCAATGTGCTGCCGCTTCCCGGCTATCCGGAGCCAGTGGCGCCTTTCGAACCGTTACAGCTTCACTTGACTACCTCGACACATACGATGCAGCTCATCAGCGGTTCCCATCTGGTGCGCAGCTATCCCGTCGCCATAGGCAAAAACGGTTCAACACCCGAAGGCTACTATACCATTCAACAAAAAATCAATCAGCCCCGCGGACATGACAATATTTATGGAACGAGGGGCATGGTCTTTCAGGAGAGCGGGTATGCCATCCACGGGACAAATCATCCCGAGAGCATCGGCTCATCAGTTTCACTCGGATGTGTTCGCTTGTACAATGCCGCTGTCGAGGAGCTGTACACCTTTGTTTCATTGGGGACAGAGTTCATTATTTCCAATGCCCCGTCCTCTGCCCAGCCTTGGAGCAATCCTGTTCCATTCGTTCTCCCGGCTGGCCCTGAGGAAGAGACGCCACAAGTCATTTACAATTGGCTCCATTGATTCTTTGGTTACGTAAAGAAAAGACGTGCGGAACGCCATACCGTTACGCGCTGATTTTTACCAGACGCTTATCAAACGAAAAAAGCCCTTCTATCCCGTTTTTAAAAAAGGGGTAGAAAGGCTTTTTCCTTTGAATGGAGAGATTACTCTGCGTTCACGATCACTTTGTACGGAATCTTCGTGTTGTTATTGTTGTAGACCAACAAGTAATATTTCCCTGGTTTTGCCTCAAATTCTCCCGTCAGTTTCTTACCTGTGTTTTCGGGGTAGGCGAAATACGTTTCGAGATCATCTTCATGAAACACCACCCAGTTTAAGCCTTCGTCCTTCTCGCTGCTCACCGTAACTTGAACGATCCCTTCCTCTTCAACCTGAATGATATACGTGTCCTTGTCATCTGTACGATCGGTTTGACCACTTATCTCTTCGCCCAACTGTAGCGCATTCGCGTCATCGAATGAATTGTTCGGCTCCGTTTCGGTTGGTTCTGTTTCTTCTTCTGGCAATTCCGCGGTTACTTTGTATGGAATGGTCTCACCGTTAAAGTTGTACACGGACAAATAATAGGTACCCGGAGTTGCTTCAAACTCACCGGAAAGCGTTTTTCCTGAGGTCTTGGGGTAAGCGAAATAATTATGCAGATCATCCTCGTGGTGAACGACCCAGTTCAAACCAGTATCGTGCTCACTCGTTACGTTGATTTTCACCGTTCCGTTGCTCAATACCTTCAAGGCAAAAATGTCCTTGTCGTCTTGTTTGCTTGTTTGACCACTCAACTCCACATTGCTTTTCAACCGATTTGCCTCTGAAAAGCTGTTGTTTGGCTCTTGTTCCTTTTCCCCAATTTCTCCACCCTGCTCCTCGATCGTAATTGTAATCGATTTCGCAGTAACGGCTCCTTTGTTATCCGTTACTCGTAGCTTCACGGTATATTCTCCCTGATTTTCGTAGACATGCATAGGATTGGGATCACTGCTGCTTTTGCCATCTCCAAATTCCCACAGATAAGATACGATGCTGCCATCCGGATCGGAGCTTCCGTTACTGCTAAACGTCACTTCCTCTTTTACGGCTGCTTTTGCCGGGCCGTTCATGACAATAACAGGCGGCTGATTCTCTCCATTTCCTTGTTCTGGAAGTATCCCGTGGAACGTGACATCATATTCAAACTGATTGGACGCATTTACTCTGTAGTTGGTAAAGTAGGCGGTTACGGTTTTGTAGCCGTTCCATGGATGAGAAGTAAGCGTGGTTAAAAACTCGTCTGTGATGCGACTCATCGTCTCCCAGTCTTGCTTCTCCCCTTCTGCCTGCGTACCCGTGTACGTGCCTGTTAACGTAAAGGTTTGGAAGAACTCTGAACCGTGCCTTTTGGTAGATACATTTTGCAATCCGGTGACATCTTCAATTTCCTGAAAGATTTCTGCACTTGCTTTAAGGTCTGGCGGGACCAGATAGTCGTCCGACACCAGCGGCACGGTCAGATCAGGATAGCTGTCTACCAACGATTCCATGGTACGGTGGTAATCCCGATTCAGCTCTGAATCATTGCTGAGCGTACGGATTAACTGGTCATAACCATCCACGTTATTGGCCTCTATGTAATCCATGATATCATCGAGCTTGTTCCAGTCCTCTTTCATCATGTGATACTGCAAGGCGTATGAATACGTATAAAAGTCCCATGTGCCGTAGCGTGCGTGCAAAGTTTGAGAGGCCGTATACCAATTATTTTGTCCAAAGCGAATCAGATTGTTGACCATGGATTTTCGAGGCAGAACACCTGTTGTTCGCGTGGAGCCTGCAAAGAGCTCCGCTCCGCCTTCTTCAAACCATGACAGTCTCTCATCTCTGTAAATCGGGCCTTCATTCCACAAGCCAGGGATAGCGTAGCGCCCCTGCAAATAGTGCGTGAATTCATGGCGGAACAATTCTTCCAGTGTGTACGTACTCTGCTGCGGTGTTCGCTCGTAGGTGAAGAAGGTTCCTTTCCCCTCGATATACATGCCTCCGTTGTCCGTTTCATAGCCGTACAGGGGGTTGTTCATCTTGTACTCTGAAGGACTATTGTAAAGGACAATGGTCAAAATATCGTCGGGGTTCCCTTCCTCCATCGGTTCATCTCGTCCTGCCATCCGATGAAACTGAGCTTTTACCTCTTTTGCCGCCCAATATAACCGTTTGACTTTTTCTTCTGTGACATCACCGCCTGTTTTCATGACGACGCTCCCGTCATCAAATGTGTACTCTTTGGGCAGATACTTTTCCATCGCATCCTCACGAATCTTGTTGAACTGAATGTCCCTTCCCTGCGCATCTTTTCCGCCATAGACCGTCTGGATCAGCTTCGCTACCTGCATATACTGAAGTCCCACATACGGATAAAGCTCTAACGCTTCTGTGAGGACCTCGTTACCCTTATTCGGATTGGAATGGTATTCTCCCAAATAAGCACTGTGATAAAAACCATTGTCGAGGACCCATTCTTTCGCTTCATCTGTATCGCCATGCAAGGCGAGATTTCCCAGCTCGTTCAGATACGTATCTATTTTGCCGTAAAACTCCTGTTGCTTGGTTGGTTCATCCACTCTCCACATCAGAATATAGCTAAACTGGCTCATGATACGGAAAACAGCATCACCCGCACTCCGCTGCGTAATGAAAGTATCCATTTGTTCTTCATATTGACGGATGATCGGTGCAGCTTTCTCTACGAGGGAAGCGCTTACAAAAGTGTTTCCGATGAGTCCACCAAATGCACCTATCACCTCATTTTGAGCATCTGTCCCTAATTTGAAATTCGGATTGTCTGCAATGGCATGCAGAGCAGGGAACACTTTTTGATGCTCACTTCTCTGATTGAGATAGGATAATTCCTGATGGTAGTACCCGAGGTAATATCCAGAGCGAAGCACCTCAACCAACGTGTCAATTCCTTTAGAATCGCTGCTGGAGTATTGTGTGCCTCTGACTTGCAATGCGTCAATGATGGCCTGAACGCGCTGACGATCGTTATAAAAGGCATACGAATCGGGGGTAAAGTCGAATAGTTCAGGAATCTGCTCCCAGTTGATCTTCACCAGTACATTGACTAATTCATCGTAGCTGAGCTTGTTCAAATCTGACATCGTGTACTTTTCGACATTTGCCTTCATGCTCCGCTGCTGTTCGTTAGAAGACTCTTGCTCCTCTACACTCCAGATTGGCTCCACTGGATGCGGATATTCCCCTGCTTCATCACTGGATTGATGCTGAAACGAGGTGATTGGGTCCAGCTTCCTCTCCACAGGTTTTCCTGAAGGCGGAACGTTTTGACTCCCATCCCTAGCGAGCGCACTTGAATAATCTTTGACTGCCAAGGCTTGGACAGGAGTTCCAACCGTCCCCACTAGAAATGATGTCGAGAGAAGGACACCAGCCATTATGCGGCCTGTGTGTGCCGTGTGACGCTTTTTCTTCATGAATGAGCAAACCTCCTTTGAATGGAAACCGCATTTTCGTTTGTTGCGTGGAAGCCGTATTTGGATTGGGCAAGTTCACCTTCTCTCCATTTGGAATGTAATAAAATACACGCTGTTAGAATTGCAATTATGGTGCCAATACATATTACTGAAAAGAAGAGGGAGAATGTATACATTTTTTTACAAAAATTCATGAACATGTATGAAATGTTAGACACTGTGACTATCAAAAGTGAGTTTTGCTTCGCGCACGCAAAAAAGCGCGTTCCCGCAAGTGGGAACGCGCCATGTTTTTACGATCACATTTATTTTTCTTCTTCCAATTCTCTCATCGATTCTTCTTGTTCTTCTTCCGGGTTCCAATAATCGAGCACTTTTCCTTGCAGAACCTTGCCTTGAATGAATTCTACCTGCTGCTCACTGAAATCCTCTGTCCACTCAATACCCAATTGTTCAGCTAGACGTACGACGGTCAGCAATTCTGACCAAGCCACGTAACGTTTGTACCAGAAGAACTGTGGCTGTTCGTTCATGTATGGGTAAAGATCATCGAAATCGGTGTGTTTACAGTCAAGAGCTCGCTCAAAATTCACCTTGGTTTGGCGTAACTGTTCTTTGAAAAATGTGGGTAGATCTCTTTGTGCGTAGCCAGACATGGACTGTCCCCCCTGTCTCCCGATTTATTGGTATTGTACCACGCGAAAGAACCTGTGCAAATAGTCGAATCGGTTTTGAATCGTTCTTGCTGGGCTAATCTTTAGCCGTTTGATGCATCTGGGAACTGGTTCTGCCCCTCCTCTTGTGGAGGTGGCGGTAATTGAATTTCATTGGAGGAACCATTTGTCTGACTAGGATCTGGATTCACAATGTCCGGTGGAACCTCACCTGTTCCCGGATTTGGCGATTGCCCACCATCTCCATTATTTGTATGCTCACCAGCTTCTCCGGTACCTTGGTCAGGTGGATTTTCACCGTTTCCATTTTCGGTACCACCCGGATTCTGCCCCTGATCGTTGCCTTCCTCGTTATGACCAGGATCTCCATTAAGCATATTCTCCAGCTTTTTGGAGTCGATTGGGACTTCTTTTGAAGGTGTGCCTTCCTCGCCTTGTGCATTTCGCGGAACGACTTGATAACGATACTGTTTCGGACTATCAAGGACATCTACATAAGAGGTTTCCTTCATACCCGCAGAGATGAGCTGTCTTTCGCCGTTTTCGCTAATGCGGTACAGATCGTACGTATTGCCGTCAGCTCCACCAATCCAGCTAAGCACGACCATCAATTTATTCGTACTTGGGTCCAATGACATGTCTGCAGCCATTTGGAGCTCTGGTTCTACTTCCACCTCTTTATGTTCTACCGCTCCTGCTGGTCGAACGAAGTCCGATGACGGTACACCTTTTAACGCTGTTGCCAACACTTTGGAGAACATTTGTGCCGTCATGCTACTTCCTTGATGCATCAAATGCTGTTTGTCCTCCGGATCGAAGCCCATCCAAACGGCACCGACATATTCCGGAGTATATCCAACGAACCAAGCATCCTTGTTTGCTTTACTATCTCCTGCAATCGATTGTGTCGTACCGGTTTTACCTGCAACATGGCGGCCAGAGATACGCGCTGCCTTCCCTGTACCTTCCTGAACCGCTCTCTCCAGCATGGTGTGAATCTCCCAAGCTGCTTCCGGCTTCAGTGCCTCAGTTTGTTTAGGCTTATATTCACGGACAACACCCTCGTCCTTGTTCTCCACCTTCGTGATCGAGTGCGTCTCAGACACTACCCCTCCATTGACAAAAGGCGTGTACGCCTGAGCCATTTCCAACGGGGACGTACCTACACTCAATCCCCCAAGGGCGATTGCCAGGTTTCGATCGTTCGGAGTCAGCTCAATACCGACTTTCTTGAGGTATTCCAAGCTTTCTGGTACACCAATTTCATTTAACAGCCATACCGGCGGGATATTCGCGGAGTCGATCATCGCCCGGTTCATGCTCATTGTTTCCGTGTATCGGTTATTGTAGTTGCGCGGCTCATAGCCATTGAAGCTCTGCCTTTTGTTACTCAACTGCGAATTCGAGTTCCATTTGTTAATATCTTTATTTACCGCCGGAGCGAACACCGCAATCGGCTTAAAGCTGGAGCCCGGCTGACGCTTCATGTCTGTCGCATAGTTAAAGCCTTTTGGCGCATAGTTGCGTCCGCCCATCATCCCGGCAATTCCGCCTGTTTTCGCGTCGATGACAATCATCGATGATTCTACACCGCGCTTGGCGCCGTCTTTCGGGAAGTTTTTGGCATTGGCATATTCCTCTACCATGGCATCCTGTACTTTCGGGTCGAAGGTCGTGTAAATGTTCCAGCCCCCGCGGTACAGTTCTTCTTCTGTCACGCCGAACTTGGCTTCGGATTCTTCTACCATATTGTCAAAAAACGCGCGATAGCCTTTTTTCAAGCTCGCACCCGCTACTTCATGCGGCTCTTTCGGCAACGGCTCTGCTTGAGCTGCCTCTTTTTGCTCATCGGTAATGATTCCTTGCTCATGCATCAGTCGAATGACGGTATCTCGACGCAGTTTCGCCTTTTCTGGATTGTTAAAAGGTGAATAAGTGGTCGGTGCTTTTGGAATAGCTGCCAGCATCGCTGCTTCCGCAACGGTAAAGTTCTCATCGCTTACCGATTTACCGAAGTAGTACTGGGCAGCATCCTCTACCCCAAATTCCCCTTCGCCCAAATAAACGCGGTTCAAGTACATCTCTAAAATTTGATCCTTGGAGTACTTGCGCTCCAAGCCAATCGCGATACTCATTTCTTTTGTTTTACGCCAGAACGTTTGGTCTAGGGTGAGAAAGACGTTTCTTGCCAGCTGTTGGGTAATGGTACTTCCCCCTTCAGCTAACGATCCTTTTTTAATATCATTGACGATGGCGCCACCGATCCGAACCATATCGACGCCCTTGTGTTCGTAAAAGCGCTTATCCTCAACAGCGAGGAAAGCATTGATCAAAGTCTTTGGCATTTCATTAATCGGTTTGTATACACGGTTTTTCTGACGAATCAGACTCGTCATCTCTTTCCCGTTTTTGTCGTATATGACAGTTGGTTCTGCTTTCAAGTCCTGTAGCTTTTGTACGTTTTGCTCAATCATCCGGTCTCCCGCATACAACAGGGCGAAGTAGCCTCCGATCACACTAAGGAAAAGGAATATTGCAAACGATACGGCAATCATCAGCAAGTTGTTCTTTTTCTTCCTGACTTTCTTCTTGGCCTTTGTTGCCATTATTTACCTCCTGATTTTCTCTCTCTCCCCCACATCTTATATAGACGGTCCCATTTCAAAAAAGTTTCTGTTTTGGGTTGTAGTCTATCATTCCATACAAAATTCCGTTTGTCACTGGAAAAGCCTATCTCCTGAAACAGAAGATAGGCTTTTTCCTAAAGGTTTACGATTTATTTCAGCAGTTTTTCTGCTTCAGCCACAACATTTTCTACCGTGAAGCCGTATTCCTTCATGATGCGCTCGCCTGGTGCAGATGCGCCAAACTGATCGATTGCGATGACTGTACCGCTATCGCCAGCGTAACGCTCCCACCCCATTGGAGAGCCCATTTCTACCGCCACGCGTGCTTTTACAGCCGGTGGAATCACAGCGTCGCGATACTCTTTCGGTTGACGCTCGAACAGGTTCCAGCTCGGCATGGAAACAACGCGTGTTTCAATACCTTTCGCGAGGAGTTGCTCACGCGCCTGCATCACGAGGGATACCTCAGAACCCGTTGCCAACAGGATGAGCTGCGGGTTGCCGCTTGGCGCGTCTGCGAGAACATACGCACCTTTGCTCACGCCTTCTGCCGCTTTCTCCATGGTCTCAGGCAGAACTGGCAAGTTTTGACGAGTCAGTACCAGAACGACTGGCTCATCTGTACGGGATACAGCATATTTCCAAGCCTCGTTCGTCTCCACTGCATCAGACGGACGAAGAATGGTCAAGCCTGGCATCGCACGCAAGGAAGCGAGTTGTTCAATCGGCTCATGCGTCGGTCCGTCTTCACCAACTGCGATCGAGTCATGTGTAAATACGTAGACAACTGGCTGCTTCATCAGTGCAGAGAGGCGAATCGCCGGACGCACGTAGTCGGAGAACACGAAGAATGTACCGCCGTATACTTTAACGCCACCGTGGAGAGCCATACCGTTGAGGGCTGCACCCATCGCGAATTCGCGAACACCAAACCAAATGTTACGGCCATCGTAAGAACCTGGCAGGAAGTTGCCCGCTTCTTTAATCACTGTGTTGTTGGAATGTGCCAAGTCAGCGGATCCGCCCAGGAAGAATGGAACGCTGTTTGCCAATGCATTGATCGCATTACCGGAAGCAACGCGTGTCGCCAACTTTGCACCAGCTTCATACGTTGGCATATGGTTGTCCCAACCAGTAGGCAGATGGCCTTCTTGTGCAGTCGTAAATTGCAGTGCCAGTTCCGGATACGCTTTTGCGTAAGCTGCAAACAGGTCACGCCAAGCAGCTTCTGCTTTTTCTCCAGCGTCAGCCAAGCCAGCATAGAAATCAGTCACTTCTTGTGGTACGTGGAACTCACTTTCATGGTGCCACTCGTAGTTTGCTTTTGTCAGCTTCACTTCGTCTTTTCCAAGCGGAGCGCCGTGAGAAGAGCTGGAGCCGCCTTTGTTCGGGCTTCCGTATCCAATGACGGTTTTTACTTCAATCAAGGTAGGACGATCCAAATCTTTTTTCGCTTCTGCGATAGCCGCGTCAATAGCAGCCAGATCATTGCCGTCTTCTACGCGAATGTATTGCCAACCATACGCTTGGTAGCGACCCGCTACGTTTTCAGAGAAGGAACGGGAAAGCTCGCCATCCAGAGAGATATCGTTCGAATCATAGAGCACGATCATTTTGCCCAGTTTCAGGTGAGCAGCCAGAGAAGAAGCCTCGCTGGATACACCCTCCATCAGGTCACCGTCGCCGCAGATTACGTATGTGTAATGGTCAACGATGTCAAAATTGTCGCGGTTGTAAACAGCTGCCATGTGCTTTTCCGCCATCGCCATACCAACAGCCATGGCGATCCCTTGTCCCAAAGGACCCGTTGTCGCGTCGACACCCGCTGTGTGTCCAAACTCAGGGTGACCAGGCGTTTTGCTGCCCCATTGACGGAAGTTATGTAGGTCTTCCAGTGAAACATCGTATTTCATCAGATGCAACATCGAGTATAATAGCATAGAGCCATGTCCAGCTGAGAGGACAAAACGGTCACGGTCAATCCATTTTGGATTGCTCGGATTTACTTTCATAAAGCGGCTCCACAGTACATGTGCCATAGGAGCTGCACCCATCGGCATTCCCGGGTGACCGGAATTCGCCTTCTCAATGGCATCAATCGCCAGCGTGCGGATGGTATTAATGGATAGCTGATCAACAGACGTTTGCTGAGTCATCTCGCAAAATCCTCCCTGCGTTTTCTAGAAATTACTACCGAGAATCAAGTAAAAACACACTGTGCCATTATAGCATAGTTCCCATTCATAATCATGTTCGCTTTGCATGAATTAAGGAGGTCTTTTTCAATGAATTGGCTGTATCTTACTATCGGGATCGTTTTAGGTGTTGCTGGAATTGGTATGCTGCTCTTTGCCTTGACCAGCTCTCCGATTTTGAAAAAAAACAGAATGGAACGCCGTAGACAAGCTGCCGAGAATCATCGCCCGGAAGAATATCATTAATAGAGGAGAATTCGCATGCAAAAAGAGCGCTTCTCGATGCAGGTAGCCGTTCACCTTTTCCTGGTGAAGGATGCGCAGATCTTGTTATTACGTCGCTACAATACCGGCTACGAAGACGGCAATTACAGTGTTCCCGCTGGACATCTGGACGGGAATGAAGAAGTAAAGACTGCCGCGATCCGCGAGGCCAAAGAAGAATGCGGAATTGACATCGATCCAGCGAGCTTGGAGATGGTAGGCGTCATGCATCGCCGCTCTAATGATGAGCGTATCGATTTTTTTGTCGCTGCCACAAAATGGCACGGAGAAATAGTCAATGCCGAGCCGAATAAATGCGATGAGCTCGTATGGGTGGACATGGATAAATTACCCCCGAACATCATTCCTTATGTGAGACAAGCTCTCTCGAACTTTAGACAAAAGCAGTGGTTTGACAGCTTTGGCTGGGAGCCTGCGCTCGAGTTGAAGAAGTAAAAAAAGCAACCAATCCGCCAAAAGCATTGTGCTCGCTTTGGCAGTTGGTTGCTTTTTTTTACGTTATCCTTCGCTTACCTGTAACAGAAGGTGAACCGCCTTGTTCCAACGCCCACGCAGTCTATTCCTCACCGATTCATCAAGTGTCGGTTCATAGCGACGCCCTACCTTCATTCGCGCTTCCAATTCTTTCACCGACCACCAGCCGCACTCTTCCCCGAGTAGAAACGCAATCCCCATCGCTGTTGTTTCATTGATCTGCGGCACCTCTACCGGAACACCCAGCAGGTCTGCCTGAAACTGCATCAAATACGGATTATCCGTCAAGCCGCCATCTACCCGTAAAACGGAAATCTTTTGTCCGACTGCCTGTTCCATTGTGACAAACACATCCGCTACACGGTGAGCGATCCCTTCCAGCATCGCTTTTGCCAGTAGCGGTCGGTCAGTATGCTGGGAGAGTCCGAGAAACACCCCTCTCGCCTCCGAGTTCCAGTACGGTGTGCCGATCCCATTCAATGCCGGGATAAATAAAAGGTTGGTTGGGGCTTCTCCCTTTTGCAGTTCTTCATACCACTGCTCCGACCATCGTTGTAGCTCGTCTATACCCTGATACAGCCCAAGCTGCTCTTTTCCCCATTCGAGAGCTGACCCCGCCGCATAAACCGCGCCATCAAGCGCATAAGTATGTTGCCCCCCGCGTTTCCAGACGAGCGTCGTCAAAAGTCCGCTCTCTTTCGTAGCAGGCGGCTCGTTTCCGACGTTCATGTAAGCGAAGCAGCCCGTGCCATACGTACATTTGGACATACCCGGCTCAATGCAGAGATGACCGTAAAGGGCCGCTGGTTGATCCACCTGGCTGACGAGAATCGGTGCTTGGATGCCGCAAAATTTATCAGGATTCGTCCTACCAAAAGAACCAACTGTTGGACGAACCTGCGGTAGCCAGTCTTCCTCTATTCCCAAATACCGCAATATTTCCTCATCCCATTTCCCCTGCCGATGAGCAAACAACAGCGTTCGAGCAGCAGTGGAAGCATCGGTTACATACGAGGCGCCTCCTGTCATCTGCCAGATCAGCCAAGAGTCAAGCGTGCTGCAATAAGCCTGCCGCTGTCGGATCTTTTCTTGCACCAGAGGCACTTCCTCCATCATCCACCTGATTTTCGTCGCAGAAAAATATGGGTCAATCAAAAGTCCGGTCTTCTCGGCCACCTTCTGTGCCCATTCGCCATCCTCCTTCCAACGCTCTGCGATTTGATCGGAGCGACGGCAGGACCAGACAACAGCCGGATAAAGCGACTCTCCGCTTACCGAATCCCAAAAGAGGACCGTTTCCCCCTGATTGGCCAGGCCTACCGCTTCCACCTGCTCAGGTTCGGTACGTCCCTTGAGCAGCACGTCGGCCACTCCCATCAAGACCTTTTCCCAGATCTCCTCCGGGTTATGCTCCACCCATCCGGACTGTGGATAATATTGTGCGTGCTTCTGATAGCTTTCAGCAGCAACCCGTCCATGGTGATTTACCAGTAGCACCTTGGTCCCAGTTGTCCCCTGATCAATCGACAGCAAATACTTCTCCATACTGCAGGCTCCTTTTTCATTATTCTAGGCGGAATGATCTTCTTTTTCTTCATCAAATCCGAATGTTCTGTCTTTTATACCGATACGGCCCTCCATAATCCCTTTGCGGAACAGCAGATGATACAAAATGACACCTATAGCCAGCAAGGTAGCTGCCACGATCGCTACGCTATGGAAATTTTCCGGAATGGTCAGGATGCCAATTTCAAAGATCAGCCATGCGATCGCAAGGAAAGTGAGCGGTGTGCGCCACTTGCCCAGGTCAAAGTACTTCGATTTGGGCAGTTCCTTGCGTTTCCATGCATAAGCAGCAATCGTTGTCAGATAGAGAAGGGCTGGCAGTACCGAGGTGGCTCCTACCAGAAGGGTCAGGGAATCGGCGAATAATACAGCGAGAATACCTAGCACTAAAACGAGTAAAACGGCGTTTGTTGGTACCGAAGTCTGAGGTGATACCTTCTTGAAGATGGAGGAAGCGAAGAATACATTGTCACGTGACAACGCATAGATGAGTCGGGAAGCGGAAGCCATGATGATCAAGCCGCACGCGAAGATGGAAATGAGGCAAAGCACCAGAAAGAAGCTGGATACAGCGGAGCCAAGACTTGTTTGCAATATGTACGGAATTGGATTCGCTGCACCGAGCACAGTCGGCAGATCCGTAATGGCAACAGAAATCACGATCAACAGCAAGAAACCAATCACACCACTCAGTAATACGGATAAAATCATGGCACGAGGCACCGTTTTCTTCGCATTGATCGTCTCCTCGGAGAGATTCGCAGCAGCCTCGAAGCCTACCAATGTAAAGGAACCCATCAGGGCAGCCATGATAAAAGCGCCTAGGTACGAACCGTCCGATTGAGTCGCAGCCGTACCGATATCGGTCAGCATGCTCCAATTTGCCCCGTTGTACATCACAACTGCTCCCAGCACCACAACGATCCCAACCATACCGATCACTTCCGTGTACACGGCGATATCATTAATGCGAGTAGCCAGCTTCACTCCATAAATGTTTAATAAAGCTTGTACGACTAGCGTACCAATCACGATCCAGACCAGTGTCTTGGAGCCTGTATCCCAGCCAAACATCTCGGCAATAATGGGAGCCAGCGCATAGTCGACAGTTGGAACTACGATAACGAGAAAGCAAAAGGCAATCCAGCCAGCAAACCAACCCAGCCCCGGGTTGGCAAGACGTGTCACCCATTGATAGGAATAGCCGCTCAATGGAATTCGTCCAGCCAGCTCTGCAAAAATAATGGCTACTAACAAATGCCCAATGGTTACAATCGGCCAGGTCCAGATACCAGCCGGCCCAGCTGTACTAAGCACAAATCCATAATTGCTAAAAATGCCTGTGGTAATGGAAATAAAAGAAAACGCGACGGCAAACGAACTGAACAGTTTTAATGTCCGTCTCAATTCTTGCTTATAATGATACGTTTGCATATCTTGCGAATCATTTGCTTGTACCGATTGTTTCACCATGGATTGCCTCCCTCACCATTTGCTTTACACGGATGTCTTAGCAACGATGACTTGCAATCCTTCCTGAGCGAGTCGCCCAGCAAGAGATTGGGGTAGTTCCTCATCTGTAATGACTACGTCGATGTCGGATAACTCTGCCACCCTCATAAAAGCGGTTACATTTATTTTGGAATGATCAATCAGTACATATGTTTCTTTGGCGTTTGTAAGCATCAACTGCCTGATGTCTGCCTCGCCCACATGGTAATCCGTAAAACCAGTTTCTGCTGCCAATCCCCCCACACCAATAAACGCTTTGTCCACAAACAAGCCCTCGAGGCTTTTCCTGGCGATCGGACCGGACATGGCCAGATCCCCTGCGCGCAATTCACCTCCACTCATGATCACCTTTGCATCCGGGTGATGAGATAGTTCCAATGCCACCAGTAGCGCATTGGTTATCACCGTAATCCCCTTTTTATGATAAAGGTGTTTGGCGAACAATTGTGTCGTCGTGCCCAAATCAATATAGATTGCGTCGCCGTCCTCCACCAAGGAGGCGGCGGCGACCGCAATCGCCTCTTTCTCCGCCAAGTTTAATCCACTCCGCTTGGCATAAGGAGGCTCCACGTTGGTTTTATTCAGAATAGCGCCACCATGCACCTTCTTGAGTAGTCCCTGCTGCTCCATTTCATACAAATCCCGCCTGATTGTTTCGCGTGTCACCGTTAATCGGCTGCATAGCTCTGCAATACGAACGGATTGATTTTCTTGTAGCATTTGCAGGATCAGCTGTTGTCTTTCTTCTTGTAGCATGGATGATCACCATCTTCTCTTAATTGTATATCTCTTGACTAGACTGGAACAGGGTCTGGACGTTCGTCGCAAATTCTTCTGCCTTTTTCTTCACAGTCCCCTTCATTAGTATATCTCCTAACGATGCCAGTCGCCCTGTCATTTGCAAATCCATCTCGTATTGCACTCGCGTGGTTCCCGGCTGCTCCTCTTTTAGCTGAAGGTGCAATTGATTGCGGAACACGCCAGCCAACGCTACCGGTTGTCCGGTCATCTCCACTTGCAGCGCTTCTCCGTCTACCGCTTCTTTTAATTCCCCCGTCACTCGGAATTGAATCGTCATAAACTGTATCTTCACTTCCATGTTCGCTTCATAACGGGTGGGACTGCTCATTTTTACTTCTTTGCAGCCTGGTACGCAACCTGACAGCTTTTCAACATCCATAAAGACGGACCATACATCTGCTTTACTTGCCTGAATCGTAAACGAGTCGGATAGCTTCATCGTAAACTCTCCCTTCTGATGCTCGTTTTACAAGAGGTGCTTGGCTGTTTCTTTTGCCCATTCCATCGAATTCGTGTGATCATCGTCACCAAGGCAGGTACAACTCCCTGCTGCATAAATATCTGGCAGATTCGTTTTCCCTGTGGCATCTACGATAATCGCATCGTGATGATCTCGCTCGATCGGTGTTCCTTTCAAGAAAAACGTACAAGGCACCCGACCCTTTGCAAAAATGAGCGTATCGCACGCCACTTCGTTTATCTCATCCGTCATCCGATTCCGCAGTTGTACTCCTTCTACCCGGGACAATCCCTTGATAGAGGTAAGCTCCCAATCTGACTCAGCATATTTGACCAGATTGCTCGTCTCTTTTTCCAGAAGGGTCGCTGTACTGCGAGAGATTCTGCCATTCTCGATCAACACAATCTTGCGGCCCGGCTGATATCCTCGCTCTATTAGCTGCATCGCCATCATCGGAGTCATGACTCCTGCCGGACGTGTCCCCGGGATTTTATGCGCTTCACGCGGTTTTTCCAGTGAGCCTGAGGCGATCATTACCTTTTTTGCCTCAATAGAATAGGTGCCCATCGGCGATTGGACGTACAACTGATGCAATTGACCGTTTCCGCCTGGGAAAAAACCGACGACTGTTGATTGTTCGTGAATCTCGTAGGGTAGCGACGCGGCTTTTTCCAGAAGCTCCCGTTCTGGAGCAAACTCGTCTGAGCTCCAATACGGTAAGGTGAAGCCACCTCTTCTCTTCTGGTAATCGATCATCAGAACAGAGCTGACTCCTCCTTCCCATGCTGAAAGGGCTGCCGTCAATCCCGAGATTCCTGCTCCAATGATCACCAAATCATACCTCATGCCTGCTTCTCTCCTTGTACTACAGCTAGATAAGAGTTTCTTACTCCTTTTAAAGGCTGCTTCCCGGTGTGTTCAGGATAGGTCTCGGCCATAACATCGATAATTTTGGGAATACAGCAGTTTCCTTGGCATTCTCCTAAGGTGGCGCCCGTCCGCCGCTTTACTCCATCAATGGTCTGCGGGGTGAGGACACGCTTCAAGGAATGGACGATCTCACTCCGGGTAATGGAGCGGCACAGACAAATGATTTCTCCTGTTTCCTGCTCCTCTGAAAAAAGATCCGGCAGGGCATGCTGTGCCTGTTCGTTTACTAGCAGCTCAAGCCCGGCTTTCTGAAGAGTTTCCGCTACCAGCTCTGCGATGCCAGGAGAAGCAGAGAGTCCGGTGGAACGTATCCCGGCGGCATGAATCATGCGTGGCTGTACAGTGGATGGACGGATGACAAAATCTCCCTCGCTGCAAACTGCCCTGACCCCGGCAAACTGACGAATCGTAGAAAACTTTCGAGAGTCGGGAACCAGTTTCTCACAGCCTGCCAGTACCGTTTCCATGCCTGCCTGTGAGGTGGAACGATCCCATTTGTCTGCTTGATCCTCTGCCGTTGGCCCAAGCAGAAAACCGCCGAACACGACTGGCGAAACCAACACGCCCTTGGAGGTTTTCGTAGGAACAGGCAAGATGATTGAGGAGATGGATACCGCCTCTTCAGTCAGGATAAACTGGCCTTTACGTGGTGAAATCGAGAAGCTCTCATCTCCCACCATCCGGGCAATTTCATCGGACCATAATCCGGCCGCATTCACCGCATAACGGGTCGTAACCGTTTCACCATTTTCCAGCGTAAGGAGCAAGTCCTCTCCATCCGGTACAGTCTCGATGCGGGAGACGCCTTGCCCTAGCACAACCTCCGCACCGTTTAGCACTGCTATCTCTCCGAAGGCTCTGGTGGCCCAGAATGGATCGCAGATCGCTTCACCCGGTACTGCCAATCCGCCTGTTACGTTGGTTGTCACAGCGGGATTCATTTCCAGAATCTCCTCAGCAGACATCCAGTGAACATCTACGTCATTCGCCTTTGCATGGGGAACATAGGTGGTTTCGATGATCTGCTTTTCTTCGTCGTTTGTCGCCACCATGACGGCGCCACATGGAAGGAAGGGGATTCTCAGATTCTCAACCAACATCGGCCATAAGCTGCGGGAGCGGCGAAGGCACTCTGCCTCAACCGTGCCTGGCTTTGCATCAAACCCGGTATGAACAATCCCACTGTTCGCCTTGCTCGTCCCTTCACAAACATCAGGCTGCTTCTCGATTAAAAGCAGTCTCAGTTGATAAAACGAAAGGGCGCGTAATATGGCTGTACCGACTACTCCACCACCAATCACCACAACGTCATACTTATGGTTTTGCATTCTGTTCCACCAGCCTCGGATTTTTGTTTGCAAAATATTGCTTTAGTTTGCTTTATGTAGTATTCATTATATTCCGACTTGTATTTTTCTGTCAATAAATGAACTGCTCCCATCGGATGACAGCAGCAGTTCATCATTTTGCATTTTTTTGCAAACAAACAAGTGGTTAGAGAGTGAAACGATTGATCATTTGCTGTAATTCCTTTGCCATCTGGTTTAGCTGCTCTGCGGATGTAGAGAGCTGGTTCATCGAGATGCGTTGCTCTTCCGTTGAAGCAGCCACACTCGATGCACTTTCGGCAGATTCCTTTGCAATTGAGGACAACTGCAAAATAGATGCCGTCACCTGTTCCGTTGCCGCTGACATTTGCTCCGCAACGGAGGAAATCTCCTGAACCTGATCGGCTACATCCTGGGTAGAATCCATGATCCGGCGGAATGCTTCCCCTGTCTCATGGGCGATCTGGATTCCAGCTTCGACCTCTCGCGTTCCCTCATCCATGGCTTGTACCGCTGAAGTCGTTTCCCGTTGGATTTCGGTAATCAGGTTGGCAATTTGGTTGGCCGAGTCGTTGGACTGCTCTGCCAGCTTGCGCACTTCATCCGCTACCACTGCGAAACCTCTTCCCTGTTCACCTGCACGTGCAGCTTCAATCGCCGCATTGAGTGCCAAAAGATTCGTCTGGGAAGCGATGCTTGCGATTACTTCCACGATCTGTGAGATTTCTGCTGAGCGGCTATCCAGCGAACGAACGACATCGGCAGAATGGCTTACAGATCGGTTGATCGAATCCATCTGTCCTGACACCTTTTCTACGGATTGGTTGCCCGCCACCGCTTCGTTTGCCATATGTTTCGATGATTCGGCCATCGTGGAGGAAGCTTCGGCAATACGCTGAATACCGATCGCCATCTCTTCCATAGCCCGCGCACTTTCTTCGGCACTATGCTGTTGATTCTCCGTGCCGGTTGCTACCTCTTGGAACGACGAGGCAACCTGACCAAAGGCAATTCGTGCTTCGTGGGCCTTCGTTGCGGAGGTTTCCGAGACTGTTCCTACTTGACCGGTATAGCCGTTAATATTTTGCATCATTCCGTGCAGATCTGTAATGAATGCATTTACCGCTGTCGCTACGTCGCCAATCTCATCCTTGCGCCGGATTGGGATCGTCTGGGTTAAATCCTTTTTCTCCACCAAGTTCACGATGCCTGCTTTCAGTTGCAACAGTGGACGTGCTACCTGTCGATTGACAAACCAATACAAGAGCACGAGGAAAATACTGATGGAGACACCAAAAATAATCAGGCTGATGTAAAAATATTGGGTAATCGGTCCGTTAATCTCTGCTGCTGGCATGACAGTAGCTAGCGTCATACCTGTTTCCCCGATTGGAGCGAAGGTGACGTATTGCGTTTGTCCAGCTATGGTTGCTTGCGTCATACCCGTAGCGGTTGCTTCTGTTATGTGATTGGCAATATCCCGCAATCCCGTTTCAGACTCGTCCGTTATTTTCACCTGCAAGTTCTTTTGTGCATCGCGATGAGAAATGTAAATACCCGACTTGGAAACGATAAAACCATAACCTGTTTCGCCAACCTTCAGATTTTCGATGCTTTTGTTAAGCTCCGTAAGCCCGATATCCAATGTCGTCGTACCACTGATCTTTCCTCCCACTTTAATGGGCGCAATTGCTGTAACCATAGGAACTTTGGAAATGGGGTCGGCATACGGTTCTGTCCACACATATGGTTTGTCCACCATCCCCGCCTTGTACCAATCCTGTGCGAGATAATCATAGCTGCCGTCGCTGTAAGCCGGATCGAGCTCTACCTTGTCGTTATTGCGGATAGCATACCTGCCATACAGCTTTTGCGAGCTGTCGAAGCTGTATGGCTCCATCCAAAATCCACCGCCCACAATCAAAGGTTCAGATGCTACGACATCGACCAGCGTCCCTTCCATTTGCTTGATTGTTTCCTTGGAGCCATGCGAGACAGAATAAGTGAGTGTTTCCGAGAGCTTGCCTGTCTTGTCCAGCATCCCATTCAGATAAGCCGCCTCTTTGGCTACCTGCATTTGTAGCTTTGCTTCTACTTCGTTCGAAATAATTTGCTCAAACTGGAGAAAACCAAACACTAGCTGAAGAATAAAAATACCGATGGTGATGGCAGCCAAAATGGTTACCAACACATTTTTTATGCTCCTCATGCAAAAGCCTCCAATCACACAAATTGAAAAAATAGAAATCTATGACACGACGACATTTGGTAATCTACCCTATTATTACCATATGTAAACTTCTTCTTTACAAACTTTTAAAAACATCAGAACATAACGACAATCTATCCACATAACAAAAAGGCGCCTGCCATCCGAAAAGTTCGTGGATAGTAGACGCCGTATTCTAGTAATTCGTATCGATTACGAAACAGGTGGCTGCTTATTCGTACGAGGTTCTTTCATTCCGCCAAGACGCTGCAACTGGCGAATCATGAGGAACGAAAAACCCGCGAAACAAACAATCGTCAATGTAATTTTGCTATATTGATAAACGCCCGCAACCATTATTTCCAGTTGATCGGAGAACCAATAGCCTGCTAAAAAGTAATGCATGGTCCAAACGATACTGCTCGGCAAAAAGAATAGGAGGAACTGCCGAAACGGCATTCGGCTGGCACCGGCGAAGATTGGCACGATATGACGAATAATCGGAAGAAAGATACCAAAAGCAAGCAGCCAGCCCATTGACCCGCGTAATGCATACAGCAAATCAGCACGCAAGCCCAGCTTCCGGGCCATCCAGCCAAATGCCTTCGCTCCCAGTAAGTACCCCGTGCAAGAAACGATGAAAAAAACGGGGTATATGACGGCATATGCTGTAAAAAAGTCCGCTCCTGTATTGGCAACCTGCGCCCCCACGGTCATGACCGTAATCTCATCAGGAATGAATTTTCCCAGCAGGCCTGTAACCATCTCCCAGAATAGCTCGTAATACCCTGTAAGCTCCACCTGTGCCGCCTCCTTTCTCTCTGCACTCTATCCTAACGGGTAAACCTTTCAAAAGAAGACAGAAATCCTTAAGAAAAGGATAAGTATTTCTGAAGAATTTCTTACGAAGTACGCAAAAAAGCTCATTCCTCCAAAATGGAATGAGCCTTTTAAGTTTATCAAGTCATTTCATTGAGGAATCAGGATGATTACCCCTCATTCCAAATATAATCCATTAATTCAAGCGTCAGAGAAGAAGTGATGAAGCCTTCCTCCGCTAGTTTGTGCGCTAAAAAGCTAGTTGCTTCATTTGACCTTTTCATTGACTCTTCTTTAAACTTTATATAAAAGCCACTTCTATCATACTCATAATCTGCTATTTTTAGTTCTTTTAGTAATTCTGCCAAATGAAATCCAGAGACTCCGAATAAAAATAACTCCTCTTTGTAATTGATAAATTCTATGTTGATAGGAATTGATTGGCTGTAAATTTTAATTATGGTGTCTTTCAAATCATTGACGTTCTGTTTATCCTTCATTTTAGAATACAATTCAAAATCGTTAATGATCATAGAATCAAGTGAAATTTTCTGGCCTCTAGATAATATTTGTTTTTGGGCTTCAGGATCCGCTTCCAGGTTCTCTTTAATAATATGTGTGATCTGACTTAGCTTTAAAATAATGCTATCCATGACAATATAGTCAATATTCATGCCCTTACACATATTCTCGAATACAGGTGAAATATAGATTCCTTCAGTGTACTGCTCTATATTCAGCATTATCTTAATCGATAAGCCATTTGTATTCGCAATGAATTTCAATTGTTTTAGATTCCTAGAAGAATTCAAGTTTTTTTCGTCTATGCATATGATTTGCTCATTTTCACTACAACTTATCATATCTTTTAAATTCATTCTCGAAAAATCAAGAGTGCTCATTATATCCTCCTATTTAAGGCAATAAAGATTCATGCAATGGGTACGCAGTAATTATATCTTTTATATTCGTTCCATCACCAGCCAAATACATTTCAATGGTCATTCCGTTATCTGCTTGTCCTCTATATCTATTAGTCGGTCTACCTAGGGAATCTAATTGCCTACTCTTATGCATATGAGCCTCCATAATCTTGTCTACTACTTCATCTGGCGTATATTTATTGCTAAAAAAAGATGAATACTCCGTTTTTTCTACTCCATTAATTTTAACTCTTCCTATTTTTGTTCCATATTTATCTGCCTCTCGAACAATTTCAATAATCTCGTTTCCTGGCGAGAGAACTTCGTCGGCATAGTGCCATCCCGATGCTTTAGCGTTTTTGACTTCTCCCTTAAATATATGTTCAGCAGTATTATCTAAAAATTCATATGGCTGCCTAACTTTTGGCATTTGCCATCCATTACCATTTCCAGTCCCCTTCTTCTTTTTCTTAGCCGCATCGAGTAAATTCCCGATGTTTTTACTTCTCCCAAAAGTTAGTGCTTGCAAAGCAAGCCCACCAACCGCAAGTCCGTCCGCGAGATTGATTTTATCATCCCGCAACGTATTCAAGTCCTCCTGCATCGGCTCAATATAACCTTCCCTCACAAACACGTTAACACCCTTAGGTAAATCCTCTGCCGCCTTTTGCAAACCTTTCGGCAAATCATTTGCGGCTTTCTCCAAAGCTCCTGGCAGCTCACTTGCCGCTTTTTGCATTGCAGCAGGAACATCTCCCAGCTTTGATATTCCTTTGACGAAGTTGTCCCACATGGTTGGCTTTTCCTGTGGCTTCTCGCAAGCTGGTCCTTGTCCAAAACTGGCATCTGAAGCTCCACTGTTAGCTGACGATTGAATCCCTATCGTGACACCACCCAAATCCTGCCCATCGTCTTCAATCTTGATCAGTCCGCAATGGAAACACATATTCGTGGATTTGTTCAGCAATGCGGGGTGTCCGCCGACCATTTTGTCCGCTTTACCATCGATCCATGGCATGGTCATCACAGGTGTGCAAGGCATCGGTGTCAATACACCATTATTAGCTGAAGTGGCAGAGGCGACGGTGGGATTCTTCAAGTTGCTGCACTTTCCAAATGGCATGATATTGACGTTAGGAACGAAGTCCATGATGTTCATTTGCGGCTTCCCTTTTACAAAAACACCATGACTGAACGGCATTTTCAGCCGACTTAACTGACTTCCGCTACTGCATGATAAAATGGCGCCAACAACCACATAACTCTTGCGTTCCGCATTCGATTGTTGGACGGAGATACCTTCAATATTGGGCATACAGTCTCCTCCTCTCTGTAAGGTTCCTATACAGATGGAAGATGCTCGTGCTAATAGATGAAGACCAATATCCACTCTATATATAAAAAGGAAATAATGCCCATATGCTAGGTATCGTATACTGGACTGATAATAAAAAATAGGTATAAAGTTGCGAAATTACATTCCACGATAGGGTATCGACCACAAAAAAACGCGTTTACCATCTCCCGTATACACTCGGCTTGGTAAACACGTTCTTACTCTTTATTCTATTCTCTTCCCTCAGCCTTACGCTTGCTGCGCAACGCTGACATGGCTTCAATGAACTCTTCCTTGTCAATGACATTCAGCTCATATAGCTCCCGAATTTCATCTTCTATCAACAGCAAATCCCCTTCAGGATCGCCTGTATAAATAACCAATCCGAAACGGTGCAGAAACGCCTTCAAATCGAATTCATTCGGGTTTATTTTCAATGAGCTCCCTCCAGATCGATTTCCATCCTTGCGAGGACGGCATCGTAATCAAACTCGACAGCAAAGCCGGTAATGACGATGATCTTCGCGTGTGGATACGCTTCTTGCCACGCCTCCTCCTCTTCCGGTTTCAATCCGACGATATACAAAGGGTCCGCGGATAACTGTGGGTGTTCTTGACACAGGCGTAAAAACTCCCTGCATCTCTCCTGTTCGACAGCCGCATTCAGAACGAGGACAGCTCGCTCAATTTCTCCGGACTCTCTTTGTTTAGCCAGCAGCTCAAACGTTTTGACTGAAGGCACAATGGCATTGATCTCAGGAAAACGATCGAGCACTTCATCTAGCCAATCATCTTCTTGCCAGGCCAGGTAGTAAAGCATCGCAGTAGACATGTAACAAACACCTCATGGATATATACTTGACAATATAGGTAGCCATTCTTATTTCTTTTCTATTATAGCACGTCTCGCTATAACTGCCCACGTTGCTAGCTTGACTTCGCCTTTTCCTTCACGTAAGGTGGAAAAAGTAAACAATCCGCTTGAACAGATTTTTGTGCGAAAAGAGGTAGACGTAGTGAATAAGAAGCACCTTGCCCTCTTGTTCTTTATTGCTTTTTTCATCATGCTCGGTTTTGGTATCATTATCCCCATTCTTCCCTTTTTCGCGGAAAAATTGGGTGCGACTTCGTTTCAAATCGGCGTGCTTTTTGCCAGCTACAATATTATGCAGCTGGTGTTTGCACCGATTTGGGGAGCACTTTCAGACAGAATTGGTCGAAAGCCACTCATCTCATTCGGGCTGTTCGGCTTTTCCATCACCTTTATCCTGTTTGGACTAGCTGACAGTTATACAGAAATGCTCCTGTATCGCATTTTGGGTGGGATCGTCTCGGCTGCCGCATTGCCAACCGTAACCGCTATGGTGGCGGATCTCTTCCCTTCAGAGGAACGGGCAAAAGGGATGGGAGTCATTGGCGCCGGGATTGGACTTAGCTTTGTCTTCGGTCCGGTAATTGGTGGACTCCTCAGTGAATTCGGCTTTGCCGTTCCCTTCTACGCTTCGGGTATCGTGGCGTTGCTTACGTTTTTCCTGATCCTGTTTGCCTTGCCAGAGAGCTTGCCGAAAGAAAAACGGGCGAATCTGCAAAAAGAACAGCGACAAAATCCACTTGTCTCTTTGTTTGGTTCCATGTCCTTGCTGTACGGTATTTTGTTCACTGTCTCCTTTGCTTTTTCCGGACTGGAAACGACTTTTGCCCTGTACATAAGTGATTTGTACGGCTTTACCTCCAAAGACCTCGGCTATATGTTTCTCGTCATGGGCTTGATCGCTGCTGCGGTACAAGGCGGGCTCATCGGAAGAATGGTCAAGCAGCTAGGGGAAGCAAGTGTCCTCGTCATTGGGATGATTCTTTACGGCATTGGCTTTTTTGCCATTCCACTGTCGGGTAACTTTTGGGTGCTGGCGCTGATCCTCTCGTTATTCGGAGCGGGTCAAGGGATGATCAGAGCGACAGCTACAGCAATGATCACTCAACGAACCACGCAAGGCCAAGGCGTGACGAGTGGGGCAATCAGCTCGATGGACAGCCTTGGACGCATCTTGGGTCCATTAGCTGGTGGAGCGGTTTACCAAGTCTCGCACAGCGGTCCGTTCTTCCTCGGAGGAGTCTTGATGGTACTTCTCCTCCTCTGGTTCGTCAGCAGCTATCGTCGCCTGCCAGAACCAAGCACACAAGCGCAATCGTAAGCCATACAAAAGGCAGCACCGCCAGCATTCTACACTTTGCTGACGGTGCTATTTTTATTGTTCCTGTAGCTCCATCCAAGCCGAAAAGGTTACCTCTATCTCCTGCTGAACCTGATCGATCGCTTGTTGCCAAGCCACTAACTGCTCGTAATCGGCGCCTTCACTCTGGAGCAAGGAAGTCAGTTCACCTTTTCTTCCTTCTAATGAAGCTATTCTTTGTTCAAGCTCTGCCAGCTTATATGGATTCGGGCGTTTGGCTGTCGCATTCGTCACGGCCGTCTCTTGGACCTGCTTGACGGCTGGCTGCTTTCGCTCTATATCCTCCGGCCTACTGGCACGAGCAGCGATCCGCTGTTTTTGCTTTTCCCTTGCTTCCTCATAGGAACCCACATCGTGAACCAACCGCTTATTTTCCACCCAAAACACACCATCTGCCATCTTTTGCAGGAAATAGCGATCATGCGAGATGATGAACAACGACCCGCGAAAATCCGCCAATGCTTCCTCCAATGTTTCTCGCGCTTCAATATCCAGGTGGTTTGTCGGTTCGTCCAGAATGAGCAGGTTGATTTCTTGATGCATCATTTGGGCCAAGCGCAGTCGCATCCGCTCTCCACCGCTCAACTGCCCGATCCGCTTGAAAACTTGTTCGCCGTAAAACATAAACCGTGCCAGCAAATGTCGTGCTTCTGGCTCCGTCACTCTGGCTACTTCACGGAAAACGTCAATCAGCCGCTGATTTTGATCCCCTTCCAAAGCCTGCTGTGACAAGTAACCTACCTTCACGCTGCTACCAATTTTCAGCGTACCTGCGTCTGGCTCTAACTCACCAAGCAGCATACGAATCAGCGTAGATTTACCGCAGCCATTTGGTCCAAGCAGCGCTTTTCGCTCCCCGTAGCGCAATAAAAAGCTAGCGTCCGCAAACAACTGTTTTCCGCCAAATGTTTTCTGTACCCCTGTCGCTTTCAGCACATCCTGCCCGCTTCGGTCGGTCTTCATAAACTGCAAGCCCATGCGATCCGCTTCCATTTTCGGTCGCTCGATACGCTCAATTCGCGCCAGCGCTTTTTCCATGCTTTTTGCCCTTCGGTGAAAAGCCTCGTTCGGCGGATTGGAGCGATTGCCCCACTCCTTGAGCCGTTTGATTGTCTCTTTCATTTTCTTGATTTGCTTTTGCTGTTCCTGATAAGCGGCAAACTGGCGTAGCAACCGCTCTTCACGCTCCGTAACGAACGCGCTGTAATTGCCGATATAAAATTCGGCTTCTCCTCCGTCCACATGATAGACAGACGTGACGACGGCATCCAAAAAATAACGGTCATGGGAGATGATCAGGATCGTGCCCTGATAATTTTTTAAAAACTCCTCCAGCCACTCCATCGACTCTACATCCAGATGGTTGGTCGGCTCATCCAAAAGTAGAACATCGCTTTGTTGGCAGAGTAGCTTGGCAAGGCCAGCCTTTGTCTTTTCCCCACCGCTGAGTTGTGCAAAAGGTGTCGCTAACAATTCTGAACTAACTCCCAAGCCCTGTGTCACCTGGGTCATTTTCGTCTCCCACTGATAGCCATCCAGTTGTTCAAATTCATCTTGCAGCTTTTGATAGCGCAGCATGAGGCGGTTTAGCTCTTGTTCATTCTCGTAAAGCAATCCCATCTGTTGCTCGAGCTCGCGCATCTGCTCTTGCAGCTTGATAACATCGGCAAACGCGCTGGCTACGACATCCGCCCCCGTCCATTCAGCCGGATACTGCGGAGTTTGCGGCAGGTACGCCCATATCGTTCCTTTTGCCCGAAAAAGCTCACCAGAATCGGGGCTTTCGATGCCTGCCAGCAGCTTGAACAACGTGGTTTTGCCTGCTCCATTCGGTCCGACGATCCCGACACGTTCTCCTACTTTGATTTCCAATGTAATATCTTGTAAAACCGGATCTGCTCCGTACGATTTCTGCAATTGCTGTGTCGCGACAATAATCATGATTATTTCCTCCTTGAAAAGTTGGTAACGGTTCAAAACAATGGATTTCCTGGTGGCCCCGGCACAATTTTGGAGACCACACCGCACGTGCGAGTGGACGCAAAAAAGCCGCAGGCCATTACCTGCGGCATCGTGAAAGGGACCGACCTTACGTCAGTTACCCATTATAGACAAGAACAAACCGCCCCTGATCGATGCATGGTACGCCTATGGAAACTCCGTTTAGTTGTATGCGCAAAAAAGGACAGACTGGTCCCGTTGAATGCAAAATCATGCGTCATACTGGAAGTTTCTACCACAAACCATGCTTGCAGAGTTCCGAACACGTACACACACCTCCATTTCTCAAGGGATAGGAAATCACAACCATATCTTACATCAGGCGTCACACAAAAACAAGAGGGCCTGCTACGTGCTCCTCACTAGCAGGCCCTGTACGTCTTTTACCCGATTTTTTTATCGACTGCCGTTGCCTTCTGTGGCAAATAGCGGCTTTTTCGTCTCTGCATCCAGGAAGACAATCGTCGTGTAAGGTGGCAGCTTCACTTTTGCCGCCAAATACGGATAGGAAATCACTTGCGGGTACATTTTACCTGGATCAGGCAGCGTTTGTTTGACATACACAAAAACCTGCTCCCAGCTCTGCTCTACTTTGGTTACTTGCAGTCCGTAGCCAGGGTTCGGTGAGGCCCCGCGTGCGATGACGTAAAGATCTCCCTGCTTGTGAATGCCTTGCTGTTCTTTTACCGAGTCAATAAACGTACGTTCCTGTTCCGTCAGCTTATCGGCGTCGACAAGCGTAAACGCACTCTCTTCCCCAGCCATCACAATTTCCACCGCCTTTTTCTCGGCATTCCACGTGATTTGATGTCCGGCCTGCTCTGCCATCCATCTCAACGGCAGATACACTTGCTTGTCACGCACGATTGCGCCCTGCCCATCTAGCAGCCACTTGCCATTCAACGCTACTTTTCCTGTAACGAGGTGGAACGTCAGCGTACCTTTTGCCAGCTTCATTTCTCCATTCGTTGCATCTTGCTTCCAAGTGCCTTCTAAAATCCGGCTCGCATCCTCGGCGGAAACATACGTACGCTGCTGGACGAGAATCGGTGCTTTTGCCAAGGAAGATTGCTCTCCGTTTACCAGTATCGGAGCAGTCGTTGTTTGGGGTGTGCTAGACACTGCCGCCTGCACAGGATAAGCCGCCAACACTTGCAGTGTCAGGGCAACAGCCAAAATCGATTTGCCTTTCATTGTTGTTCCTCCATCCATTCATCATCATTTTCGCCATTCTTTACTTGTTAGACATAGGTTTCCTCTGATTCGTTTCACTATGACTGAGATTGGCGAGAGATTAGTGCAAGAGCCAATTCCCCATGACCAGAACAACCGGGATGGACAAGAGCGCCAGCAAGGTGGAACAAACCGTCGTCATGGCACCCATCTCCTCATCCGCCGCATAGCGCCCGAACAAGATCGAGGCCAATGTCAGGGTGGGCATTGCTACTTGCACAAGGGAAACGCTGACGATATCGCTGTCGATTGAAAAAACGGACAAAAGAACCGCCGTCATCAGCGGGAAAACAACTAATTTAAACGCGAGTGGCATACTCAAAAGCTTCAATGACACTTGCGGTTTGTTGCGCAAAAACATCGGCAAGAGCATACCGATGTACATCATGGCTAACGGAGAGGCGAGCTTGGACAGCGTTCCAAACAGCTGCTTCACAGGCTCAGGCGGTACAAACCCGATGATGGCAGAACCGAGTCCAAATACAATCGCAATCATCGGAATGTTGATAAGTGTCTTGAGCCCTTTCAAGGAGAAGCTTCCTTTTTCCTGGAGCATCATCACGCCTACTGTCCATAGCACGACATCCACGCCTGCGTCGAAAATAGCTGCCAAGAGCGCCCCTTTTGGCCCAAACAAGGCGGCACAAAGCGGCAAACCGATGAAGCCTGTATTCCCCAAGCCGGACAAAAGCGCGATCTCCCGACGTTTTTTCACCGGAAGAGGTAGTGCACGCGCACCTAACCAGCCGATAAAAATGCCCAGGCAGTTCAGGATAATCGAAATGAAGAATATTGCAAAAATTTGGTATAAAATTTGCTGGTCAATGGTTGTCTGAAAGATCCCGTCTAAAATAATGCACGGCATGGCTACGTTTACAATAATCGTGATGACGAGCTGGCGGGAGTCCGCAGTCAAGGGTTGCCGGTAGCCGATTAAGCTACCGATCCCAATGATGACGGCCATGATGAGGATGGACTGCTGCAACGTTTGTAGTTCCATGCTGCCCTCCTGCCTACATTTCTACCGGAAGCCATTCGAGTTCGGTCGGCTCCCCTTTTTCACATGTTCTGAGCAAATCTCCGCACAAAGGAACAACCTGCTCAAGCGGAACACACCAGGAAAGGGGGAAGGCAACCTCACTACCCTCGATGACGAGCGTGGACATCACCGCCGATTGCTTGTCTGCCGCAAGGACAAAGTGCTGCTCCGCCGGCTCGTGTTCTTTCCATTGCACCAATACTTTGCCGTTGTTCCCGCCTGCCACGACCAAATCCACATGATCTCCATACGCTGCGTGAACCAACGTCCGCGTTACTCCATCCAATTGAGCGATTTCCTTCAACACTTCATGCCAAGCTACATGCTTTTGCTCCATTCCACTTCCATCTGTATACATACGCCAGTCGTTTAACATGATGATTGACTCCTTTTATCGGTGCGCTCTCCTATGAAGAACAAGCACGTCATTGCTTGTAGGCCTTTCAATTCGTACTAATTGTACGCTTCTTGTCGAGGAACCTCAACCACTACTTCTGCGCCAAGTTTCGTCTCATGCACATACCTCCCACATGAATGGAGAATCTTAAAAGAGAGAAGAAGTGTAAACGTTACTGTAGGGGTGGAGAGGAAACAGGAGAAAACGCTCAGCTTCTAGGTTCACCCCCTGTGGGCTTGACTGCCCGGCTCCATGAAAAAAAGCGAAACCCGCGTCCAAAGTCGTCCATTCAGGAGGCGTCTCAGAGGTGGACGCTAAGAGCTTGTTTCTCTTTTTTTCATTGCGCCTCGGTCGGTGTCCCTAAGATCTTCGCTTATTTCTCCTATTTCCTCTACAAGCTGTCAATTTGATTCGATTTTTTAATGCCTTAATAGACGGAAGATCGTAATCCGTTACGACAGAGAAGAATATTTCCAGACGTAGCGACTTGTGGAGTCCTACCGAGCTCCGAAGCGATTAGCGGGCAAAAGAAACGCAACGTGCCCACACGACGAAGCGGCTACCACTTTTGCGTTTCCCCGCTAATTGCTTCGGAGCGGACAGTCTCAGCCCCCAGCAGGACGGAGCCTGGAGCCTAGACTGGAAATATTCTTCTCCCCACCGCAGCTACATAGAACCTTGTCCCTTCTAATTCATAGTAATCAAATGGGATTTAACAATTTAAAGATTGACAAAGGCATGAACGACCACTACTATGTATCCATGAAATCCGATTAACATAAAGGGGATTACAACATGAAAAAAGTCATTCTGTCTACCTTACTATCTTGTCTGCTACTGGGAATGGTTGGATGCAGCACTTCGGGTTCTCCTTCTCAGCCAAATCATACAACCCCGCCTTCTGATCAAGCAGCTTCGCAAAATTTGCTGGAAAAAGTGAAAGCCGAGAAGAAGCTCGTTATTGGTACGGAAGGTACATACTCTCCGTTTACGTACCATGATCAGTCGGGCAAATTGACCGGGTATGATGTGGAGGTTGTCACAGAAGTTGCCAAGCGACTCGGTGTAGAGCCTGTGTTCCAGGAAACCCAGTGGGATGCCATGTTTGCGGGACTCGACTCCAAGCGCTTTGACGTCATTGCCAATCAGGTAGGAATCCGTCCTGACCGTCAGGAAAAGTACGATTTCTCCAAGCCATATACGATTTCCCGTGCGGTTTTGGTCACGCACAAGGACAATAACACAGTCAAAGACTTCAAGGATATCAAAGGGTTAAAAGCCGGACAATCCATGACCAGTAACTACGCTGACCTCGCACGCGCCAATGAGGCGGAAATCGTCGGTGTAGACAACTTCAATCAGGCAATTGACCTGATCGCACAAAAACGAGTGGACGTTGTGCTTAACGATAATTTGTCGGTGCTTGATTTTCTGAAACAAAAGCCGGATACGCCAATCAAAGTCGTGGCAAAAAATGCAGATGGACAACCAACCGCTTTCATGTTCCGTAAAGGAAGCACAGAACTGACCGACGCGATTAACAAGGTGCTCGATGAGATGCAGCAGGACGGCACCATTTCCAAAATTTCCATCAAATGGTTCGGCGAGGATATCACGAAGTAATACTTACTCATTGACAAAATTGTCTGTCCCTTTTAGTATGATCCTATTCAATTTCACATCGGTTTAGTGGGGGTTAATTTATGAAAAAACTATTATTTTCCCTTCTCGCTTCCACTCTGTTAGTCGCATTGGCAGGTTGCGGGTCGTCTCCAACGGGACAACCACCGCAAAATAGTGCCGCTCCTGCCCCAACAGAAGAGAAAACAGAACCAAACTTGTTGGAAAAAGTAAAAGCTGACGGTAAAATTCTGATCGGAACGGAGGGCACATACGCGCCGTTTACGTTCCACGATCAGTCTGGCAAGCTGACGGGCTATGATGTTGAAGTCGTGACAGAGGTAGCGAAGCGCATCGGTGTTGCGCCTGTGTTTCAAGAAACACAATGGGATGCGATGTTCGCGGGTCTAGACTCCAAGCGCTTTGATGTCGTAGCGAATCAGGTAGGCATTCGCCCTGATCGTCAGGAAAAATACGACTTCTCCAATCCATATACCGTATCCACAGCGGTCCTCGTCACCCATAAAGACAACACGACCGTAAAAGGCTTCGAGGATATTAAAGGTCTGAGGGCAGCACAAACATTGACGAGCAACCTCACAGATATCGCAAAGAAAAACGGAGCGGAAATTGTCGGTGTGGAAGGCTTTAACCAAGCGATTGACCTGCTTGTTTCCAAGCGTGTAGACATTACGATCAACGATGGGATTTCCCTGTTGGACTTCATGAAGCAAAAGCCTGATGTTCCTATCAAAATAATCGCAAAAGATCCGAACGTAGCGAAAAACGGCTTCCTCTTCCGCAAGGGCAGCACAGAGCTGGTTGATGCATTCAACAAAGCACTGGATGACATGACGAAAGATGGTACCCTCGCAAAAATATCAGAGAAATGGTTTGGTGCAGATGTCTCTAAGTAGCTTCTTTGAAAACCCAGAACGCCTGAACCGATGGATCGATATCGCGCAAAGCTCCTTTCTTCCTCTGTTGAAAGGAGCCTTGCTCTATTCTTTGACAATCGCCATCGCATCCTTTTTCATTGGTCTGATCATTGCGGTTCTCACTGCGCTGGCACGTCTATCCGGCATAAAGCCGCTGATTGCCATCTCGCGCTTTTATGTATCGATTATCCGCGGTACCCCTTTACTGGTCCAATTGTTCATTATTTTTTATGGCTTGCCGAGCATCGGCTTGATGATCGATCCGATACCGTCGGCAATCATCGGCTTCTCTCTCAGCGTCGGTGCCTACTCCTCTGAGGTGGTACGTGCCGCTATCTTGTCCATTCACAAAGGGCAATGGGAAGCAGCCTACTCACTGGGGATGACCTACTGGCAAGCACTGCGCAGAGTCGTGCTCCCACAGGCAGCTCGCGTCTCCATTCCTCCTTTGTCCAACTCGTTTATTAGTTTGGTCAAGGATACTTCCCTGGCTTCGGTCGTTCTGGTACCAGAGATGTTTCGCAAAGCCCAAGAAGTTGTCGCTGCTACATATGAGCCGCTGCTGGTCTATGCGGAAGCAGCCCTTATTTACTGGGTGATTTGCTTCGTACTCTCCATTATTCAGGATCGCATCGAAAACAAGCTGGACCGCTATGTCTAAAAAGCAGGTGAAAACGTATGATTACGATTACGGATGTGCATAAACAATTCAACACCTTACATGTACTCAAAGGCATTTCCCTCTCCGTGGAAAAAGGAAAGGTAGTCGTTATCATCGGTCCTTCAGGCTCCGGGAAAACAACCTTGCTTCGCTGCCTGAACGCACTCGAGGTTCCAACTAGCGGCAGCGTCCAAATCGGCGACGTCAAGCTGGACTTTTCCAAAAAAGTAGAGAGAACGAGCATTCCAAAGCTGCGAAAGCAGACCGGGATGGTGTTTCAAAACTACAATCTATTCCCGCACATGACAGCCGTTGAAAATGTGATGGAGGGACCTGTCACTGTCAAAAAAGAAGACAAAGAAAAAGCACGTGCGAAAGCCGCTGCTCTCCTGACAAAAGTAGGGCTCGGTGACAAGCTCGACCATTATCCAGCGCAGTTGTCTGGTGGACAACAGCAGCGTGTAGGGATTGCTCGGGCACTGGCGATGGACCCGCAAGTCATGCTATTTGACGAGCCTACCTCCGCCCTGGACCCGGAGCTCGTTGGCGAAGTGTTAAAGGTGATGAAGGAGCTTGCCCAGGAAGGGATGACGATGATCGTCGTCACGCATGAGATGGGATTCGCTCGGGAAGTTGCCGACGAGGTTATTTTCATGGACCAAGGCGTCATCGTGGAACGAGATACACCTTCCCATTTGTTCGCAAAACCGCGTGAGGAACGCACACGTCAGTTTTTGCAGCATTTGAAGTAGTGACGAGAAAAAGACTCTGTCTCTTGTATAAGAGCACAGAGTCTTTTCTTTACAAGTACCTTAATCATCAATAAAGCAAATCACTAGGAAAATAATAATGAGAATCCAAATGAACCCGCCACCAAAAAAGCCGAAGCCGCCGCGATCGCAACCCATGATCTTCCTCACCTCTCATAGAAATCAGATGGACGCACCGATCTGCTGGCAAGGATCAGTACACATTCAGCTTATGACAGCCGCATCTCTCCTGTATGGATGCCTGTCTATCCCAGCGATTAAAAAGAAAAAAACGGGTGCTTGCCCTCCGCATATATATAAAGCCTAAAATTAACAAATGCTTCATGTTCTCTCTACTCTTCCTTAACATCAGACAACTATCATGAATGTGTCAGACCCTACGATGGACATTACGTCCTCCATTTCCGCCCGAATAGCCCCCTTCTACATCGGGCGGGCTTTTTTTCATTGCCGCAAACCTATAAAATATGGATAAATAGACCATTTTCAGCGGAGAGAGGGATCATTTGTGGAAGGCTATAAACAGGCGTTAGCGCAATATATTGACGCTACTAATACACATGACTTTGACAATGTAGAAAAAATGCTTCATCCGAATGCCATTTACTGGTTTTCCAACAAGACTTGTACATCCATGAGTGAGATCCGCGCTTATTTTGAAAATGCATGGCATCTGATCAAGGATGAAGTCTATGCGGCTACGGATGTCCAGTGGATTGCTATCGATCAAAGGTCCGCTAGCTGTGTATATACGTATCAATACCAAGGCTATTACAACGGGGAATTCGTCACGGGAAGTGGTAGAGCCACGAATATTTTTACGAAAACAGAGACAGATGAATGGAAGCTCATTCATGAGCATTTGAGCGGCAAAGTTGAGTAAGCCCCAAAAAAAAAAAGCCTCACTAGGTAGCAAGGCTTTCTTGGTAAGTCGAGACCCCACGTGCAAGGGGTCTCGTATTGTTTTTTATCGATTAAAAAGGGATTCGTTCTGAATGAATCACATACTGATGCTGTGCAGCCCAGTCTTGAAGACCCTCCCAGAATGCTTCGCAAGCGCTAACGATTTTTGCTGGATCAGTCAGATCTCCCGTCATCACCAATCTGGCTACCTGATCGAAGCCAGCCGGACGATGCGGCAACTCCAGTGCTTCCGGCAAAAGCTTGGCCCCAGTCGAGTAAAGCTGTCGGTTATGCAGCCCGATCAACATCGCACCGTATTGGGCAAACTCCATAGCCAAGTAGGGCAGATAGGTATGCGGGCCGTTTAGATTTACGTTTCGCAACTTACCTATAAACTCGTACATTTCTCCTACGAGAATACCGTTGATTCCCTCTGTGAACTCTTCCTTCGATGGTGATTCTGCTGCTTTTTTGAGCGTTTCAAAAAAGCCCTTCGGATCGTACAGACTCATCGGAGAAAAGAAGGGGCCATGTGTCAGCGGCCAATCATCCTCGACCGTAGCGGCAATGTTCAGCAAAACATCTGCACTGCACACATTCACTTCAGCCTTCCAAGGTCCTGCTGACCATTCGTAGCTAAATTCTATTTCTTCCCCTGATTCTTCTAGTACACAAAACATCTCGATATCCGAGTAAGGGCCGTCTGTCCCTCGAGAAATGGAACCATACACCCCAATGGCCAGAACCTTTTCTTTGTACACTTCCTGTAATCTCGCAGCAATTTCTTGGCAGGTTTGCAATCGTTCACTTCGAGATATTTGTACAGGTCCATTCATGTTCATTTACGTACATCTCCCTTGATATATTGTGGGGTGAGCTGACACAAATACATGAATGGAGGACCTCGGGATTAACGGGGGACTTTTTTTGGATGCATGTGAACTTCCTCCCATCTAGCAGATCGTAACGTTCGTAATGATAAGCATTTTACCAAAGAAAGGAAAATCTTACGAGTGATTTTTATTCGTGGTGGGAGCATGGGCGTTGTCGATGGCCGATTGAATATATGCTTGTAGCGTATCGATGAAGGTACGAGCGGCGAACCCCATATATTTGTCCCTGCGATAAACCAGACAGATATCTTGGCTGGGTGTCGGATGCAAGAGGTTGATGATCGCAATCTCATCGTCGTTTACGTTTTGCAACAATAAGCTAGGCAGGATACAGCCCCCGATCCCCTTTTTTACAAGAGTCAAAAGAGACAGGAGCGTGGTCGTTTCGATATGAGGCTGCAAGCGAAAGCCTTCCTGTATGCAATAGCGATTGATGAGCTGTCTCGCTTGATGATCCGGCGGAAACATCACCATTTTTACATCTTGAAGCTGATCAAACTTGATTGCCTTTTCCTTTGCAAGTGGATGTGCGGGATGAACCGCCAATGCAAACTCTTCGTGAAAAAGCGGAATGACAGTGATTCTCTCATCCGGCTCAGGTAACACAGTCACGCCCAAATCAATCTCACCGGATATGATTTGCTCTACTATTCTTGTAGACTCCATGACGGATAAGGATGTTTTGGGATACAAGCGGTGGAATTCTACAAGCAGAGCATCAAACAACAAATCGGCATCGCCAGGCAGGACACCGATTGTGAGCGTGCCCCCTTCGTTGTTTTTCATGGCTGCAATCGCTTCGCGTGCGTAGTCGATATGGGAAAAAACATGCCGACTCTGTTCCAGCAATACCTTTCCTGCTTCCGTCAGCTTGATTCGCTTGCCTAAGCGGTCAAACAGCGGGACACCCAGCTCACTCTCTAAAAACTTGATTTGCTGGCTGAGATTAGACTGCGAGGTACACAGCTTTTCTGAGGCCCGGGAAAAATGCATTTCCTCACATATTGCCATAAAATACTCCAATTGCCTGAGCTCCATTGCTTCACCTCTTGCGACCATTATCATTTTTACTAATCATTCTAATCGGAAAAGCATGATTGTTGCGATTTTCCCTACGACGTACACTTTAGTTGACGGTAAGATTGCTGTCAATCACAGGAAAATGATAGGGAGGTTTTGTCTCATGTCTCAAAGCATGATCACTACAGCCACATCCGTTCGTCAAATTGGCCTGCAACAGATTCCCATGATTCCTGAGGAGCTATTGGATGTTCAATCCCCCGCTTTTTCAAATACACTTCGCTGGAATATCGGGCATATCGTCTTTTGTTTTCAGCATTTCCTGTCCATCGGCTTGCCTTACCAATCTGACCTGCCCGCTTCTTACGCTACTTTTTTTCAGACAGGAACGAAGCCTTCTGACTGGACGACTGCACCACCCTCGAAAGATGAGCTGATTCACTACTTGTCTGTACAGCTTGAACAGTTGGCCTCCGTGACCCCTGACGAGCTAGAGGCAGCTTTGCCGGCCCCCATTACAATGGGTCCCTTCCAGTTTACGACGGTAGGAGAAGTCTTTAACTTTGCCGTCATGCACGAGTCCATTCATCTGGGGATCATTTCAAGCATGGTAAAAGTCGTAGGACTGGAAGCAGCCAGATAATCACGAAAAAACGAGACCTTCCCATGGTCTCGTTTTCCCATTACCTCGCGATAAAATACTCGACGCTTTTTACGTTCGCTAGACTTATTTTCCCCGTTGTCCCTTGTAATTCTCTATCCTCGTCTGTATCCCAACTGGAGTCTCGCTTTCTATCCCACGCAAAGATACGTTCCCAGCTTTCCTCTTTTGAAATCATCCCTTTTCCTTGATGGTAATCTTCATACTCTTGTTCACTGTTAGCTAGGAAGTCATTATTTAATACCATGTGCCATTCATCATAGTCAGATAGTAAAACCGATTGTTCGTCCAATTCAACTTTGATACGGACGAACTTTACACCACTTTCAAAATAGCCTGTACGCCTCAAATCAGGTTTGTTCACCCACAACCATATTGGAGATTCTCCCTCATATTTTGACAATCGCTTCTTCATTTGGTGAATCATCCATTCATATTCTTTAGGGAACATCGCGTACTCTCGTTCCCCTTGCAAATATCCCCGATCTTGAGACATATCCCATACTTCTTGGTTTTGGAGCGTCCAAAAAACTCTCATACCATACACCCTACTCCCATATTTCAAGTCGCGCTCATTAAGCAATGATCAAGCAATAGTGTAACCGAAGTCGTGCAGTCTACACAAAAAAACGAGACCCTCGAATGGTCTCGTTTTTACATTTATTCGAACCGAGTGAACTTTTCTTCGGCGGGTGTGCGAGTGCGTGCTGCTGGTACATTTTCCTGATCGAAAAAACCGAGGTGCAGGAAACCAACGACTTTCTCTCCTGGTGCAACACCCAAGATGGCGTGTGCCTTCGGGTCCCAGTTGTGCGCGTTTGTTTTCCAGACGACGCCTAATCCACGCTCCCACGCGAGCAACTGGAAGTTTTGAATGAGAGCTGCCGTCGCACTGAAATCTTCTTCCCATTGTTTTTGGCGCGGATCTTCTTTCATGATGACAACCAAATAAGCGGCTGGTTGGTTGTACATGTCTCTGCGCGCCTGATGGGCTTCTGGAGGATAGCAGGTGATCAGCTTCTCTACAAACGCTTCTTTTTTCTCTGACGATACAAACATAAATCTCCATGGCTCACGAATACCATGGTTCGGCGCGTACACTGCGTCATTCAACAGCTCCAGAACAAGCTCTTCGGACACAGTATCTGGTTTATAGTCTTTTTTAATAGAGCGGCGCTCTCGAATGATTTTGGCAATGGACACAACGGTCACCCTCTTCTCTTCGACTTTCACACTTTGATAATGGTTATCACTCTTATTCAGAACATATGTTATCGCGTACACTCGGCAAAATCAAGTAAGAAGTAAACGAAACTGCACACCACGCTTACAGGGATATGGTAAACTTTTGGTCGAGGAGGGATGTAGCTTGGACGGACAGCGCCCAGCTCTCATAAAGCCCGGATTTTTCAGTATCGATGCGCCAGCAGACAGGCGACGCAACGAATTTGATTTTCATAATGAAGCGCTGCTCTTCCATCAGCAGCCAGTCGATTTTGTTTTTTTCGGCGATTCCATCACGCATTGGTGGGATCTCGCTACCTTTTTTGGCCGGTCGGGTCAGACGATCGTCAATCGTGGAATCGGCGGTGACACAACCGAGCAGGCCCGCAGACGTTTTGCCGCGGATGTCCTCCAATTGAAGCCACGTTACGTGGTGATCATGATCGGGATTAACAATACGTGGGCGTTGGATACATTCTTGCCTTCCGACCGACTGACACCCCAAGAGATTTACCAGCAGGTGACCACTGATGTAGAAGCAATGGTGCATGCGGGTCTCGAGCAAGGCATCCAGCCCATTCTTTGTTCCCTCCTGCCTACATGTATGGACCGATACGCACGCAATCGTGAGCGAAACGAGCTCGCCATCACTATCAATGAACGGTTTCAAGCGATTACTGAACAAACAGACTGTCTCTATGTCGATTATCACTCCCGCATGACGGACGCAGATGGCATTACACTGCGCAAGGAATTGGCCGACGACGGACTTCATCCGCATGTCCTCGGTTACCAGCTCATGGCGACCGTTCTGCGCGATACACTTTCTGCACGTGACATCGCACTTGGCACACCATCATGAATGAAAAAAAGGATGCGGCTTCTTATGCCCATCCTTTTTTGCTGCTTATTCCGGTCGACGGTCCGTCAGCCAATGCCCACCTGCGATTTTGCCTACTGAAGCCATCAAAACAGACAAATGGGACGTGCCATCAATGCCTAAATATTTATTCATGTCGTGATCCATCCAGTGACCAATCGTCGTTACCCCAAGCCCCAGTCCGTTTGCTACCAAATGCAGGTTCTGCGACACGTGCCCGGAATCCCACCAAATATAGCGGTACGCACGCTCTTTGTATTTGTCTTTCGTGCGATCCACCATGGCTGTCCAAACAAAATTGACAGCGGCCCGTCTTGTCACTTCTTGTTCTTCCGTGAACAGATAGGCGATCTCGGACGTGTCTTCTCTCTTCAGTCCCTCCAAGCACCAATTCTGTACATCCAGGTGATACAGGCCTTTCTCCAGCCCCTCCACGTTGTTGATCATCAGGTACGTCTCAATCGGATACAGGGCGCCGGCAGACGGCGTTGTGCGTAATTGATAGTCTCCCAGATCATCTGTGATGCCCTGTGTACCCCACAGTAGGAGATTCAATTCGTTAAGCGTCATGGGCTGCTTCAAGAAATTACGCTTGGATCTTCGGTTGGCGAGGACCTCCCACAAATCGACGGACGCCGGAAACTGCGGCTTGCCCAAATCAATGCGAATAAATACCTCTTCATAGCGCAAATACGTCGCCGGTCTTTTCGAAAAATCGTAACGAGAGGCCCAGCCTTTTTCCAGCTCGCCTACTCGGTAAGAGGTCGCCTCGATAAATTCATTTGCAATTCGCTGCCATTCGGGATGCATCTATGTTCCTCCTCGTATGTTCTTGGTGGTGATGTCTTTTACTATACGAAGCTCTTTTCCATTAGTAAAACAATGATTTATAATATTTTTCATAAGATAAAACTAATGAAAAGGAACGAGGAGACATGACGCTTACCCAACTGCAAGTGTTTGTCGCCGCAGCAAAAGCTGGTAGCTTCACGCGGGCAGCAGAAGAAATCGGCTTTACGCAATCCGCCGTCTCGCAAATGATTCAGACCCTGGAAAAAGAGCTAGGCGTCAGCCTTTTTCAGCGAAGTCGCAGCGGAATCACTCCGACGAGCATCGGAGAGCGAATGCTTGCGCACGCTCGCGACATTTTGAACATTACATCCTGCATGACGGAGGAAGCAAACGTGGCCCGCGGGATTTCGTCCGGTACCCTGCGTATTGCCTCGATCCCCAGCGTCGCCTCCCGCTTTTTACCCGGACTTTTGGGCAGCTTTCGCAAGCGGTTTCCGGCCGTGGACATCCTGCTTTTGGAAGGCGATAGCGATGAAATTAGCAACTGGCTGCATAGCTCGGTTGTCGACATTGCCTTTACCGTTATGCCTGATAAAGAAATGCAAACGTTGCCGCTCTTGCAAGACGAAATGATGGTCATTTTGCCAGATACCCATCCTTTGAAGGACAGTCAAACCCTTCGTTTTTCCGAAATCGCGGAGCGTTGTTTTATCATGCCAAAGGATGGCTGTATCCGAAAAATGCTGCAAGAGAATCACATCACCCCAACGGTTACGTTTGAAGTACGTGAGGTGTATACGATTCTGACCATGGTGCAGGAGTATATCGGCGTCACCATTATGCCTGAACTGTACATGCCACCTGTCATCCCCAAAGTCGTAGCGATCCCTCTGTCGCCCCCGATTACAAGGGAAGTGGTGCTCGCAGTGCGCAATTGGCAGTCGATCTCCCCACTCACGGCAGAGTTCGCCGTTCACAGCCAGCAATATGTAAAAGGTATAGACTTCAAGCCAACGAGCAAGTAGCCACACGAACAAAGCCCTCGCCTATTGGGATTGGCGGGGCTTTTGGTGTGCGAGAAGCTCGGTTAGCCATTTTTCAAATTTGTTGGCACTCATGATTTCATGGGTAATAAACTCACCCTGATAAAACAAGCCAAAGGTCGTCCATATGACAGGCGCGTTCCGTGCTGCTTCCCTCGTTGTCAGCCTATACGCATGAAAGGGGACACTTTTCGCTTCCGCTACTTTTCTCAGCTCTTCCAAAACACCAACAGCAAATGGACACTGCGCTGTGTAATAAATGGTGACGCCTTTCTCCATTGGAGAAGTCGTTCCTATTTTCTTAAAGGACGGCATAGCAGCTTGTTCATTCCATTTCCATGCCACTAATTGAAAATACGGTTCTGCCTGGTCTGCCAGCTCAAACCCCATATGTTCAAAAAAACGCCTCTCACTCAAATACGGGTACTTGTTTTTCCCAACGATATGAACGATTCCGTCCATACCACGTTTGACCGCATCTTCCTTGCAATGATGCAACAATTGTTTTGCATACCCGTTCTCTTTATATCTGCCAGACACCCACAAGCAGTTGATATACATATAATTGGGCGCTTCAATAGGAACCCATGCCATTTCCGCAGGCAAGTACTCAATAAACACTTTTGCCCGCTCATCCAAGCGATAAAAAACCAATCCTTCATCCATTCGCTCTGTCAGCCATTTCTTCTTCTCGGCTACTGCATGTTCGTATTGTTTTGCACCTAATGCACAGCATATGTGCTCCGTTTCTATATTCTTTTTCGTTATTTCTAAATACCCCATTTTCCTCCATCCCCACCTTTCTTCTGCTTTTATCTACGATCGCGGACGATTTGACCCAGTCTTTCGATGCCAGATTCAAAATCGGCGATCGACGAGTACCCATATGACAGCCGCACATATCCTTCTTGGGTCTCCCCGTAAATCTTGCCCGGATTCAGCAGAATGCCCTGGCGTTTGGCTGCTGTAAAGAGCTCCATCATCGAGAGATCTCCTTTCATTTTCAGCCAAATGAAAAATCCTCCGGCAGGCACTTCCCACGTCGCGACTTCACTCATGTGCTTCGTAAGTGCCCGGACAGCAGCCGATCGTCTCGTAACCAACTGCTCTCTGACCTTGTCCATATGACTCTCATACAAGCCACTCGACAGCCACTCCTCCGCCACACGTTGCGATAACGAGCTAACCCCGTAATCCGTCTGCATCTTGATATCGGCCAGACGTTCGATTACTGGCTCAGGCCCCACTACCCAACCAATCCGCAAGCCGGGGGTCAGTGTCTTGGACAGGCTCCCGATGTACAGGACATGTCCGTGTTTATCTCTTGCCTTGAGCGGCAGCGGTGGAGGCTCTTTTGTCCACAGCTCGCGGTAAATGTCATCCTCGATAACCGGCAGACGCTCTTCTTCACATACCCGTAGTAGCTCCAACCGACGTTTTTCTGTCATCAGGATGCCTGTTGGATTATGAAAACAAGGATTGGTGTACAGAATCGCCCCATGCTCCTCTTTTCGCCTCTCATAGATCGCCTGTGCAATCATTCCCTGGCGATCCATCGGCAATCCCGCAAGCTCCATCCCCGCCGACTGGAACACATGCAAAGAATTGAGATACGAAGGCTGTTCCAAAAACACAGTTGAACCTCGATGCAGTAACCCAACCGAAATTAATTGGAGTGCCTGCAATGCACCAGACACGATTAAGACAGAAGATGGCGAGGTTGTAATTCCGTGTCGTCCGACATAATCACTGACCGCTTGGCGCAAGGGGAGGTATCCTCTCGGCTCTTCATATCCAAATCCGCTTAGGTTCCTCGTCACCCGCTCCATGACTTGCTTCATCGCTTCGACTGGAAACATGTCTGGGGAGAGCTCTCCTTTGCTCAACTGAATCAGTTCGGTCTGGAATTCACGCTTGTTGATTTCTTGAACCGCCGTCATGCTTGGCTTGTGCAATCCGGATCTGACGTACTCACTCCAATCCGGAGGTGGTGTCGTAGCCAGCAGCGTCCAGGTGTTATTGACGACGACAGTGCCCATCCCCAGCTTTCCCTCAATCAATCCGTCTGCGGTCAACTCCTCCAATGCCGCAATGACCGTGCTCCGATTGACTTCGAACGATTGTGCCAATTCGCGTTGGCTGGGGATTTTGCTGCCAATCGGCCATTCTCCGCTCGAAATTTTTCCTTTGATAAAATCAATAATTTTCCGATATTTCGGCAACCGTTTCTCTCTGTACAACCTGATCGATCCCCTTCGTCTTCCTCATCTTTCTAGGTAAAAGTGGTTGGTTTTTTTGATAGCCGAGTGGTTGCAGATATTTTACCATTTCTTGATTACCATGGAAAAGATAGAAGAAGCAATGAATAGCTGGTTGGTTTTTCATTTAAAGGAGGGAAGTTATCTTGTTTCATCATGTCAGAAGTCGTATTTTCGCTGCACATGCTATCAGCATTTTGTTATGGGCCTCGGCCTTTGCCGGTATTCGCGTTGGGCTGCAAGCCTACTCGCCGGAGCATCTCTCGCTGCTTCGCTTTCTTATCGGCTCTCTTTTTCTCGGGATACTCGCACTCTTTTTCCGCACCCGTCTGCCGGAGTTAAAGGACGTCCCAGCTATCCTAATGCTTGGGGGCTTGGGTTTTGCCGTTTACCATACAGCGCTCAACTACGGGGAGATGACTGTAAGTGCAGGTGTAGCCAGCCTTTTGGTCACGACGACGCCGATCTTTTCCGCTCTCCTCGCTCTCCTTTTTTTCCGGGAGCATTTCGGTGTGAGAGGCTGGTTAGGTGCACTGATCAGTTTTCTCGGAGTCGCCATCTGCACGATTGGTACAGGAGAAACCCTGTCTATATCAGACGGAATATTCTTGATTTTATTAGCAGCCATTAGCGAAAGCATTTACTTTGCGTTTCAGAAGCCATTCGTAGAAAAATACGGCGTTTTCGCATTTACCGCCTACACCTTGTGGGCAGGTACCTTATGTATGCTCTTCTTTTTGCCCGGGCTTGGCACAGCGATAGCCCAAGCGCCATGGGATGTGACACTCAGTGTTGTGTATTTGGGGATTTTCCCTAGCGTTGTTGCTTATTTGTCCCTCGCCTATGTGACTTCTGTCGTTGGTACCTCAGAGGCTACTACCTCCCTTTATATGACGCCAGTGCTCGCTTTTTTGATTGCCTGGGTGTGGCTGGGTGAAGGTCCTACGCTTGTGACGATGGCCGGTGGCGTTGTGACGCTTGTCGGTGTCCTGCTTGCAACGATGAAGCCTCGGTTATCCAGAAGGACCGTCAAGCACCAAGGCTTTTAGAAATGCCAGTATTTCCATGCTTGTCACTAGCGGCGCATCGATCGGCATCAAGTGCTTGGAACCTGGAATGACTACCGTCTTGCTTTGCGGATGTCTCGTAACCTTTTGAATGAGAGAGAGCTTTACATCGAGCTTGGGCTCTGTCTCCGCCGGGAGAAACAGAACCGGGCATCTCATTTGTGCGTAGGCATCTTCATAGTGCAGATCACAGACTGTCTCCATGATTTGAAGGTTAATGGCAGTGGGTATCTGATACGTGATCAAACCATCAGACAGAGGGTAGATCGTCACATGCTGAAACCATTTTTCATAATACGGGTCCCACGGCTGCCAATGCTGCCTCGCGTATGGCGCAAACTCTTCTCGATGCTGAAACGCTGGCACTGCACGCTTGCTATACTGCTCCAAAATTTCAGCTTTTGATCCTTCCCGCTCGCCATTTGGGCCCACGAAATCAATCATGCCTGAATCCAGATTGATCAGTGAACGCACACGGTCAGGGTACCTTGCTGCAAAAAAGGTGGCGAAATCTCCGCCGAGAGAATTGCCAATCAGATGCGCTCTATCTACCCCAGCATGATCGAGAACTGCCCGTATATCCTCGCATTGCGTACTGATATCGTAGCCAGTAGCCGCATGCTCTGACTGGCCATGTCCACGCAGATCCATACAAATGATGTGGAAATCCGCTGAAAAATAAGGTAACATGTCGTTCCAGATAGATGAGGTCCCGCCTTGGGGGTGCAAAAACAAAATCGTTTCACCCTTTCGCGCACCTTCCCATACATGTAACCTTGTCCCCTGCTGATAAACTGTCATTGACTTCACTTTGACTCATCCCTTCATTCGTTTTAGCTAAAGCGAGGAATACGTATGAACCGAACAGGTCGTTTACTAGAACTGCTTGCGCTTTTCCATACTGGAAAAACCTTTACCGTGGGTGATTTAGCCAATACGTTGTCCGTGTCCAAACGAACGATGCTGCGTGACTTGCACTTGCTCAGCGAGGCTGGTGCACCCTTGCAAGCTTCCCCCGGTCCTGGTGGTGGTTACAGACTGATTCGATCCCATCAGCTAGCGCCCCTTGCCCTCACGACAGAGGAAGCCGTTGCTCTGATTTTGTCGTATGAAGCCCTTCTCTCCTACACGGACAAGCCATTTGCAAAAGAAACCTTGTCTGTGATCGCCAAGCTGCTTGCGAGTCTTCCAACAGACGCTTTGACTAGGGTAGAGGGGTTGCGCAAAAAACTGCGGGTGACGAACCCGAGCAGAAGTGTGGAGGCGCCGTTTTTGCGACCGCTCTTGGATGCTGCTCTATCACAACAAGCTGTGGAGATTACGTACGACTCCCTGAACCGACGAAGCACCCGCATCATTCAACCCGATTATTTGTACGCCTTCGATGGCTACTGGTACTGCAAATGCTTTTGCTTTCTCAGGCAATGCACGATCAAGCTGCGCGTTGACCGCATCCAAGCCATGACGATTGTAGATGTCCCATCTGTCGTGCCTGATCCGCATGTCTCGCAGCATGAAGAACCAGAGCAGCTTCCCCTGCGAATTCGTTTGACGAGAAAAGGCTGCAAACTCGCCGAAATCCACCATCAATTCGGCAATCAGATTACGCTTCTGGCAGATGGCTCTGGCTTCATTACTGATACCATTGCTCCCTCCGACATAGATTGGGTAGCCCGGTTTGTACTTAGTCTGGGAAGAGAAGCGACAGTAGAGGAGCCTGCTGAGCTTATCAATTGGCTACATGAAGAGCTTCATGCTCTGTGTCACTTTTATCCCGGTTGAACACCACTCTGTTTGCTCCTGAAATGAGCATAGCAACAAATGGTGTCAATAGATGTCAGTAATAAGAAAAGCCAGGAAGACCCTCTTCCTGGCTAGTGTCAAATGCCGAGCTCTACCGCCAACACGAGAAACATCGCATGCGACCAAAGGAGCGGCACAGCAGGACGGCCTGCCCTCTCCACCCACATCTCATAATGAGCCGGAGAAAGCAAATGCTCCTGCACTTGTTCAGGCAGTCCGCTCGCTTGGCGCTGGGACATAATCCACACAGCTATCTTTTCAGCTTCTTCACGCTTGCCCGTTTTCACGTAATACCAGCCCAACCACGCGGATAACAGCAGCCACTGCCCTCCGCCGTAATACGTATCGGCTGGATAGCGATGCACCCCGTTTCCTGCGCGCAGCTCCTCTTCTATGGCCTGCACGGTTCGGATCATCAGTGGATCATCGACGTCGAAGATCCCATACGGCAGTGCCAGCCAGAGCATACTTGCATCTACAGAATGGTCCCCGACGGATTTTATTAATCGCCCGTTGGCTATGCCATGCTCGCGTATGAACTGGCGAATGGTCTCTCCTTCTTGAGCGAGTTCGAAAGCTCGGTCGGACAAATAAGGCTCCATCGCCTTGATCCCGGCATAAATGGCTCCTAGCGTCACCGGGTGGATTCGGTCTCCTCCCTCTTCCCAGCAATCAAAGTTCGGGAGCTGCCAGCACGCCATTACATAGTCAATCGTCAGTTCAATAGAAGGCTTCAGCTCGTGAATCAAGTCATGCTCCCCACTCATCCGCACATGCTCAGCCAGCCCCCACAGCCATGTCCCGTAGCCATCGAGCTGAAAGCTGCCCCATTCTCCGGCTACTTCTTCTCCGTCCGCTGTATAGCGCGTATGCAAAAAGCGGTCGTTCCCCGCATCATTTTTATCTAATCCTTTTTTTACAGCCGAAATGGCTGCTCTTGCTTTTGCCTCATGCTTTCGGATCACATCATCGCACCATTGGTAAAACTTGCGGGCGCTCTCATGATTGCCGGTACGGTTCATCGCGTAAGCCGTAAATGTTCCATCGCGGAGCCACGCATACTGATAGTGGACAAATACGGGTGAAGCGAGATACGCCCCCGTACTCGCTTGATGCTGAAGGATCAACTTTATACTTTCCTCGATCAGGGTCATGGTTATCCCCCTTTATTCGGACAAGCCAACTTCGTAATAAATACAGTCGCTGCTCGTCTTCCGACTATGTTTTATAGCATATGCAACCGCCGTCCTAATGGAAACCAATCTGCCTAGCAAAAGAAAACCCGCTGGATGCGTATGTCCAGCGGGTTCTTGTGACATTTAATTTTGTGAAGGTATATCCGTATGTTCGGATTTCAGGTAATGCTGCAGCTCCTCATAAAAAGTCGGGTTGCAAGCCATCACGCTGCTTTTTTGGTCGTACGGTAGTGGTGTCCCCATCATGGTCGTCACCCGGCCGCCCGCTTCCTCTACAATAATGCGAGCGGCCCCGAAATCCCACGCATTGAGCTGCATACTGACGTAGCCATCCAGTCTTCCGGCAGCCACATACGCCATCTCCAGAGCGGCGCTTCCTAAAAGGCGCATACCGCGAACCTTCCCAGCCAGCTTTTTCACGATCAAGTCGATGCCGATTTGCTCAGCACGCTTGTTCCAAAATACGCTCGTGCACAATAAAGCTTGCTCCAGGCTCACTGCTCGATTCACCTGCAAGGGACGATCATTGAGAAAAGCCCCTTCTCCTTTTACCGCATAAAACAACTCGTCTCTGGAAGGATCGTAAACCGCTCCGACCATTCCCTCTCCCTTATGGTAAACGGCAATGGAAACGGAAAAATTGATTTGCTGATGCACAAAATTGGTCGTGCCATCAATCGGGTCGATGACCCAGAGCGTGTCATACTGCTTGTAATCCTCCGCATGTGCACTCTCTTCTCCAAGAATGCCGTGATCAGGGAAGCGTGCAAGAATCATTTGAATGACGTGATTCTCTACTTCTTTATCTACGGCTGTAACAAGATCGGAGGCTGATGTTTTATACTCGACGGTAAAAGGCTCCTTCATTCGCTTCAGACTCAGCTCACCCGCTGAACGGGCGCATTGCAAAGCAAGCTCCTTGAGAGCCGCCAGTGTTGATGCTTGCACACGTATCGCCACCTAAAACTTGACTTATTTTTTCGCAAAGCACGCCCTTTTCTTTTAGAAAGAGAGGCTTCGACGTTTTATTTGATAATGATGAGACAGCTCGTGCTAAAAAACGGTCATGCTATATGATTTAGTGTACCATACTTTACCTGCTGTTACACCACACGTTAGCCATGGGGAGTGCGCCTGAAATATCGTTGCTGCACCCAGCTCCCGAATGATTGAAAAAGGGTCTCTCCCTCGTCATTTTCTGACCGGGGAGACACCCTTTTTTACATGACCACTTTAGCAGCAGCGCGTTACGCCGCCTTTTTCAAATCGTTCGGTCAATGCGTACATGTAATACTCACGCTCTGTCATCGGAAAGATACCCGGTGCCCCATGTGTCTCATACCAATGAGCGAGATAGCGATCATAGTCTGGCATTCCGAAAATCGTTTTAATAGCAGAGCTCACTTTGCGCATTGCCTTTCGCATGGCTCTCAGCTTGCGCCTCATGCTACGTGATGTCCTTTCCCGTCAAATACATTTCCTTTGGACTTGATGTACGGCGACTCCTGCAACGGATAATGCTTGCCGCGGAGAATATTAATCCATGCCCTCGCACCGTCGAGAATGATCCCAATCGTAATGACCATGAAGATTGCACATACCACAGCATCGATCTGGTCGTTGAAGATCATTTTTTGAGCAGCTTCTACTGTTTTTACTCCTTTTGGCAGCGTACCGGCATCCAGAGCCTTTTGGAATGATTCTGCATGCGAGAGGAACCCGATTTTGGGATCAGGATGAAACAGCTTTTGCCAGCCCGCTGTCAGCGTAGCCGTCGTCAGCCAAGCCATCGGTACGAGTGTGATCCAGGAGTAAGCTGCTTTGCCCATTTTGAAAATAATCGTCGTTCCCACTGTAAACGCAATTGCGGCGAGCATCTGGTTGGCGATACCAAAGAGCGGCCACAGAGTGTAAATGCCTCCCAACGGGTCCATGACACCTTGGAGCAGGAAGTACCCCCATCCGATGGTAATGATCCCAGAGCCAATCAGATTACCTGGTAGCCAGTTGACTTCCTTCATTTTCGGAATGACGTTGCCGAGCATGTCTTGTACCATGAATCGTCCGACACGCGTTCCCGCATCGATCGTCGTCAAAATAAAGACAGCCTCAAACAAGATCGCAAAGTGATACCAGAATGCCATTAATGCCTTGCCACCGAGTACACCCGAGAAAATTGTCGCCATCCCGATTGCCAGTGACGGCGCTCCGCCCGTTCGGGAAAGGATCGTCTTTTCCTGAATGTCGTTGGCGAGCGTCGTTAATTGGTCAGGGGTTACGGTATAGCCCCAGCCCGTTATCGTCGTCGCAACCTGGACTGCATCCACGCCAATTGCTGCGGCAGGTGAGTTGATCGCAAAATAGACACCGGGGGTCAACACGCACGCTGCAATCATCGCCATAACCGCGACGCCAGACTCCATCAGCATCCCGCCATAACCGATCAATGGCGCATGCGATTCCTTCGCGATCATCTTCGGCGTCGTTCCGGATGATACGAGTGAATGGAATCCTGATACGGCTCCGCACGCGATGGTAATAAACAAGAAGGGAAACAGATTTCCTGCAAAAACTGGGCCAGTTCCATCAATGAACTTCGTCAGTGCTGGCATTTGCAATGGCGGCAGTGTCAGCACAATTCCCACCGCCAATACCGCAATCGTCCCTACTTTCAAGAACGAGCTGAGATAATCGCGCGGTGCCAATAGCAGCCACACAGGCAAAACAGAGGCAATAAAGCCGTACACAATGATCATCCAGGCAAGCTGGACTTTGGAAAACGTGAAGGCTGGTCCCCATGTTGGCGATGCAGCGACGATTTGACCGAGCCAGAGGGAAAAGAACAAGAGAGCAAGCCCGATAATCGAGCCTTCCAATACCTGCCCGGGTCGTATATACCGCATATACAATCCCATCAATATCGCGATAGGCAGGGTCATGAATATCGTGAAGGTAGCCCACGGTGACTCAGCAAGAGCGTTTACAACCACCATCGCCAAAACAGCAATCAGGATAATCATAATGGCAATAATACCAATCAAAGCGAGTGCTCCGCCAACAGGACCGATCTCTTCCTTGGCAATTTGACCAAGGCTTTTTCCGTTGCGACGCATCGATCCGAACAGAATAATGAAGTCCTGCACCGCCCCACCGATCACGACCCCGACGATAATCCAGATCGTTCCCGGCAAATATCCCATTTGCGCAGCCAACGTAGGACCTACGAGCGGGCCTGCTCCTGCAATCGCAGCGAAATGGTGCCCAAACAACACCCATTTGTTCGTGGGCACGAAGTCTTTGCCGTCGTTGTTCACTTCTGCCGGAGTAGCGCGATTGTCATCGAGTGACATTAGTTTTTTGGCTATGAATTTGCTGTAAAAACGATAAGCTACAGCATAAGTGCAAAATGCGGCTGTCAGTAACCAGAACGAGTTGACTGATTCCCCTTGCCAGAGGGCTATCATCCCGAACCCGACAGCACCCAATGCGGCTATCCCGCCCCAAATCAAGAGGGAAAGAAACCATTTCTTCATCCGAGTCGCCTCCTCCTATTTATCAAATATTCAGGCAATGAACCTTAGAAAAACGTATCACATCGGACAGCTTGCCAACATAAAAAATGGCTGAACCGTACAAAAACAGGCACAAGCTGCACCATCCTCGTTTGAGTGTAAGCGCGTTCAATTTTGGGACGTAGAAAGTCTCCGCCCCGAGTCTGATACAAACTCCCCCACAATATGTTAAAGTTATACATAAATTGGTATGGAAATCAAAAAGGAGAATACGCACATGCGACGAATCGGGGGTTACATCATTATCGGAATCGGAGCGATTTTTGTTCTGGCTACCTACCTGAACGTACCGCTCGCAATGGACTTGCTATGGCCAGTCTTCCTTCTCATCCCAGGAATCGGGTTTCATATTTTCTTTTTTATGAACCCAAAGCCAAATCGCGCTGGATTGCTCGTGCCAGGCGGGATCTTGCTCGTTTATGCCCCACTCTTCTTTTTCAGCCAACTATTTTTTCACGGGGATATGAGCACGACGTGGCCCTTCTTCCTGATCGGTCCTGCCGTAGGGCTTACCGAGCTGTACATATTCGGCAATCGCAAACCCGCTCTCTTGATCCCCATTGGCATCCTCACCGTTCTTGCCATCGTATTTTTGATCGCGAATCTGGCGTCCACCCAAGTAGGCGGCATCCTCGGCCTGATCCTGATCGTATTGGGCGGCATCATGGTGACACGTAAGAAAAACGATGACTATCCCGTGTAGGCAGTCAAAAAAAACAGACCAATCCTCCCCAAACGGGACGCAGGATTGGTCTGTTTCCTTTAAAACCCCAGTCGTTTCTTCAATTCCTTCACGACATTGCGGCTGACTGGCACTTCTGTTTTGCGATGATCCTGCATGACGAGATGAATCGAGCCTTTGAACCAAGGGACGAGCTCTGCCGTTTTGGATAAATTGACAATAAAAGCGCGATGCGTCCGAAAAAACTGCTGACGGGACAGTCTGCTCTCCAGCTCCTGCAACGTAAACGTGGTCGCATATTGCTCACCTGCTGTATAAATGCTCGCATACCTTCCTTCCAAGGTAGCATAGACGATTTCGTTTGGATCAATCAGCATGATTTTGCCGTTTTTCTCCACCGGGACACGACGCGGCTGAGTATCGACCAGCACATTTTGCAGAAGGGACTGTAGCCTTTCCTCCAGTAGAGGTGACGTGTCCAATGCAGGCTCACTTTTCCGCCTCATTCTTCGTACCCGATTCATCGTCTTTTCCAGACGCATTTCGCTGAACGGCTTGACGATATAATCGACGGCTTCGGCCTCAAATGCTCGAACCGCATGAAATTCATAAGCACTTGCGAAGATGATGACAGGTGGATTGACCATGGATTCCAGAAGCTCCTGCCCCACATCGACGCCATCCCTGTCCTGCAAATGGATGTCCAAAAAAACCGCATCCGGCTCTGTCTGAAGCACCGCTTCCAACGCCTCTTCCCCGCTGCCCGCCTCTCCTACTACGGACACCTCCGAAAACTGCTCCAGCAAATACCGCAGTTCTTCTCTGGCAGGCGTCTCATCATCGACGATGAACACTTTGAGCACTGACGTTCACCCCTATCGGTAATTGTATGGTGCATGTTGTGCCGCTCCCGCTTTTGCTCTCGATCACGATTCCATACGGTTCTCCGTAGATCGACTGGAGACGGCTTTTTACATTGGCAAGACCGATCCCGGATAATTGCCGCCCTGCACTCTTCTCATCTAGGGCTGGCTCGAATGGGTCCACTTTCATTCCTACTCCATTATCTGCCACTGTCAGTTCGACGGTTTGCTTTTCTTTGCGGCGCGCACGAATCACGACGGTTCCCCCTTCGCGCTTGGGCAACAGCCCGTGCTTGACCGCATTTTCTACCAGCGGCTGCAAAATCAGTCCTGGCACAGTAAACCGCTCTACCCCATCCTCGATGTCGTACTCTACATGGAGCTTGTCCCCGAACCTCGCACGTTCGATAGCCAAATACGCTTCGATATGCTCCAGCTCACGCGCCAAACTGACATATCCGCCAGAGTCATGTAAATTACGCCGGAAGTACTCCCCCAAATGAATCAACAGTTCGCGCGCCTGTTCGGGCCGGAAGCGAATAAAGGAAACAATCGTATTGAGCGCATTAAACAAGAAATGAGGATTGATCTGCGCATGCAAGGCTCTGATTTCTGCATCTGCCAACAGACGGGACTGCTTCTCTAGCTCAGCCAGTTCGAGCTGACTCGATATCAGGTTCCCCAATCCGCGTACGAGTTCCAAGTCCACCGCCGATAGTTTTCGTGAGCGATCCTGATACAGCTTGAGCACGCCCGCCACTTCACGTCTTCGCATCAGGGGGACAAGGATCGCATAGCGCAAGGAACAATTCGTCTCCCTGCATCCAATCTCTTCCTTCGTCTGGGCAATCTTTACTTCTTTTGTTGATAAAACTTCACGGGTCGCCTTGGTCGTTATGCCTTCTCCCACTACGTGATGGGATGAGCCTGCGCCAACATGTGCAAGTACAGAGCGCGTATCGGTAATCGCTACCGCTGCTACACGCGTCGTCCGCAATATTTCCTCCGCTACCTTATGGGCAGAGTCATACGTCAGTCCTTGACGCAAGTAAGACAACGTTTTGTCCGCTACTTGCAGCGTTCGCTGGGCTTGGAGCGCGCCAATCCGATCCTCTTCCTTTTTGGCCAAATCAATAATAATGATCAAAATAGCAATTCCGACCGAATTGACGATAGACATCGGTACACTTATGGCCTGCACCAATGCCAAAGCGTCAGCGTAAGGACGTGCGATGAGCAGAACAATTCCCATTTGCAGCCACTCCGCCAAGAAACCGACGACGAGTGCTGTCGTCCACCCGATTTTTTTGCTGCGGTTACGGCGGAACTGATAAATTAATCCCGCAAACAAGCCCTCGCTTATCGTCGAGATGGCACAAGCCACATCCGTAAAGCCCCCCAATGAATAACGATGAATCCCCGCAATCAGTCCCGTCATCAGCCCTACCCATGGACCAGCCAGCAAGCCCGCCACGACAGTCCCAATCACGCGTGAATTCGCGATCGCATCCTGATACCAGATGCCATTATATGTACCCAGTATGGAAATAGCAGAAAAAATGACGACCATCAGTGCTTTTTCTCGCCACGTTGCTTGCTGGTTCAATATGCTGCGGAATGCACGTACACGCGTAAACAGCAAGGCCACCACGATCAAAACAGCCGTCCGCTCCGTCAACGGAACCATTAATGCCATGTTCATTTGTTTATCCCACTCCTGTCGCTGCCCGATGGTTCCTGTTCGTTTCTGCAACTAATCAAAATATTCACTTTCCATACCGTATTTCCCTCTTGCTTCTCTTCCTTTCCTAGTGAAAAAGGTTGCCGAAGTGATTTCGACAACCCATGGATACCCGTATCGTTTTAGTATTCGAACTCCAGTATTTTCCCCTTTTCTTTCGGTTCAAATCCTAGCTTTGTTGCCAGTCGCACTGACTCCTCATTGGTTTCCAGCGTGGTCCAGTGCGGGGTCAGCCCATGTTCCATGCAATGCTCCAGGTACGCCACACAAGCTAGCGTAGCAAAGCCCTGGTTCATGTCGGTTTCCTCGTAGGTTTCCACGCTAATTTCATGATCAAGCTCATGGACACAGCAAGACAGGCAAGCACTCACAATCGTATTTCCTTTACATACGCTGAAACCTACACCCCACTGCAAAAAATCATCCACCGAATGATAGAATTCCTCTACAACCTCGATCAGGGTGTTGTCAGGGTCGTCTTCTATGACACCTGCATCGATTCTTTTCAACGTGTATCCTTCAGGCAGAGGGCGATAGCTGATCTTTCGCGCTTGGAATTGCTCGGGATTGAACTGGTAGTAATACTCCCAATCCGTTTCTATCTCTCGATGCGAGATAGCTTTGGTCACTGCCTTTTCCCACGCTTCATCTGGCACAACTGCCAAAAAATGAGTGCCCCCGCATGATTCGGTCGTATATCTGCGTAATTCCCCCTCGATAAAGGCACCCAGATCGGCTGTGAACGCTTCATTGGCAGCATCCCCTACGAAAATACTGATCACGCCGGTTTGATCGACCAATGCTGTCCGGGGCTGCTCCACATCATCTACGTAAATCGCTCCTCGATTTGTCCCATTGATAATCGCATGAATCGTCAAATCGTTCACGTTATCAGGTGACAGCAACGTCCTGATTTTTGCATAATCATTAGGTTCCAATCGATGAATCATCGCAATTTCGTCCCTTTCTCTCTCTTTTGGACATCTGTGTACTTATGCGGCTGACAGCGGAGCGAAGTCATCCAGATTCAGACTCAGCTTCCGCACAATAGTCGGGTCATCGTCCACGTTCCTTTCCTGGGAGGATTCCAGCTCTTCTGCAAGCAGTACGCGAGCCCGGTGCAGCCGGGATTTCACTGTGCCTTCCGGGACACCTACTCGCATGGCGACTTTTTTGATCGGCAAATCCTCGTAATAGTGAAGCCACACGACGATGCGCAGCTCTTGCTCCAACTTCCATACCGCCTCTGTTAGTTCAATCGCTTCGTAGGGGGCTTGTATGGCTATCTCTTCGATTTGCAGTGAAGACAGCTCTACGGTTCGGCTTCGTTTCTTTTTTCGCTGCCATTGTCTGCATTCGTTTATGAGAATTTGGATCATCCATGTTTTGAAATAAGCAGGCTCTCGCAGCGTTCGGATGGCTCTGAATGCTTTCATCATCGTATCCTGCACCACATCGGCACAATCCTCGTCCCGCCCGTTATAGGTTCGTGCCAAGCCATACAAGGTACGCTCGTACATTTGAATGACTCTAGCGAAAGCTTCTACGTTACCGTCCTGTGCAAGCTGAATGTCTTGCTGAACGTCCCTCATGATGATCACATTGCATAAGCCTCCTTTTATCTCCAATTTTTGGTTCCTATTAGTATAGATGATAGAGTCGAGTAAATGGTTCATGAGTTTTTATTTTTCTGCTTCGCAAATAGAAAAAGACCATCCCTTCCGCTTTTTCAGCCTGAGATGGTCTTGTCATGCTCGTTACATCAATGAATTACAGATTACCTCTGCGCTCCTGCTCGCGCTCCAGCGCCTCGAACAGTGCCTTGAAGTTGCCATTCCCGAAGCCTCGTGCTCCTTTGCGCTGGATAATCTCGATAAACAGCGTTGGACGGTCTACAATCGGCTTGCTGAACAGCTGCAAGAGATAGCCTTCGTCGTCTCTGTCAACCAAGACACCCAGCTTTCTCAGCGCCTCGATGTCTTCGTCGATTTCTCCTACACGCTCTTTCAAATCTTCGTAGTACGCATCTGGTACCATGAGGAAATCTACACCGTTATCACGCAGCTTCGATACAGTGTCGATGATGTCGTTGGTCAGGATCGCAATATGCTGCACACCTGGTCCTTTGTAGAACTCCAAAAACTCCTGAATCTGCGACTTGCGGCGTCCTTCTGCTGGCTCATTGATCGGGAACTTGATGCGTCCTGTTCCGCTTTGCATTACTTTGGACATGAGCGCAGAATACTCCGTCGAGATGTCGTCCTCACTGAAATTTTGTACGGCTGTAAAGCCCATGACCTTTTGGTAGTATTCTACCCACTCATCCATGACCTCGACGTTACCAACAATGTGGTCGATGCCGATGATACCCGTACTCTCCCCTTTGACTGGAGATTGGTAAGCTTTAAAGCCTGGGAAGAATGGGCCGTTGTAATTTTTTCGTTCGATAAAGGAATGAATGTTTTCGCCGTACGTACCGATAATCGCTTTTTTGACCGTCCCGAATTCATCGGTATACTCAGTCGGTTCCATGATCGGAATGGCTCCGCGAGAAACGGCCTCCCGGTAAGCCTGCTCACAATCCTCTACACGCAGGGCAACGTCTTTGACTCCGTCCCCATGCTTTTTCACAAAATCCGCGATCGGGCTGTCAGGCGTAAGCGCCCCACTGATCACGAACGTCATATGCTTCTGCTTCAAAACGTAGGAAACCTTTTCCCGAGAGCCTGTCTCCAAACCCGCATAGGCTACTGCTTCAAATCCAAACGCATTTGTAAAATAGTGCATAGCTTGCTTGGCGTTCCCTGTATAAAACTCCAGATAGTCCCAGTCCTGAATCGGGAAAAAATCGGTATTGCTCATTGTCTACCCCTCCGCTTTCCTGTTCAATTATTGACATTATTTTGTGAATTGGGATTATTTTGTCGTTATCTTGAGAGTACATTGGAAGCGCTTCCTCATGCAAGAACACGGAACAACGCGAAAACGCGAAAACGCTTTCATTTATTAAAGTACGCATGCGAATAACAACTGGATACCAAAAAGCCACCGATCAAGTTGACCGATGGCTTTCGCTGCGTTTTCCTACTACTTATGTTTGAAAACAAATTGTTTCAGTTCCGCTAGAGGAGCCGCTCCTACGACTTTGTCGATCAATTCCCCGTTTTTGAGCAAAATGGTCGTTGGCAAACTCATAATGCCATACTGATTGGCAATCTCCGTTTGTTCATCGACATTGACCTTTAGGACTCGCACTTCACTGCTATGCTCCCCATCAAACGATTCGAGTATCGGTCCAAAAAAACGGCATGGCCCGCACCAAGGTGCCCAAAAATTGACGAGGGTGTAGCCTTCGCTTTTTACATCTTGTTGAAAGGTAGTGTCAGTCGTGTGGCAAATGCTCATTTGTACTTTCCTCCCCTTTTTATGTTGAACAGTTATTCAAAATGACCATTACAGAGCTTTAATATCCTTAATAGGGGCAAAAAAAAATAACTCGCTGTACTTGGATCATTTCAAACAACTTGTTCACAGACTTATTGTATCTATAATATCCTTTAAAGATTTTTTGTGTCAAGTTGCACCACCCAAAAATGGTCATCGAAAGTGCAGATGCCAGCACGAATCACTCTTCCCCTTGCTCATGCTTCGCATTCACTTTATGATGGATGTATTAAGTCCATGATTGAGGTGTCTTATGAAGTATTCACAGGCAACAGACTATGCCCTCCATGCGATGCTCTATCTGGTGGCAGAAGCGCCTGATAAACCCGTTAGTGTTCAGCTTTTGGCAGAGAAGCTAGGCGTTTCACAAACGTACCTGTCCAAAATGCTGACGAAACTGGTCAAGGCTGGGTTGATCCACTCTGTCTCTGGCGCAAATGGCGGATACAAGCTCAAACGCAACCAGGATGATATATCGTTTCTGGATGTTATCCAAGCTATTGAAGGGACAACCTCCTTGTTTGAATGCAGCTTCCATCATGATAGTGCGTGTCTGATTCAACAGGTTGTGGCTGACGCCGAGCAGCAAATGATGCAAACGCTGAAGAATAAAAAAATTGCTGACTTGGTCGCACATATCCCCAACCGTTTGACGTAAAACAACTTCCTTGAAAAGCTCCGGCCACCTCGACCGGAGTTTTTCTTCATAACGGTATTGCTCAATCGATGAGAAGGGCGTGAACAAGGATGAGCCAATGGACAGAACAAGCCGCCAAGCAATGGGATCAATTTGCAGAAGACTGGCGAAAACGAAGTGAGCACATGTGGGAAAAAGGTAGCCGCAGCACCATCCTCCCCTATTTTATGAAGCATGTACCTGTCGGATCGGGACCTGTTCTCGATGCAGGCTGTGGTGACGGCTATGCCAGTTGCAAGCTCGCAGAGCACGGCTATCAGGTGGAGGGCATCGACATTGCCGGGGAAATGATTCGCCTCGCTCATGACCGGGTCATTTCCTTCCCAGGCTCTGTTCATTTTCAGACAGGAGACATCAGCAACCTTCCTTTTGCCGATGATTCATTCTCCGGTGTGCTCTCCATTAATGTAGTGGAATTCACGCCAGCTCCGCTCAAGGCACTCTTGGAGCTTCACCGCGTGCTCGCTCCCGGAGGAATTCTCGTCTTGGGAATCCTCGGTCCTACAGCTGGCCCCCGTGCACATAGCTATCGCAGACTATACGAAGAGACGACGATCCAAAATACGATGATGCCCTGGGAAGCCAAACAGTTGGCGAGCGAAAATGGCTTCACATTGCTGGGCGAAGAGCCAGTATACAAAGAAGGAATTACGCCAGATATCGCCGGCCGCCTAAGCGTAGAGCTGCGGGAGGCTGTCAGCTTTTTGACCTTGTTTGCTTTGCGGAAAATAGATTAAATGAACTTGCCGATACATGCAAAAAACCCGCAGGAAAGCACTCTGATAAAGTGTCCTTCCTACGGGTTACCATTCCATATGTTAACGGTACTGAACATTATTCAGTTGCATCCACATCAATTTACTGTCAATCAACAAGGCAAGCGTCATCTCATCCATCCCGTGCAGTTGACGGTACAAGCGCTGGGTTTCGACCAAGTCATTGTAGGTCAAGAACGGATAGTCCGGTCTTCCGAATGTCCCGTCCGGAAAATAAGCGTAATGCAAATCGCCATTTCCGAGAATCCACTGCGATCCGAGGTTTACCACACCGTAGAGCATGATGTCTGCTAAGTCTTTGTCTACCCGGTCCCCGAATTGCATGTAGCTTTTGTAGAGAAAATTGATTTCCGCCAACTGGTGATTCAAAGAAACATGTGTCTGAATCATTGGATTCGTTGCTGTCGCGTAGTCAGAAACCAGCCACCCTTGCTGTACACCAGCGATGACAAAACGGTTCATGGCTGCGTGATTGTGAAAGTAAGAAGCATATTTTTTCGCCGATTGGCAAAAGTCATTTTCTTGATACTGATCACAGCCCCGCAGCATCAGATCAGCCGCTCCTGTGTTGAATCTCGTATCGTAAAAGCCCTCTGGTATCCCGTAATCGCCGCTTAGCCACAAGGAGCGCGGCTGTGTCTTCCAGTACCCCTCAGGCTCCTGCTGCTTCAGGCTCGCTTTCAACATCACATAGCCCATATCCCGGGCAGCCTTGCTTCCACCTGTATATAAAAAGGAGCGAAGGACATAATTTTCAGGAATCCGCCAAAAAGAGGACTCCGAAGTCGGCTCGTACGTTGAAGGACTTTGATAGTAATACCCGTCGTACAGCCATTTTGCCTTTTCCGTTACGTCCAGGTTAAGCCAGACGCTGTCAATCGATTGTTCTCCCCAAGGAACGAGCGGATCTCTCGAATCGAGTGCCCACATTTCGCTGATAAAGCCTGCTTTCATCGGCAGCTTGATCACCAGCTCGACACCAGATGATGTCTGTTTTACTTCGATTGGCAGCGCCAATGCCGGCTTTTCCTCAATCGTGGCTCTGCCTTTATCCACGTAGGTAATCGGCTTACCTAACCAAATATACCTGCCCTCCGTCTCTACAAAACCAGAGGCAAGCGGAAGGGTCTGGACCTGATCAAGTGTGACGACCTTCCAATACGGTTTCTTCGACTCATCATAGGCTCGATAGCGAAACATCATGTTCTGACTGTTGCCCTGAATCGGGAGGGTGAAAACGTAGGGCATCATATTGCGCTGACCTGTCAGTTTATGCGCCCAATACGTGACACCATCTGGGAAACGAAATTCTTGTTTTTGGTGCATCGCGCCATTCAAGTGGTCAACAGTTTCTGTTTCTGTTGGTTTTTTCCATTCGTTTGCAGAAAGATTGCTCGGAAAGAAACTACTTACGGCGATGGCCGTCATCAAAAGGAGCATTCTGCTGATTTTTCTGACCATGTCATCCCCCTATTCTATTAAAGGAGAACCGAAAGTCCTACTTTAAAATGAATATTTCGTAGCGATTATTATTTTTATAATAATCTGATAAATTAATCATAGGTGTCTACTTCTATTTCGCAGGAGGGAATTTATGGACAAGAAAGTACGCTACGTTGTTTCTACAGCACTCGTAATATCTCTGTTCACCAGCCCCTCAATCATCCATGCCACTCAAGCTGAACCACAACCCCACATTCCTTATTACGGAATAGGGCCAACCTATGTACAGCCTGCACAGATTGAGAGCTTGTTTCCCAAGCCAACTATCCAGTTTGGGACACCCGGCTTCCAAGAAGGAAAAGAAGCTTTTACGTCCCAGGAAGAAATGATGGCTTACATAAGCAAATTGGCAGCAGGCAACAAGGAAATCAAGCTGCTATCCATCGGTACATCATTGGAAGGTCGTGATATCCCCCTGCTGCTATTCAGCAAAGACCACGGCAAACTCAAACAAAACAAGGAGAAGCCACTCATCTGGCTACAGGCACAAATCCACGGAAATGAACCCGCCTCTGGTGAATCTGCTCTTGTGATCGCCAAATGGCTGGCAGAAGGAAAACTTGGCGCCGACCTCCTGGATCAAGTAAACGTCGCGATTGTTCCTCGCATCAACCCGGATGGCTCCTACCAGTTCAAACGCTACATCGCGACAGAGCTGGATGCCAACCGCGACTACATGAAGGTAGAATATCCAGAGGTCCAAGCAGTTCACCAAGCTCTCAATGCCTATCAACCTGATGTGGTGCTTGACGCCCACGAATACGGTGTCTCTTCCAGCCAGCTTCGCGATGTTGGGGAAAAAGGCGCGATCTCTTCCTACGATGTTCTGATCTCCTCTGCGAAAAACTTGAATATCCCCGCCAGCCTGCGCAAAATGTCAGACAACCTGCTCTTGGCTGACGTTCAAAAAGCACTCGACAAGGAGCAACTTTCTCATCACGCATACTATACGCTTGCAAAAGGCAAGGACGGAAAAGTGACCGCAACAGAAGGCAGCACAGAGACGAGAATCGGACGCAATGCCTTGGGATTGAAAAACACGTTGACCTTTTTGGTGGAAACACGCGGCATCGGCATTGGACGCGCCGATTTTGAGCGCCGTGTATACAGCCAGGCCATGACTCACGCTGCTGTCATCCAATCAACAGCGGCCAACGCCAAAGCAATCAAGTCCGCTGTGACCCAGGCACGCGCAGAAATCACGGAAAAAGGCAAAAAGGCAAACGACAACGACAAACTCGTCATCCTGAGTGAGAATAAGCGAGTACCGGGTCAAACTCTCGATGTGGTCGATCTAGCCACCGCAAAAAAAGTGCCTGCCCCCATCGACTGGGTAAGCTCCACAGATGCCTATCCCGTACTCGAACGCGAGCGCCCCACTGCTTATCTCATGCCTCCTGGCTACCATGAAGTCGCAGCCAAGCTGGAACTGCTCGGTGTTTCAGTAAGCAAGCTATCAAAAGAAACAACCATAGCGGTAGAAAGCTACACCATTTTGGAAAACAAGGTGAATACGATTTACGAGAATGGGCATTTCACCAACCAAGTGACTGCAAATGTAACAGAAACAACGAAAACCTTTCCTGCGGGTAGCTACGTGTTCAGCATGGCTCAGCCAAACGCCAACTTCATAGCATTGGCCTTGGAACCGGAATCGGTAGACAGCTACGTCACGTTTAACTTCTTGCCCGTTGAAAAGGGCGATGAAGTCCCGGTGTATCGCTATATGCTGGAGCAATCGCTACCTACCATCCAAATGAACTAAAGGAAAAATTCCCCTCTCTAAAGTTAGACTCCTGAGAGGGGAATTTTGTTACATGTATAGGCTTACTTTATTTCAAACACTTCTTGGGCAAGCCCTGCCAGCTTTTGCGTATTGTCGCTCACTTCGACCATCGTCGCAGAAATTTCCTCCGTAGCGGCTGCCTGACTCTCCATGGTTTGATTAATCAATTCAATCGAATTTTGCAGCAGGGTTATCAAATCCCGGATGGAATCTGTGGTTTGCTTGATTTTGTCTGCATTCGCCCGTGAATCCGTCGCCATATTGCGAACTTCATTTGCAACGACAGCGAACCCTCGCCCTGCATCCCCTACTCGCGCAGCCTCAATGCTCGCATTCAGTCCCAAAATGTTACTTTGATCAGCGATTTTTTTCACGGCGAGCGTAATTTGCTCGATCTCAGTCGTACTTTGGCTCACATCATTGGCTTGCTCTGAGATCGCCTTCATTTGCTCGTTTAAATTCCCGATCTGCACAGCCATCTCATGTGTGGTGGCGCTGACCTGCTCGACGACGCTCGAGAGATTTGCCGCAATTTCATACAGCTCATTGGCTCGCTCCATGCTGGAACCAATGCCGACACCACCGATGACTTTTCCCGTGTGATCATGCAGAGGGATCGCCCGTGCGATGAGAGGAAACCCAAATAATTCCTTGGGGACCATCATCGCCTGCTTGGTGTTTTTTCGAATCGCGTTGGTGATCACATCTCCTTCCTGGAGTGGATCACCCGGCTTGACTTGCAGTGCAAATGTTTGGGCAGGCACATTGCGCAATAGCTTTTCCGTGTCATAGACCCCAATGGTAATGTCATCGGAGAGCAAATCATTTAAATAGGGGGCAACCTTGATGAACGCCTCGAGCAGCTCTGCGTTTTTCCCCTCTTCGGAAGCTTCCGTTTCGTTCCATTCTACGTAACCGTTCATGACCCTCTTCACCTCTATATTTTGCTGGCATTAATACGGAAATTGGCGTTGCTTGTGCTGAACCGATATCCATTTCAGCGTAGTAAACTCTTCTAAGCTCCATTGACCGTTCAAACGTCCCAACCCGGAGTGCTTTTCACCGCCAAACGCCACGATTGGCTCGTCATTGATCGTTCCATCGTTGATGTGAATCATGCCAGTCTCAATTCGTTTGGCCATCTGGGCACCTCTCTCCAGATCGCGTGTATGAATCGCCCCGGACAATCCAAATGGTGTCTCGTTCGCCATGCGAATCGCTTCTTCCTCGGAAGCAAACGACATGATGCAAACAGCCGGACCAAACAGCTCTTTAGAAGCAATCGACATGTCTGTGGTCACTCCTGTCAAAACGATCGGCTCGACCAGGTTGCCCTTTACTTCCCCTTTCAATGCAGGAACGGCTCCTTCCCGTATCGCCTCATCAATCGTTGCCATCAGGTTGGCGACTTGCCGTTGATTGATGAGTGGACCGATTACCGTGTCAGGATCATTTGGGTCGCCTACCTTGAGTCCAGATACTTTTTCCACATACAGATCGAGGAATTTATCGTATACATCTTGGTGAACCAGAACCCTGTTAGCCGACATGCAAATCTGACCTTGGTGGGTAAAGCGGCTGAATACCGCTGCATTAACGGCATACTGGAGATCCGCATCCTCCAAAACGATCAGTGCACTATTGCCGCCCAGCTCCAAAATCGCCTTTTTGAAATGCTTCGCTGCCACTTGCGCGATATGGCTTCCTACTTGGCTAGAGCCTGTAAACGAAAGGATGCGCGGAATCGGGTGGGAGACAAAACCATCGCCAATTTCCGCAATATCCGTCACAACAACGTTGATCAAGCCTTTTGGCAGACCTACTTCTTCAAAAATTTTCGCGATGAGCGTCCCACCCGTGATTGGCGTGTGCTCATGCGGTTTAAGAACGACACCGTTGCCCGCGCCAAGAGCTGGAGCTACGGACTTCATCGACAGATAGAACGGGAAGTTGAACGGACTGATGACACCGACAACGCCTGCGGGAATCCGATACAAGCGATTTTCTTTTCCGTCTACGGGAGAAGGAAGAATTTTTCCTTCCATGCGTACGGGGAACGTAGCCGCCTCGCGAATAATATCCTTCACAAGCCCGATCTCAAAAAACGCCTTTAATCGGGTTCCACCCAATTCACGTATGATGATCTGAATGATTTCTTCTTCATTCTCTTCGATATAGTGAACAGCTCGCTCCAACATTCGGGATTTGGTATAGGCATTCACTTCATCCCACTCTTTTTTCGCGTTGGCTGCCGCCTTGTAAGCCGCGTCGATATCCTCCAGATTTGCCATTTTGAATTCTGCGATGACTTCCCCGTTGTAAGGGTTGATATCTTGCAATGTCTTCGCGCCCAGTCCGTCGCGCCACTCCCCATTAATGTACTGCTTGTCCAGTGTTTGAAGGATTGACATGCTTTAACCTCTCCCTTTTGTAAAGGTAATAGGCCCCTTTCGCCTGAAAGGAGCCGTAAAACTAAAACAGCAAAATACACTGCTAGTCGGCAACCCGGCTGCCATCGTAACTTGTACATTAGGCCCGTGGCTTTGCGTCCCCAATTTTCAATGGGTTTGCCCATTCATAGCGAATGCTGGTAGGATTTTGTCGAAAAAAGGAAAGATATGGAGAATCCTACTTTGATTATAGTACTCCATTTCGAATAGTCAAACGAAAACATGTAAATAATTAGTGAAAGAAAGTGAACAAATACCAAAAAGTCCGCATCGCTTGAATACGGACTCCTGATTCTTTTTCCTTATGATCACAATAACTTTTTGACATCCTTTACGCTCGTCGCGAGCATTTGCTCTACCGCGTTGGCGTCCCTCACATGCTTGGTCAAGCCTTCATTCAGCTCGTCCAGCAAGCTCTTTGCATCACTTACCTGCTGGGACACATCGTCAGCAAATCGCTTTTGGTGCGCGATGATTTCCATCACGCCTGACACTTCGACGTTCAGGGCCTGGAAAGCATTCACGATCTGATCCGTCTTCTCCGCAGCATCCTTGCTGATAGAAAGTCCGTTTTTGATCGCACTGCTGCTTTTTTCACTGTTGGACAACGCTTCTTTTGTTTCTTCCTGAATCTTGCCGATCAATTCTGCAATCGTCTTGGTCGAGTTCGCTGTCATCTCGGCCAGCTTCCGTACCTCATCCGCTACGACAGCAAAGCCTCGGCCTTGTTCACCCGCACGTGCCGCTTCTATCGCTGCATTCAGGGCGAGAAGGTTGGTCTGATTGGCAATGTCGCTGATCACCTTGACGATACTCGTAATTTCCGAAGAGCGCTCTTCCAAGCGGCTCATGGATTTGGACGTATGGACCGATTCTTTGTCGAGCAGGCTCATGACTTCCACAACGTCCGTCATAGCCTTTTTGCCTTCATCTGCACGCGCTACCGATTGTTTGCAGATATCTGTCAGGCGCTCTCCTCGATCCGACAGTTGGCTCGCAGATTCATCATCCCGCTCGTTAATGACCTGGATATTATCTACGACACGCTTCATTCTCGTCACCAAGCGCACCATTTGCTCGGATTCGGCGTTCATCGCTTGGTTTGAAGTGAAGATCGCACCCAACTGTTCGTAAATACCGCGAAGCTCATGTTTCCAAGCGTCTTGCTGTCCTGCCATTGTGGTCGTGGGAGTTGCCACTGTCGTCGCTGCTGTCTCTTTTTCTGCCAGGCCTTTGTCTTTTTTCCAAAACATCCGCTTCCCTCTCCTTTGTACCCATCAATTGTCACCTCGGCGGCTATATACGCGGGACTCGATTATTCCCGGATGTTGTTTCGCCAAGCTCAGCAAGTTTTCCAAGAAATAATAGTGACCCTCCAAGAGCTCCACGTCTTTACGCTCAAATTGCTTCGCCTGCAAATACTGCTGCATTTCCAAAGCATAGCGCTCCAGTTTATCGTGAAAATCGTTGGCACGAAGCATTTGCTCCACTTCTGGATATTCTGTTTTCAGGCGATTCAGCTCGCTGTATACACGCCCACCCTCCAGAATCATCTGGTAGGCCGTACGCTCGAGCGTAGCTGTCGTAGCTGCCTCCTGCTCCTCACGCTCCTCGCGCAAAGCTGCCAAGTACGTGATAAAATGGTAGACAGTTAAAAACAATGGTCCTAAAAACAGAATGATCCCTGCTTTGTACACATGCTGATTGGACAAATTGCTGATGAGCAGGAACAAGTGAAACAAGATCGCACCCAACCATACATAGATGATGATTTGGTGATTGATCTTCCCTGCCTTTTGGTGGCGTGAAAAGGCAAAGGTAAGTCCGAGCAGATAAAAGGCAAGTAACGTAAAGCTGGCAGAAAACAAAGCCATCTCCATATCGATCAGCCAATCTGCGTCGGCGGGTATTTCGATAAAGAATTCAAAAGCGAGCACCAGCAGTGAGAACAGCAACCCCATGATCCAAAACCGGCTTACTTCCGAGTCATTCCTCCGCCGGGAGCGGTAGCGTTTTGCACGGGATCCTTCCATAATGCTCTCACCTCATTCTCTATGATTCGCCATGATTCTATGTTTTCCTTTCACATGGGGCCAAAATCTGACATCGGAGGCTGTTATGACAAAAAATTTACCAACAACATTTACCGAGCGCATGCAAACCATGCTTGGACACGATTATGAGGCATTCGTTTCCTCGTATGATCAGCCTGTGACACACGGCTTGCGGGTCAATCCGTTGAAGGTCGGTCGTGACGATTTTTTGAAAATCTCGCCGTTTTCTCTGGAAGCAGTCCCTTGGTGCGAAACCGGTTTTCGCTACAAAGAGCCAGATCGTCCCGGCAAGCATCCTTTTCACTCCGCTGGCATGTACTATTTGCAGGAGCCAAGCGCGATGTCCGCTGCCGAAGCACTCGGCGCACAGCCTGGTGAGCGAATCCTCGACCTGTGTGCAGCGCCAGGGGGAAAATCGACGCAGCTTGCAGCGTTTTTGCGTGGACAAGGAATGCTCGTAGCAAACGAAATCCATCCTGTTCGGGCAAAAGCCTTGTCAGAAAATCTGGAGCGCTGCGGCGTGACCAATGCCGTCGTGACCAATGAAACGCCTGAACGCTTACAGGAGCGATTCCCCCAGTTTTTTGACCGAATTTTAGTAGACGCTCCATGCTCTGGCGAAGGAATGTTCCGCAAGCTACCCGAAGCAATTGAAGACTGGAGCCCTGCAAAAGTAACCGAATGCCATGTCATGCAAGGCGATATTCTCGAGGCGGCCGCTGCTATGCTGAAGCCAGGCGGAACGTTGGTCTACTCCACCTGCACATTTGCTCCATTAGAAAATGAGCAGTCACTGGTTAACTTCCTGGGAAGTCACCCGGAATTTGAAATCGTTCCGCTGCCACATGCAGATTGCTTTTCTGCTGGTCAACCCGAGTGGGCGTCGCCGCAAAACGAGCAGCTCACCCAGACAGCCAGATTGTGGCCCCATCGTCTCCAGGGAGAGGGGCATTACCTCGCCAAGCTGCAAAAGAGTGAGACCGCTGAAGTTCATGAACCTTCCGGGAAGCGTAAAGAAAAGCGTGTGGTAAAATCGGCTCCGGCAGGTCGAAAAGAAGCCCTGGCAGCCTGGCGTACGTTCGCGGACGAAGCGCTCCCGGCGCTCTCCCAACCATTCGATGATGAATCAGCTTTTCTTTTGTTCGGCGAGCAGCTTTACTACTCACCTGCTCCCGAGCTCGACTTGGACAAGCTCAAGGTCGCTCGCGTCGGTCTGCACCTAGGAACCGTAAAAAAGAACAGATTTGAACCTGCACACGCCTTGGCACTCGCCCTCTCTCCTGCGGAGGCAGCCCGTGTCGCTTCCTATGGCGCAGACGATCCTGAAATGTTGCGATACTTAAAAGGAGAAGCGCTCACGCGTGACGGTGATAGCGGCTGGACGCTGGTTACTGTAGATGGATTCTCCATCGGTTGGGGCAAGCAATCTGAGGGGCAACTCAAAAATCATTATCCTAAGGGTCTACGGTGGTTGTAGTTTTGCTTCAAAAATAAAAAAAGCTCACAAGGCTACACGAGATGCATTCGTGGCTGCTTGTGGGCTTTTCTCTTTTTCTTATGATCTCCCTCTGCGGGACGGATTGTCTACAACGGTCAAAGAGCCATTTCTAATATAACGCAATATTTTTGAAACAGATATCCCTGTTGCGTTGGCAATTTGCATCGCATTCGAATTCGGATACGTTCTCACGTAATTGCGAATCATCTGGTAGTCTTGTATTTCGTTTTCTCCGCAAACCTGGCAACTGTACTCTCCCCGGCCCATCGGACTGCCGCATTTCAAGCACGTATCCGTCGTCATCACTGGTTCTCCTCACACCCTGTACTATGGTACTTTTACAAGAAAGGGTTCTATCTTCCTATCTATTACCCAAATCACATGGGAGGAAAACACTATTTCTATCGCAATTCCTGTATTCTGTTAAAATTCGATGCCGTCATTCCGAACTCCTTCAAAAAAGCCAGTATAGGGCCTCAAACCGCTTTTTGCAGAAGGACAATCGCAACCCCAATTAGAAAGACTCCACTGAGCCCATGAAAAACGTTGAGCCAAACCGGGCGAAAAAATCGAGCCAAATACGCGGCCAACAAAGCTACCAGCCCCAGGAACAATAAAGTCGATAGCAGACAGCCTGTCGCAAACAAGAACAACTCTGTTGAATGAACAAAAGTGCCAGATGCCAATAGTGCGCCAAATACTCCCGCCCAAAACAGAACGGTCAAAGGATTCGCGAGTGTCAGAAGCACGCCGTGCCAAAAGCTGTTTCGACCCGATGGAGCATGCTGGACTGGTGCTTGTTCACGTTCTCCTCTGCCTTTCATGGCACGCAAGGTTTGAATCCCGAACCAGGTCAAAATCAGGGCACCCATCATCAAAACCATCTGTTTGACCCATTGGATTTGTAACAGCAGTGACAGTCCTCTGATCGCCCCCACCATATAAACCGCATCTGCGAGTGCAACTCCCAGTACCATCATGAGTGCATCCCGTAATCGCCGAGTCATCGCGCGATGCAACACCGCCAGACAAACCGGACCAACCGATAGCTGGAGCATCATCCCAAATAATAGACCGTTCCAGATCGCCACGAGGTTCACATCTCCTCTTTCATGGAAGACAGGACGATCATCGTATTCCTCTTGCTTACACCTTCTACTTGCTTCAATGTTTCCGAAATGAATCGTTCCAGATCGGCTGTCCCTTTTACGGCAACCTTCAATACATAATCGTAAGCTCCCGCAATATGATGGCATTCCAGCACACATTCTGCCTGCATGACCGTTTCACGGAAGCCAGCGATATGCTCCGTTTTTTCGATTTGTACCATCACAAACGCAATCAGGTGAAGCCCTAGCTGTTCCCGATCCAGCTTAACCGTGAATTGCTTGATGAGTCCTGTATCCTCTAGCTTACGTATTCGCTCGGAGACCGCAGGCACGGACAAATGAACCTGCTTGCTGATGTCTGAGCTGGTGATTCGGGCATTTTCCCGCAATAAGCGGAGGATTTGTTCATCAATCCGATCCATAGTGGTGCCCCTCCTTTTTATCATGATTATATCAATTTCTTTAGAACGAAAAGGAGTTTGGCACCAACACCGTATTTTTTAAAGAATTGACGTATTTTCTCTTTTATTTTTTCTGTCAGACGATTGATCCTTAAGCGTTTTCCTAAAATCATGCTGCCGCGAGAGACGAGAAGACATCATACGCCATCTTCCTACGCTGATAGCTGCTCCTTCTTTAAAGTAAACAAACGGATCGCGAGCAGCAGTGACAGCAACGCAATAACAAATCCGTACCAGCCTAGATGCTCCACAGAGGAGTGGCTGATCACCAGTCCCCCAACCCATGATCCCAAAGCGAAGCCAAATTGAATAAAGGATGTATTGATGCTAAGCGCGATATCCGGCGAACGGGGCACCTGCGTAACCAGATAGAGCTGTTGGGCCGGAGATGTTGCCCATGTGGCGAGCATCCATAGCATGATGATCACGATATGGGCCGTTATCACTCCATCCATGACCGAAAGCAAAAGCAGCATACTTGCCTGAAGGGAGAGTCCTACATGAATCGTAAATTTCGGCCCCTTGCGATCTGCGATAACTCCCCCCATTTTTGACCCCATAAAACTGCAAATGCCTGCAAGAAACAGAATCCCAGAAATCTCGGATGCCGAGAGCTTTGCCTTGGTTAGCAGGAAAGGCGCAATATAGGTAAACAATGTGGAATAAGCGCCGATGTACAACAGCGTGATAACAACTGCTGCCAGAATCCTTTTATTTTTTAGAACAGCCATCTGTGCTCGCGGTGTTACCGCCTCCTGCGCTTTTATAAGCGGGACTTTTTTATAAATGACAAGCAGCGGAACCAAGCTCAGTAGTCCAATAAAAATAAACAGCAGCCTCCAGCCAATCACTTCACTTAAAAAAGTGCCAACCGGGAGGCCAAGTACAAGCGAGCTGCTCAATCCCATCAAAATGATGCCGATTGCTCGTCCACGATTGCCTTCTTCAACTAGCCGTGTAGATACCGCCATCGCAACAACTGTAGCAACGCCCCCACTGAGTCCTTGGATCATGCGTGTAACCAGCATCATCTCAAATGAAGGACTCACATAGACCAACCAGTTGCTCAAAATAAAAATGCCAAGCATCATGAGTAATAATTTTTTTCGGTCAAGATGGATCGTAACAGCGATGACAATGGGAGCCCCTACTGCCGCAGAAAGGGCAAATGCAGTAACAAGCAATCCGGCAGACGACGTCGTAACCCCCAGATCAGCGGCCACCATTTGAATGATGCCGCTTATCAGATACTCCACGGTCCCAATGAGGAAAACTGCCAAAGCGAGAATATAGACAACCCATTTATTTCCCATGCTCACTTTGCCCCCCTTGGTTCAATTGGAATCTGGATTTCTATGAGCTCAACTCCAGGTTCTTCTGATAGGGGAACGTAGATTTCTCTGCCAGGCTGCTCGCTTCGAATACTGTAACCATGCTGTTCAATCCACGTAGCCAGATCCAGGCAAGCTGATTCTTTAAAGGTCGAATCCGAACGGAATAGGAGCGTAGCCATTGTCTCGGCAGGCAAGACACTTCGTTCCATTTGCTCGGGCAGTTTGACAGATTCTGTTTTAATGGCATAACCCACCCCAAATTCGAAAAGCTGGTCCTTCGTTCCGGTTTCCTTCCATAGCACTGTTTTGGGACCAATCAAGGATGATTTCAGGCTGGCATCAAGCAAACTGTCGAATATTTGAAACAGCCAAGGAATATCTTCAGCAGCACCCAATGCTGAATAGGAAATCAAGTGCAGGCCATCTACCTGCTTCAGAACGACCTCATGCTCCTTTTCGATCCTTCCCTCCCGTTCAACAAGCTGCACCCGTTCTTTAATACGGGCAAGCTTCGACATTTCCATCTCCAACAGAGATTGGATTTCATTTTCTTTGAGCCTCAGCATCCCCCGAATTTGTTCGGCTGGTATATTCTCGTGAAGCAATTGCGCAATCTGCTGCAATGAGAACCCCAATTCTTTGAAGATGACAATTCGATTGATCTGCAAAAGCTGTTCGGCACAGTAATATCGGTACCCGGTCGTATCATCGATTTTTGCTGGTTTTAGAATCCCAATCTGATCATAATAGCGCAACGTTTGCAACGGAATTCGACTCAGTCGGGAAAACTCGCTGATTTTGAACAATTCCACACCTTCTCTCCCATTACTTCGATCTGAGTATAAACCTTCTAGTCGAGTATAAAGTCAATTACTTCCTTTCATACAACAAAGGTGTTTCTACACAAAAAAGCGCCCAGATCCTTTTCGAATCTGGGCTGCCTCTTTATTGCTTATCTTCCTCTTGATTTCCCGGCAGATTGACTAAACGGTCTTCCACCCTTCGCAGAGCGAGCCGCTCCACCTTTTCCTGCTTTTTTCGTATCGGCAGGCTTCGCAGATTTACCCGCTTTGCGTGCTGCAATCGCTTCAGCCTTCTTACGGTTTTTCTCGTACTGCGTTTGCAATTCTCCCAGCTCACGCGCCATCTTCTTTTTGTAGCCTGGCTTTACCTTCGTCTTTTTCTTCAAGGCATCACGTACAGGAGAGAACTCTTTGTCTTTTTCCTTTTGCTGCTCCTTCACCTGTTGCGCTCGCAGCTCAACAAAATGAGCTTCCCGTTCTTCTGCGCGCTGACGGCGTCCGGCATCCAGATGGCGTCCTGCCTGCAAAATTCTTTCTTCGATCGAAGCCTTCGTCGCTTTGGCAAAACGAGCCATCAAGTTTTTCTGACGAGGAGAAATGAGGGAGATCGCTTTTCCTTTTTGTCCCGCACGACCAGTACGACCGACGCGGTGAATGTAGCTGTCCACGTCATTCGGCAAATCGTAGTTGATGACGTGTGTTACACCTTCTACATCGAGTCCACGAGCAGCGATATCTGTTGCGATCAAGTATTGGAAACGTATCTCACGGAATTGCTTCATCAATTGTTCCCGCTTGTTTTGGGACAAATCACCGTACAAGGCTTTCGCCGAGAGGCCATTTTCCTGCAAGCGGGCTGTAAGCTGTTGCACACGTACTTGGGTATTTGCAAACACAATAGTCAAGAACGGCTGCTCTTGCTCCAGCACATCGACGAGAGCGTCTGTCTTATCGCTCTGGTTGACTACATAGTAAAATTGCTCAATGCGCTCAACCGTTTTTTGCTTGCCCTCGATTTTGATATGCGGTGGCTGCTTCATGAAGCGGTGCGCCAGTCTTTTTACCAGATCAGGCATCGTAGCCGAGAACAACAGCACCTGACGTTGAGAAGGCGTGTGGACGATGACTTGCTCCACGTCCTCCAAGAAGCCCATTTCCATCATTTTATCGGCTTCATCCAGCACGAGTGTAGAGATTCGTCCAAAGTGAAGCGATCCGCGTTTCATATGATCCAGTACACGTCCTGGTGTTCCTACAACAACATGAACCGTTTCTTTCAGCTTGCTCAGTTGTTTGTCAATATCCGTTCCACCGTGCAAAGAGAGTACATTCACATTCAGGTGTTTGCCCAGCTTTTCTACTTCTTTTGCAATCTGAATGGAAAGCTCACGCGTCGGAGTGAGGATGAGCGCTTGAATGTCGCGTTTTCCCTCTTCTAATGCGTTGAGGATCGGCAGCATGAATGCAGCTGTTTTACCCGTACCTGTCTGAGCTTGTCCGATTAGATCCTTGCCTTCCATAATGAGAGGAATGGCTTCCTCTTGAATTTGTGTCGGTTCTTTATAATACAGGTCTTGAATCCCTTGCATCAGCTCCGGACGAAAACCAAAAGACGCAAACGATTTTGCCATAACTTCCACTTCCTTTCACAAACGATCCGATTCGCCACACCATGACTGCATGGACAGTGGATGCGATAAATCCGGCTCTCATCAATCAACATTCATCCTAGGCAGGTTGTTGCCCTTGCGAAATCCTATCCTACCTATACTAAAGGAGTCCTTTCGAAAAAACAACTAAACCGTTCAACTCCCGGGTATTTTTCTTCGAGACTTGCAACAACAAAGCAAGCCTAACTGAAATTTTTGCTGACATCATGTGACCATGTAGCGATTTCGCTGATCTAATTACTGTCAATGTGAAAAACCAACACAGAAAGGAGTGAAAAAGGTGGATCTAAGAGAACAGGTTCTCCTGGCAAAGCAAGGAGATCGTGAAGCTTTTATCGCTGTTGTCAAACACGTTGAGAGCTCCTTGTACCATACGGCTAAATCCATCCTGAAAAAAGAGGAAGATATTGCGGATGCCCTCCAGGAAACCATTTTGAAGGCTTATAAATCTCTGTATTCACTTCGTGAGCCCCATTTTTTCAAAACATGGATGTTCCGAATTTTGATCAATGAATGCAATAAGATACTAGCAAATCGCTCCCGTAACGTTCTACTGGATGAATTACCTATCCAATTGTCACTCTCACATAAAGACGAACTTATTGACCTGCGGGACGCCGTTGAAAAATTGGATGAGCAGCAGCGCCTTGTTATTGTGCTTCACTATTTTGAAGACCTGCCTTTACGACAAGTAGCAGAGATACTGGAAATTTCGGAGAGTGCCGCAAAAATGCGGCTTAGTCGAGCACGGAACAACTTGATGGAAAAATTAAACACATTCCGGGAAGGGAAGATACATTATGGATCAATCTAAATTTGATTTCGAACTAAAAGAGTACAAACGTACAAAGGATGCGACGATGTCACCATTGGTACGGGCTCGACTGGATGAAACATACGCCTCTCTCCCAGAAATGTCTCGTGAACGAAAAGTCCAGCGATTACGCAAAGCACCCTATGTTGCGGCCGCCGCAGTCATTCTAGGTGCAACTGTATTCACTTCCGGATTTATCTCGCCGGTCATGGCGCAATCCATTAAGGAGATCCCATTCGTCGGCAGTCTCTTTAGCTTCATCGAAGCGGACCTCGGCTTACGTGCCGCAGGCGAACAAGGTCTTTCTTCCAAGGTAAACAGGAGTATTTCTCACCAGGACATGAAGCTCGAGGTAACGGAGACGGTCTTCGACGGAACACGTGCTGTCTATCTGCTCAGCGTAACGGCTCCAAACCTGAAGGACGGCATGTTTGATACGGGAAAAGAGGTTGTCAAACTCAGTGACGCTATCGAAAATGTCACTTTTACCATCGATGGAAAAGGTCAAGATGACCCAAGTAGTTTGGTAACTGGCGGTAGTTTTTTCTACACAGCGGGCGAATCACACCCAAACTATCTTATCTTCGAAGAAATTTTGAAGACACCTGGGCACAATTCAACGAGCATGATTCCAGACTCTTTCCAAGCGGAAGTGGTTGTTAAGCTTGCTGGAATTGATCAAGCCTTCAAGCTGGACATTCCCTTCCAAAAAGCGACGAACGACACCCTCCGGCTTAAACCGAATGCTATTCAATCAAACGATGGGATTTCTTTCGAAGTATCCGAGGTCAATGTGACGCCAGTGACGACGCGCTTGTTGTATTCGTTCAAACTGAATGGCAAGACATCAGATCCGTTCATCAGAGCTGCCCTGTTTGACGACCAAGGTCGTCAACTGACATCCCTCCACGGAGAAGGAGAGGTTAAGGATAACACGCTCACATTTGACGCCCGCTATGCTTCTTCACAAGGACAGCCGAAGTATTTCATCATCAAGCCTTTCGTCGTAAAAGATCATTCTGCGGAAACAGTCACAGACGATCAGTTTATTAAGGGTCTGGAAATAAAGGTAGACCTCCCCGAGCAGAACAAGTAACAAAACAAATAACCCTCTCCATCGCAATCATACATGCATGGAGAGGGTTTCGCTTCCCTCATCTATCGAGCAGTTGTTGAACCGTTTCCTTATCGAGCTTCTTGATGATAGCTGTAAGCAACTGGGCAGCCTGCTCGAAATCACGTTTTGACATAATTGCATTATGGCTGTGAATATATCGTGTCGCAAAGCCGACGACAATCGACGGGCAGCCAATGCCGCTTATATGGAATTTCGCTGCATCTGTTCCGCCTCCTGCGAGGGCATCCACCTGTACATGGATGCCGAGCTCCTCTGCTGTGTCGAATACGAGATCGCGCAATCCGGTATGCGGAATCATCGTGGCATCAAATAACATGACGAGCGGACCGTCCCCCACATTGCAGGTCATCGGATACGATTCATTTCCAGGCGTGTCATATGCGAGTCCAACATCGACAGCAAAAGCAATATCCGGTTCTACCAGCCTCGCTACTGTGCCAGCACCCCGGGTCCCAACTTCTTCCTGCACGGTTGCACCGGCGTATACCACATTAGGATGCTCTTCCGTCTGCAATCGTTTCAGCACCTCGATTGCCAGCGCACACCCCGCCCGATTATCAAGCGCCTTTGCGACCCACAGCTCTCCGTCGCGCATCGTCGTAAAATCACTGTCAGGGACAATCCAATCACCTGGGCGAACACCCATTTCCTTCGCATCTGCTTCATCTTTCGCCCCGATGTCAATGTACAGCTCCTTGAGCTTCATGACTTTTTCCCGCTCTTCTTTTTCCAGCGCATGCGGTGCCTTCGAACCAATGAGCCCGAGATACTCACCTTTGCGTGTCTTGACCTTCACACGATGTGAGAGCATATTGTGCGTCCACCATCCGCCAAGCTGGATAAAACGCAAGTACCCTTTTGGCGTGATATTCGTCACCATGAAGCCTACTTCATCCAAATGTCCCGCGAGCAAAATTTTCGGTCCGTTTACTGAGCCCGTCTTCTTCCCGAGAACCCCACCCAGCCGATCCTTTACCAACTCGTCGCTGAGAGGCTGTAAGTACTCCTCCATCTTCACCCTGACTTCGCGCTCGTGCCCAGGTACTCCGTCCGTTTCCGTCAAATCCTTGATCAATTTCGTGAGATCGTCCATCATTTATCTCCTTTTCGATACTGACGTATTCCCGTTATGTTTGCCTACCTCTATTTGTTATTGTTTCCCTAACAAATATCCTGAATGCGCTCGAGTACTTCTTCATGCTGTCGCATTTGATTGGGTGGCCTTCGTAATCCGATGAAAGAGCACGAGACAAATCAGTCCCATCCCCACAAACATTCCGGTGATCGCAACGTTGGGAACCCACGCACTGACAAGAATAAACATACCTGCACTGCTCACCCCCACAATGCTAAACAGAGAATGTACAGCCATATACGTACTCCTCGCATGATCTGGCACCATATTGGCGAGTAACGCTTGTTTTACCGGGATGTGCATCACTTCACCCAGAGTCGCGAAGAACATGGCAAAGAGCAGGACAGCAGGGGAGCTGCTGAAGCTAATCCACGCATACCCGCAAAAATACAGGACAAGGCCTGACAGGAGCACCACCCTATCTCTCAAGCTCTTCACCACGCAGGAGATCAAAACCGTCAAGCAAACAACCAGCAACGTGTTCTCTGTTTTTAATAGACCTAACAAGTTCATCCCATCTACCTGGATGCCCAAAAACGGAAATAACTGCTCAGGCTCTGGGATTTCTTTCACTAAACGAAGGCCGATGACATTGGTCAATTGCTCCTCTACAGCAATAATGAGCAAATTCGCTATGGTAAACAGCAGAAAAATCCGGTGCTTGAGCACTTCTTGATAAGCTCCCAGGACATCTACCATAAAACTCGAAACTTTTTGTCTTTGCTTGCCAGACGCCGAGCATGCACGTTTTTCTGGTACATACGTTTCCTTGATAAACAGGATCGTCATGGCGAGCGAAATCGCGATGCTTACAGCCACACCGAGAAATAGCGCAAAATAATGCTCATTGAACAAAAAAGCACCCACCAATCCTCCTATCGCTACCGCCAGATTATTCAACCAATAGGAAGCCGTAAAAATCGCTCTCCGATTCTCGGGCTGACTCACATCAATGACGAGTGCTTGGTAAGCAGGCCCCGACGCCCCCAAACAAAAGTTATGAAACAGAAACAAAATAAATGTCACATAGGGCAACTGGAGCCAAGGCGAGTTAACGAAGGCCACACCAAGAAAGCTGATGAAAATGACCGCCTCAGATGCAACGATCACTTTTTTTCGCCCGATCCTGTCCGCCACATATCCCCCTGCAAAAGAGCCTGCGACACTCGCTGCCATCACACCTAAAAACATAAAACCCGTTACAACCGTCCCCAATTGCTTGGAGAAAAAAACAATCAAGTACGGGGTCACAGTCATGCTCGCCATCGTCGTCAAAAATTGTAACATCAGTCTGATCTGGATGTTGCTATCGAACTTCCAAAAACTCATCGTGACCACTCCTCTCTCTTTTAACGATTGATTAATCAATCATTTATAATTCAAAAAAAAGACCGGTGGAGAATGCTAGCGATTCTTCGGTCCAAAAAGCTGGATGGCAACCGGAACGAATTTTTCCCACATGTTGCTTTGTGGCCCATCCGTCAAATTCACACGCAGACCAATTAACAGACTCATGTACGCTGTCGCCACATATTTGGGATCTTGGACATGCAAGAGTCCTTTCTCTTGTCCATTGATCAAGAGCTCGGCAATTTTCGTACGAAAGGTATTGTGAAACGCATCTAGCTCAGCAAAAGAATGGGCAAAACGATTGTAGTAGCCGACTACTTGTACAACCAGACGCAAGTAGGAATCGAACGTAGCGAAGCTCTTGATGTGATTGGTCACCATTCTCTCCAATTCCAGTAATGGCTCAGATGCTTGGGGATCAAAGTCAAGCAGTTTGACCGAATGCTCTTGTAATGGCTCCGTGACGGCTGCATGAAAGAGCTGATCCTTGTTTTCAAAGTACGTGAAAACACTGCCAAAGCTCACTCCGGATGCCTTCGCGACTTTTGCAATGGTGGTATCGTCATAGCCGTGCTCGGCAAACAAAAGAACTGCCTGCTGGAGAATCGTTTCCCGCTTTTGCTTCATTTTTAGCACTTGTTCTTCTGAAAGTGGCATGGTGTACAGTCTCCTTGCTAATGAATGATTAATCGATCAATCGTTAATTTGCATTATAGTACTGACTTCCAGCATTTGCAAAGAGTTTTGTCTCTTTCTGATTCAGCCAAAATAAAAACGGCTGGCACTTATGTCCAGCCGTTTGCTATTCCTACTTCGCCAATTCATAGATCGCTTGCGCGTAAATCGCTGTCGCTTTGATCAGATCATCCACGAAAATATATTCATCTCGCTGGTGGGCACTGTCAGGACGCCCTGGGAAAAGCGGTCCGAATGCTACCCCAACATCCAACGAGCGGCCGTAGGTAGCGCCGCCAATTGCAATGATGCCAGCCTCCTCGCCTGTTTGTTCCGTATACACGCGTTGCAGTGTCGTCACCAAAGGATGATTCGGGTCGACGCGGTGTGGTGTCAGATGCTCAGCTACTTCGAGTGTAAATGCCCCTTCACTGAATCGTTCAGCAAGAACGGCCGACCATTTTTCGAAGGCAACAGAATGTGGGTAACGGATATTCAGACGGAAAAGCGCATCCTGCTTTTCATCATACTCGATCACACCTGTGTTCAGTGTGAGCGCACCCATTTCTTCATCATCATGGGAGATGCCGAGCGCTTCACCGTAATGCTGCTTGTGCAAATAACGATCAGCCAAGCCTACAAATACAGCTCCGCGTTCATCCAAGGACAAGGAGAGCAAAAAGTGAATGAGCTCGGTACCCGCGTTGACGCCTTTGCTCGGGTCCATTCCGTGAACCGAGACGCCTTCCATGTACAGCACTACGAGACCGTCCTGCTCCTCCACTTTGCCTTTCAAACCAGTCGCTTCCAAGTGCTGGCGATAACTTTGTGCAATCGCCTCACTATTCAAGCCGATTGGCGCAAGCGTTGCTACAGCCCTGTCTGGAACCATGTTCATCCGCAAGCCAGCTTGTAATGAAACGAGCTTTGCCTCCACATCTTCCGCAGCAGATATTCCAAGGCTTTGGAAGGATGCAAGCGTCTGACGCAACGACAGATCAGTCAAGCCTTTTTCCGCATAGATCAGCGGGAAGTCTGCATCTGGCGTAAAGCCCATTGTCGGCATTTCTTCCGTTTCAAAATACGTGTTCACACACTGCCAGCTCGATTCTTCATCCGTACCGAAAATAAAGCGCACGCGCTTCGACAGCGGCAATCCCAGCTCCATCACAATCTTCGCTGCAAAAATGGCAGCCATCGTCGGCCCCTTGTCATCAATCGCACCACGGGCCACCATGCGTCCATCCACGATCTCGGCTGCATACGGTGGCGTACTCCAGCCATCGCCTTCCGGTACGACATCGACATGGCTCAGAATGCCGATCAATTCCTCGCCCTGCCCGAATTCAGCGTGCCCTGCATAGCCGCGGACGTCTTTGGTTGTCATGCCTGCTTTTTCACACACGTCTAGTGCAAAGTCAAGCGCTTGCCGAATCCCTTCTCCAAAAGGGGCACCTTCTCTGGATGTCTCAGGGTCCAAAACGCTTTTAATCTGCAAAAATTGTTGTGTTGTCGCAATCAGTTCGTCCTTGCGTTTATTTGTTTCTTCCAGCCAATTAACGCTTGTCATTCTCTTCTCCAGTCCTCTCATTCATACTTCCTTCGTCCATTGCCGCATCGACGTCGAGATCCAGCTCCACCAACGATAATAATGACTCCATCGGCACTTCTTTTTTCGTAAATTCTGCTTGGGCGTCTTTAATTTCATCCCGGATGTTGTTCATTTCGCTGTCCAGCTTGTAGGACGCCTTGGCAGCCTCGAACAATCTTTGTCGTATATCGGATGGGATAATTCCCTCGTATTTATAATTCAGCGAGTGCTCAATCGTCGCCCAAAAATTCATTCCCAATGTGCGAATCTGAATTTCAACCGGAATGGTCACTTGCCCACCCGCCATCATGATCGGATACTCCACAGCAAGATGATAACCGCGATATCCGCTTTCTTTTGGGGTGGAGACATAATCCTTCTCCAAATACACACGCATGTCTCCGCGATTGCGGATCATCTCAACGACTGCAGGTATATCATCAATAAACTGGCAAATGACGCGGATGCCCGCGATATCACGAATTTCCCAGCAGATATTCTCATCAATCGGAAACTGCAAGCGGTTTGCCTTGTTGTAAATACTCGGGATCGATTTGACCCTGCCCACCGCAAACTCAATCGGTGAATGCTCCTTGCGTTTGCGCAGCTCATTACGGATATTTTTAATTTTGACTTTGATTTCTTCTACAGCTTGTTCGAACGGTAGCAGATATAGTTCCCAATCTAGTTTGTGCACGCTTACGTCCCTCCGGCTTGAAACTCTCCATCGTCCTTATCATTCAACATTTTGTGTGAGATATCCTTCCAAAATACAAAAAGAGACGGGAGAAAAGGCAGTTGTCACCGGCTTTTGCTCCGTCCCTTTTTTCTTAATTTTCGCGCGAAACAAAGGCTGCAAGTGAGCTTCTCAGCTCTTCTGCTAGAATGGCCAACTGAGTCGCAGCATCAGCAATGAGCTCCATCGCTGCACTCTGCTCCTCTACCGCAGCCGAGATGCTTTGAACACCGGCAGCCGCTTGCATCGATGCAGACGATACTTCCCCAGCGACAACGGCTACCTGTTGGGCATCCGGCGCCATACGCCTGAAGGCTTCACTGACACCGTTAATTTCCTGCGACACCCCGAGGATGTTTTCCTCGATATGCTGGAACATCTCTTGCGATTGGTGTGCTGTCTTCATGCCGCGGGCGGTCGTTTGGGCACCCTCGACCATCCTGGCGACCGCTTCCTTTGTATCCTTTTGTACGTCTCCAATCATGCCTACAATCTGCTGGGCAGCACTGTTGGTATCTTCTGCCAGCTTGCGCACTTCTCCTGCGACGACTGCAAATCCCTTGCCATGCTCTCCTGCTCTGGCCGCTTCAATCGCAGCATTCAAGGCTAGCAGATTGGTCTGTCGGGCAATTTCTGTAATGACCGAGATAATTCTCGAAATGTCCTTCGAGCGCCCTTCTAATACATGAATGACATCCGTTGCAGCTTCTACCGAACGATTGATTTCGTCCATGCTGTCCATCACATCTGTGATCGCGCGTCTGCCAGCATGTGCATGCTGCTTCATTTCTTCCGCAGATACGGTCACCCGTTCTACATTTTCCGTTACAACCGCCACATCTTTCGTTAAATCAACAGCCAGATTCAAGGTTTGTCCCATTTTTTCTACCTGACTGTCGGCAGATGCAGCCACTTGATCGACGACGAGGACAATTTGCTGGCTGGAAGCGGCAATCTCACTGGTGTTTCCCTGAATATTACGTACGGCACCGGATACGGAAGCGGCTGCCTGCTGAATCTGAAACAAAATTTTGCGCAGTTGCTTCTGCATCGTAACAAGAGACCCTGCAAGCTCCCCTAGTTCGTCTTTTCGTTTTAATAGCTTGTCAGGTATCTCTCGCGAAAAATCCCCATGCCCAATCCGCTCTGCCACGGCAAGCATGCCGCGAAACGAGCGGCGAAGCCAGTTTGCTGTAAATAACGAGATGATGACGATGAGCAAGAGGACGGCACCATTAAAGGCAATCATGGCATCCCGAATGCGGGTTGGGCCCTCCAGTATTTCGGTCATGTTCATCTCTGCCAAAATCGCCCACGTCTTCTTCCCCACTTTGACCTGATCGTAGGATACGAGTACTTGCTGTCCTAAGTAATCCATGCTTTCGACCGTTCCTTCGGATTGTTGGGTGAGCAAGACTTGATCGACGATGGGTGTATCTACTTTTTGCTGTAACAACGTATTTGGTCCACTACCCAGTTGCGAGCGCATGAGCTTGTCCGGACCGCCCACCAAGTAAATCTTCCCGGTTTCCCCCAGCCCTTCCCGTTGGTTGAATATTCTTGAAATATAATCCATGGATACTTCGACGGCTATTTGCCCAATGATGTAGCCTCGTTCGTAGATCGGCGCTGCAATGTATACCCCTGGCGCCCCTCCAGATGGTTCGTAATTGCCGAGGTCTGACATTTCTGCGCTTTGGGTTTTCCTGACTTGCTGCACAGTCTGGCCAAGTACAGAGTCAGCGTGTGGGCCTGTCAGGAGATTGGTTCCAAAATCGGCCTGCGGCTTTGTCTCATAAACGATGTCCCCTTGTGCATTTAACAAAAAAGCATTTACGAAGCCGTAGCGCGCGACCTCCATCTTCAATTCGTTCGTATACTGCGTTTGCACTTCTTCATAAGCTGGCGATTCCAGGCCTTGCCGCCAGACGTCCTCAAACGAAGAAAGGGCAGACATTACTGTTCCCGATGCAGCCAATGTATCCACGTTCCTGGCTCGCTCGCGAAAGTAATTTTCCACCTGTTCCTTATTGCTGTGACGCAGCGCTTCCAGTGTAGCGGCGCTTCCGTTCAACAATTCCTGCTTGGATTCCTGATAAGCAAATACTCCCGCTGCCGTCAACGGTACACTTCCTGCCAGTAGTAGAACGAGCAATATACGAGCGCCTAGCTTCATGGAAAAGCCCCCCATTTTTTCCAATCTCTTTTTCTGGTATACTTGTAGAATATTGTTTATATTTCTACTATTTATATGAATATAGTACCAGAAAAGAAAAAAGGAAGGCTAGACCAAATGTATCAGGCTGTTTCGAAAATCATAGCAATTTCGTCGCACATCGGCAGTTTGGAGCAGTTAATGCAATCCTTCCAAGCTTTTTGCGGCAGTGTTTCCTTGGCAACCACCCAAAACCCGCACTTTTCAAAAAACACTTGTTGATAGGTCAGCGCCAATACACGTTTAATGCCCAAAAGGCGGCATTGCTCAACCAAATGAAGAACCAGATGTTTTCCAACACCCATCCCCTTCGCTTTTTCCGAGATAGCCAAGGAGCGGATCTCAGCCAGATCCTCCCACAAAATATGTAGGCCTGCGACACCTACGACCGAATCTCCATCATGAGCGACAATAAAGGATTGCAAGTTTTCTAAGAAAGACAGCTTCGTACGTGGCAGCATCAAGCCTTGTTGTGCATATTCATTAACAATCTCCAACATGGCATCCACGTCTTTCATCGTAGCCTGACGTACTGCCAGTGCCTTTGCAACACCCATTTTACTCTCCTCCACCCCATGCATTTCGAGCCTGGTATGATTTAATATTTATTCATTATAGTATATAAATATACATTCGAGCTGCGCAGAAGTCTATCCTTTTTTCACCTAATTTATGCTCAATTGCATGAACTATTCTTTTGTTAGGTAACGGTTGTGTTATAATCAAGCGTACGAGTTCATAAGGAGGTGCTACATACTTGACGACGAGACGGGAACGGAAAAAGCGCGAAACCCGCGAAAAAATCTTCAATGCTGCCATCAAGCTCTTTAAAACGCACGGCTTTGAAGCAACCACAATCGACATGATTTCCGAAGAAGCGGATGTTGCACGCGGTACGATCTTTCTGCATTTCACTTCAAAGGAAGCCATTCTCGCTAACTGGGGATATGAGCGTCTGCATGAAATCGAGGAGCGCCGGGAAGAGTGGGATTATGGTAACGAATGCAAATCGAAGGTGCTCCGGATCTACAAGATCATGAATGAAGTCACCATCACCAATTTCGATTTCATCAAAGTCGTCGTAGAATCCTCGATGAAACATCGGAAAGTGCTTGAGAATGAAAAGAATATGTACTTTGAATTGCGTCAACTGTTCGCTGACTTGATTGAAGAAGCGCAAGAAAAGAATCAATTGAAAAGCAAATTCAACCCTCTTGTCGCTGCGAATATGTTGGAAAATATCTACTATAACGCTCTTTATGATTGGGTACGCAGCGAAGGCGCCTGGGCACTCGAAGAAATCATGGAAGAGAAGGTCTCTATCGTATTCGAAGGGCTGGTCGTGGAATAATCCGACTGACCAGCCCTTCGAATGTGACTACTTGTGATTTATTCGAAATACGCCCATTTGTACTGCGCGTGGCCCAAACCTGAAATGACTACGCCTTTCAACTTGGGGTTCTGTGCATACACCGTAGACTTAAAGTAAAACGGTATGACTGGCATTTCGTCCACCAGGATTTTCTCCGCCTCTTGCAAGATCGCTTTTCGTTTGGCAGCATCCTTCTCCTTGGCAGAAGCCGCCAATAGATCGGCATATTGACGATTCTCCCAACGAGTATGGTTGTTGCCTTCCTTCGTTCGGAATATTTCTAGGAAGTTGATCGGATCGTTGAAATCCCCTGTCCACCCCATCCGTGCTACTTGGTACTTCCCGTTTTTCACGTTTTCATAGTAGACATTCCATTCCTGATTCTCCAGCTTGACGTGCACACCCAAGTTTTTTTGCCACATGTCCTGTACAGCTTGCGCGATTTTGGTCTGTGCTTCCTCCGTATTATAGGATAGTGTAATCGGCGGGAGCTGGTCGACGCTGGCATACCCTTCTTCCTTCATGCCTTCCGCCAACAGCTGCTTGGCTTTTTCTATGTCGTTGTCTGTAAACAAGCCTTGCTCGTTCTCAGCAAACATGGTAGGCGGCACTACGGCTGTCGCAACCAATTCCCCTCCCTGAGTGATGTTCTCCACGATGTCTTTCCGGTTGATCGCGTATGAAAAGGCTTGGCGAATTTTTTTGTTGTGGAAAGGCTTTTGCTCTGTGTTGAATTCATACCAATACGTCCCGGCTTTTGGTGTGATTACCAGCAATCCTTTTTCCTTCAAGGTCGGCATCGCGTCGAGCGGAAGATTGCCTGTCGGGGCACCTGCCCAATCGAGATCGCCACCCTCCAGCATCGACAGCTCTGTATTCGCGTCATTGATCATATTCATTTCGATTTTGGTCAGCTTGACAGCGTCTGCGTCCCAATAATGCTCGTTTTTCACAAGCGTCAGCTTGGTTTTATGCTCCCACGTATCGAGCTTGAACGGTCCATTCGAGGTGTAGGCTGATCCTGCTTCCTTTGCCCAGTCCGGATTGTCTTTCACCACTTTGGTATTTAGCGGAAAGTAGCTGTAAAAAGCCGTCAGCTCCAGAAAAAATGGCGTCGGGTTTTCCAGTTGGACGACCAATGTTTTGTCATCTGTTGCCTTGACCCCGATCTCTTCGGGCTTCGCTTTGCCTGCAAAGGCCGCTTCTGCATTTTTTACATAAAACATCTGATAGGCATACTGGGAACCGTTTTTGGAATCGAGTGCCCATTTCCAAGCGTTTTCAAAATCGTGCGCGGTCACGGGATCGCCATTCGACCACTTCGCATTGTCGCGAATCGTGAAGGTGTACGTCAGCAAATCATCTGATGCCTTGATTTCCTGTGCCATGGCGGGCTGTGGAACGCCCTTGTCGTCAATGCGAGTCAGCCCCTCAAACGTCTGAAAAATAACATTGGATGACCAAACATCCGAAATGAGTCCGGGATGAAGAGAAAGCGGTTCTGTAAAGTTATTCAGTCTGAGTATTTGTTCGGATTGCCCAGATGCACTAGCCGGTGTAGCTTCTGTCGTTGGTTGTGTGGCAGGCTTTGCTGCTTCCTGTGGTTGTCCGCATGCAGCAAGCGCTAAAGCAAAGCCTGCTGCGAAAACAGCTTTTCCTGTTTTTTGCCACCATCGGGTTACGTAACGTTGCATGGTTTATTCCCCTTCGTTCGGGAGCCTTCGCTGTTCTTCACGCTGCTGCCATTCTTTCAGCTCGCTTTTGATTTGGTAGAGCTCTGCACGTGTCTCGAGCTTGAACGCTTTTAATTCACTTCTGATGACAGCCAACTCATGAAAGAGTCGCTCCCACACCTCTTGTTCTTTGTCCATGTTCGCCTCCTTTTTCGGTCGTATACACAGCAGGCAGTTGAATCGTCACCTGCGTTCCGTGCCCGTGTTCACTCTGAAAGTGGATCGTCCCTTGCATCGCCTCGATGATCCGGCAGGTTACCATCAAACCGAGACCTGTCCCTTTTTCCTTTGTAGAATAAAAAGGCAACCCAATCTGTTCAATCTGCTCCGGCGTCATCCCCTCTCCCTCATCCTTGATGGAAATCTCATGATAGTTCCCGGCTGCTTGTACGGTGACGTGCAGTACGCCACCTTGTCCCATCGATTCGATGCCGTTTTTCATCAGATTCATCAATGCTTGCTTGAGCTTAACGGCGTTGCTCTCAACGAATAAGCCCGGTTCGGTCTCACAGGCGATTTCCACTCGGTTCATGACGCTGTAAGAGGACATGATGGCGGTCACTTCTTTCACGGTATGCGCAATCTCCAGTCGCTCCAGCGTCTCAGAATGAGGCTTGGCCAGATTTAAATAGTCGGAAATGATAAATTCAGCCCGATCGAGTTCATTTAGAACCAATCGGATGTATTCAATGTTTTTCGGATTCGTCTCCTCACGCAACAATTGGACAAAGCCTCGTACCACTGTGAGTGGGTTGCGCACTTCATGGGCAACACTAGCGGCCAGCTCACTGATCAGGTTCAGCTTTTCCGAGCGTTCGACCTGCTTGCGGATAATATGAGATTCTCGAATAAACTCGATGAAATAAACGGCTCCACCTTGTACGATCAAAGCGAGGTAGCCGATTTCCACTAGCGGCTCCAAATAATCGTTAATGATGGACAACGAGAACCCTTTCCAGATCAAAACAACCATCCCTCCACCGATGATGGATAGCTGCTTCAAGCATCCGATCAAGAGAACGACCGCTAGTTTTTTTCGCAAAGAGTAGCCATACCAACGAGTGACCAACAAAAACGGTATGATCGCGTAGACCATCGCTCCAAGAATCGTTATGAGAACGCCATCGCCACCCAAAACGATCCTTACGACAAACATCACCAAAATCGTCAATATGCCCGGGATATAACCGGCGTATAAAATGGTAATAATGATCGGTATCGAGCGTAAATCGTACTCCATACCATTACTAAGTTGTACTGGAAAGCTCATGGCAAAAATGACACTGATCGAGCTACAAACGATAACCATGGATGATTTGACGCTCATCTTGTTCGAGGTTGATCGCCCCAGCCAAACATTTCTATACAGCAAAACAGGGACGATAACGAACAGTAACTGTAGCAAAATGTCTTTGATGATTAACATATATCGGTTCCCCTGGCTCTTAGAATATTTCGATTTTTCTTACAGAATAACATCACAGGTGTCTTTCTGGAAGGCACATTTTCAACATCTGGCAGAAAGGATGTTTTTGTTGCGGTGACCAGCACATTTCCCTATGATGAAGAAGAGCTTGTTTGAAGACCTTGGAGGTAATGACATACACATGCGAAATGGTATAAAGCGTGAAGATATCGAGCTATTGGCACCTGCTGGTAACTGGGATTGTTTGAAGGCAGCCGTGGCCAACGGAGCCAATGCCATCTTTTTTGGGGTAGAAAAGTTCAACGCGCGTGCTCGTGCTGAGAACTTCCAAATGGCAGAACTGCCTGAGATTATGGCTTATTTGCACATGTACGGGGTAAAGGGCTTCCTTACCTTTAATATTCTCGTATTTGAAAATGAACTAGAGGATGCACGCGAGCTGATAGACGCCTGTATTCACGCTGGAGTAGACGCTGTGATCGTTCAAGACCTCGGTCTTGTAAAGATGATCCGCGAGATTTCTCCAGACTTCCCGATTCACGGCTCTACACAAATGACGATCACTTCGCCAGAAGCGGTGGAGTTCACGAAGCCGTTTGATATGGAACGCGTCGTACTCGGTCGTGAAAATTCATTAAAAGAGATCAAAAAAATCGGAGAAAAAGCAAAGCTGCCAATGGAAGTATTCGTCCACGGTGCCTTGTGCGTTTCTTATTCCGGACAATGTCTGACCTCGGAAATGTGGGGTGGACGCTCGGCAAACCGCGGGGAGTGTGCCCAAGCCTGTCGTTTACCGTATGATCTGATGGTAGACGGTGTGCAGAAGGAAATGGGGAATATCGCTTACGTGCTGTCCCCGAAGGACTTGGCTGCTATCGATTTGGTTCCTGAGCTGATCGAGGCTGGCGTGACTTCCTTTAAAATTGAAGGCCGCCTGAAAACACCTGAATACGTGGCAAACGTTGTGAGCAAATACAATGCCGCCATCGAGCGTTATTTTGCCGGACAAGATACGGGACCATCCGAGGTAGAAGTTCGCGAGCTGCAACAAAGCTTCTCTCGCGGGTTTACACACGGATTTTTGACCGGGACAAACAACAAGCAGCTCGTAGATGGTTCGTTCCCGAAAAGCCGCGGTGTGTTTTTGGGAACCGTAAAAAAACTGCTTCCTACCGGCGTACTGGTGGACATCACTGCTCCTGTCAAACGCGGAGACGGAATCGTGTTCGACGCGGGTGACCCCACTCAAAAAGAAGAAGGCGGTCGCATCTACGATATTTTGAGCCGCAGTAAAAAAGTAGAAGGCGAAGTTTCCAAAGGCCTGTACGAAATCGTCATGGGACGCAATGACGTGAATCTGAAGCGTCTCCATGTCGGGGACCGCGTATGGAAGACGAGCGATCCTGAGCTGGATCGTCGCCTGCGCAAAACGTTTGAGACAGAAAAGCCTTATCGCACCTTCCCGCTGTCCGTTCACGTAAGCGGAAAGCTGGGTGAAAAGCTCAGCGTCACTTGGGTGGATAAACAGGCAAATCACGCTGTCAGTGTTCCTTCCGAGGTACTGCTGGAGACTGCTTTGAAGCGTCCTCTGACGAAGGAATTGCTGCACGATCAACTCAGCCGTCTGGGCGGAACTATTTTCCACCTGGAAGCTCACGACCTGACTGTCGATCTCGAAGGGGATCTCATCGTACCTGTCAGTGAGTTGAACCGGATGCGCCGTGACGCAGTCGAGCAGCTCGTGTTCCTGCGTTCCAAGCCGCCGATTTACCATCATCACGATATCAATGTATACGCGGACGTACCAACGAGAAAACCAGTGGAAAAGCCGCTCCTGACAGCGCTGTGCCGCTCGCTTGAGCAATTGGAAGCAGCTGCGCAAACAGATGTGGACTTCCTCTACGCTGACTTTGAATTCGTCAAGCAGTATCCAGAGGGTGTCAAGCTGGCTCATAAGTACGGGAAAAAGATCGGGATTGCTACGATGCGCATTCATATGCCAGATGAAAACGGTGTCCTTGCCCTGATCGCAAAAAGCAAGCCAGATGCTATTCTCGTGCGCAATACGGGAGCACTCTATTACTACTTGTCCCGTCGTGATGAAATCGACATTCCGCTGATTGGCGATTTCTCCTTGAATGTCGCGAACCACAAGGCAGTTGAGCTGTTCCTTGCAACAGGTCTTGAGCGCGTAACGCCATCGTACGATCTGAACATCCAGCAGATGGTCGATCTGCTCAGCCGCTCAAACGCTGCGAACATGGAGCTGGTCATCCATCAGCACATGCCGATGTTCCACACCGAGCACTGCGTATACTGCACATTCATGAGTGAAGGTACTGATCATACAAACTGCGGAACTCCATGTGAGACCTCCCGCATTTCTTTGAAAGACCGCGTCGGTTTCTCTCACCCTGTACGTGTGGATACCGGTTGCCGCAATACCGTTTATAACGCGATTGACCAGTCCGGTGCTGAGTACTTGAGTGAGTTCCGCTCTCTGAATGTCGGTAGCTACCGCATCGAGTTTTTGGAAGAAGAGCCAGAGCGCGTGAAAGAAGTAATCAGTCTGTATCGCAAGGCATTACGTGGAGAAGTTAGCGGTACACACGTATGGCGTACCCTGAAGGCAACGAACCAGTTGGGCGTCACACGTGGGCAACTGACGAAATAAATACCAGCTTTGTAGAGAGGAGAGAGTAAGTATGGCTGACCTGAATCAACCGACAGTAGAAAACTTGGCCATTATCATTGAGGGCATCAAAGCAAAGCTGAACATGGCGAATACGGCTGTGATGCGCCCGGAGGATTTCGATCTCGTTCATTACGAGGATTTGCTGTACCTGTACAATATGGTGCAGAAAAAAGCGGCGTTTGGCATCAATGAAATGACCGCCATCGTTGAAGAGCTGGGTGCGATGAGAAAGCAATCCTAGTTTTTGCCCTGATCAAGTAAAGAAGCGTCGCTCCAGTACGTGGAGTGACGCTTTTTTGTGTGGTTTTATTTTTGCAAGGAAATTGTAAACGTATTGAACTTGATGTTCTTTCCATGCTTTTGTATCGTCTCGATTGCCGATGGGATCAGTGTTTCTTTTCCTTCGCCATCTGTTTCGACACCGCCACCGTTCGCAGGCAATGACATATATGGCGTGATCGTTAATTCTTTTACATCCGCTGTGACCGGGTCGTAACGTCTTGTACCCGTGAGAAACTCTTTGCCGTCGGACTTTTTACCTTGGCTGCCGCCTGAGTACGCTCCCAGCTCGTTCCCTTTTTCATCAACCACCTTGAATTCCAAATAGCTCGATAAATACCCAATTTCCTCGGTTACTGCCTGGAAACTCACAACCAGCCCTGCTGGACCCATTGTGACATCGGAAACGCTCAGGTTAATGCCTCCAGCTTGTTGCTGGTGATTAATCGGAATGCGTTTCGTATCTGTACGTTCACTGATTGGTAGGGAGAAGCTCCACTTCTTGCCGTCCTCCCCCTGGAAGCTCAGCCCTAGCTTGAATTCCTGAGGCAAGCCATTTACTGCGTCGATATCGACAATTCCGGTCGCAAGCGTCGGAGTGATTTGTGTTTGCTTGCTGCTTCCTGCGTATCCAAACGCTTCCCCGTTCACTGTCAAATCTGGTGAGGAGCCTAAATAATGCTCTCCGACTGCCTCCTTCGTTTCTAATGTGTAACCAATCGTAAAGCGTGTCCCATCATAGTAGACTTCATTGACGGTAATCGCATTGCCGCCCACGTCCTGCGACTCGCCGATTACAGTCGTTAAACCTTTTTCACTCGCTTGCTTCAATCCGCTGTCACCGTAAGTAGCGAATATCGATCCGATCAAAGGCACCTTGGAGACGAGGTTCGCCATCGCTGGTGAGACAGTCGCTGAGCTAAACAAGATACCTACAGCAACAACTGCAGCCCCTGTACTGTACACCAGCTTCCTTTTGTTTAGGCGTTTTCTTTGTGGCGATGCTTCTCGAACCGTTTTGGTGATAATGTCGTCCAGCTTCTCTGTAGGGACCGGAATGCGATCTACTTGCTCTTTATAGGCATGATTTTTTTCTCTCATTGAAATACTCCCCTTTCAGCTTCTTCCTTAATACAGTTAGACCTCTGTGTATGTTCGTTTTCACGGTACCTTCCGGGCAATCTAGCAAGGCTGCGATTTGCTTCACAGAATAGTCTTTATAAAATCGCAGCAAGAGAACCGTTACATACTTTTCTTCGAGCTCTTCCATTGCTTCCAAAAGGTCGATTCGTTCTTCCAGCCTTACACCTTCTGTATCTCGCATATTTTCGATCATGCCTTTACTCAGCGAAATTACCTTTCGCTTTTTAGCCAAATAGGCAATCGCCGTGTTGATCAAAATTCGCGTCAGCCATGTCGTAAAATATTGATCGTCCTTTACGGTTGGAATGGAGATCAAAGCCTTATAGACCGTTTCCTGAAAAACCTCCAGCGCATCCTCTTCGTTTCGCGTGTACACGAAAGCCATCTTGTACAGATTTGCTTTTTCCTGATGCATGAGCATTTGGAATGCCTCTGAATCACCAGCCTTGGCGCGTGCAACGAGACCAAGCTTTTTGTTCAATCTGTTCCCCTCCTTTTCTCCCCAGTTAGAGAAATCAGGACTGTAAAACGTTTCACAATTTTTCCGAAATGAAAAAAGCCTGCTCTCATAGTCTACCGGAGACTACGGAAACAGGCTCTATCCGTTACACTTTTTTCAATACGATGACTGCGTTATGACCGCCAAAGCCAAAGGAATTGGACATGCCGATGTCGAGCGCGGCTTTACGTGCTGTATTTGGCACATAGTCCAGATCGCAGTCCGGGTCTTGCTCCTCCTGATTGATCGTCGGGGGAATGATTCCTTCCTGCAAGCTCTTAATCAGGGCGATCGCCTCCGCCCCCCCTGCTGCACCAAACATATGACCGGTCATCGATTTGTTGGCGGTGACCGGTACACGATACGCATGCTCGCCAAACAGCTTTTTGATTGCCAATGTCTCGGAACGGTCTCCGATTTCTGTACTGGTCGCGTGCGCACTGATGACATCGACGTCTGTCGTTTGCACCCCTGCTTCCTGGAGAGCCCATTTCATCGCACGGTAGGGACCGATTCCTTCTGGATGTGTCGCCACCATATGATAGGCATCTGAGCTTGCCCCATAGCCAATCACCTCGGCATACATCCGGGCGTTTCTTTTCTTGGCGTGTGATTCTGATTCCAATATCACAATACCGGCACCCTCTGCCATGACAAACCCATCCCGCTTTGCATCAAATGGCCGACTCGCTCCTGCTGGATCATCATTTCTCGTGGACAATGCCGTCGCATTACTAAAGCTGGCGAGAGATATATCCGTCACTGCAGCCTCAGACCCTCCTGCGATGACGACATCCGCCGCGCCCGCCCGAATGAGCCGGAAAGCCTCTCCGATAGACGTATTCCCAATCGAGCAAGCAGTAACAGGGGACATCGTCGGCCCGTACAGACCGTACTTGATGCTGATCATCGCTGCTGCCATGTTGGAGATGAGCATGGGAACCAGCGTTGGGCTGATCCTCTCAGGCCCTCGCTCACGCAGGACATCATGCTGCTCAAGCAGTGTCTTTACCCCACCAATGCCAGAGCCTACATATACCCCGATTCGCTCGCGGTCCAACTCGTCCAACCGAAGCTCTGCATCCTCTAGCGCTTCTTCTACAGCAGCAAGAGCGAACTGGCAAAAGCGATCCATTCGCCGCGCTTCTTTGCGCCCAAAACGCTCCTCCGGATCAAAATCTCGCACCAAACCTGCGATTTTCGTTTTATAGCGTGCTGTATCAAAAGTATCAATAGGTGAGATACCAGACTTCCCTTGCACGAGACTGTTCCAAAACTGATTTACTGTATTCCCTACCGGGGAGATCACACCCATACCTGTAACAACGACTTTTTCCATAGTAAGCCTCCAATTCGAGTGCCTTATGGAGATCATCTTGTCACATGGGTTATCCTATTACAAGTTGTTGTTTATCCTAGTATAATGAGTACTAGTCTAACAAACTGAACCAGTTGAGGAAATGGAGAGTGTACCATGAATCAGCAAACGCGTTTGCAGGCACTGTCTACTTTTTTGAAAGCACAGCGCGCCAAAATCCTGCCACAATCGGTTGGACTGGCTCCCGGGACGCGCAGAAGAACCCCTGGACTACGAAGAGAAGAAGTTGCACAGCTCGCGGGGGTTAGCTCCACCTGGTATACATGGCTGGAACAAGGCCGCGATATCAAGGTCTCGCCTTCTGTTCTGGACGCAGTTGCGAGAGCCTTGCAGCTAACCGTCGATGAGCGAAAATATTTGTATGCGTTGGCACTGGAGACAGGCACGGGAGTCGGGCAAGACGTGCAAAAAGATGAACCGCCGCAGATCAATCCGGCCCTAAAAAGAATCTTGAAAGAATTGCGCTCGTGTCCAGCCATCATTACAGATCGGCGCAGTCATATTGTCGGCTGGAACGAGGCAGCCGCACATGTCTTTCTCGATTTTGAACAAATCCCTTACGAAGAGCGGAATTTGATCCGTCTCGTGTTTACGCGAAAGGAATTACGACGGCTGGCCGTTAATTGGGAGCATTTCGTCAGCGGCTTTCTTGCGATTTTTCGTGCCAATTACGGTCAGTATGTAGAGGACGAATGGTACGAGCAGTTTTTAAACGAGATGCGGCAGGTTCATCCCGACTTTCACGACCTGTGGGAGCAAAGCCGCGTCAGCTCAGCCCCGGAGGTTTTACTGGAATTCCGTCATGCAAAGGCAGGGAAAATGCTCTTTCATCTGACTTCACTGCAAGTTTCCGGGAATGCGGATTTGCGATGCAGCATTTACACGCCTGACCCGAATTCTGCCACGGAAACGAAGCTGCGGCAACTGATTGATCGTCCGGTTTCTTCTGCACAACCGTGACCGAAGGTTTTTCTGGTTTGGGTCACCATAGTGGAGGAGAAGAAAAAGCACAGTTCTCTTCGACTCTGACACGCCTGCATGGGGGATTGACTGGCCGTCTCCACTTCAAAAAGGGGACCGTCGAGCCAAAGCCACCCTACGGGCGGAAGGTTCTCGAGGAAGAAGTGTTCGACAAGCGTGGTCCCCTTTTTGAAGTTCCGACTGGGTAGGCGTTGTCAAGGTCTGCGAGCCCTGTGCTTTTTCTTCTCACCAGCTTTGTTTGTTCATCGTTATTTTCTAAACCTTGTATACCAAAGAAAACCAGCCCAACGGCAAATGCTCGGGCTGGTCTTTTTATTAATGATTCACAATCCCTACGCGCGTCCCCGAGGAAGCAAGGCTTCCGACCTCCTCACAGCCTTCTTTCCACAGCAAGTAACGGATACTGTCTGCCAGCGCTTCCCAGCTCGCTTCGATGACGTTGGTGGAGACGCCTACTGTGCTCCACTTTTCGCCGTTGCTCGAGGATTCGATTAGGACACGTACTTTTGCGGCAGTCGCGCCGTTTTCATCCAATACACGCACCTTGTAATCTTCTAGCTGCATTTTTGCAATGCACGGGTAGTAGCCTTCCAATGCTTTTCGCATCGCATTGTCCAGTGCGTTCACCGGACCGTTGCCATCTGCGGCTGTATGGACAGATTCCCCGTTCACACGCAGCTTCACAGTCGCCTCCGACGTGATTGATTGGACGGCTGCCTTTTCCAGCATGATTTTGAAGGAGTCCAGCTTGAACAGGTTTTTCAGCTTGCCGGAGGCTTCCAGCAGCATCAGCGTTAGCGAAGCCTCTGCTCCTTCGTATTGATAGCCTTGGAATTCGCGCTCTTTGATGTGTGTAATGATTTCTCTCGCCTTTTCCCGATCCAGCGACAGATCGATCTCCAGCTCTTCCATTTTGGCGAGCAAATTGCTTTGCCCAGCGAGCTCTGAGACGAGTACGCGACGTTTGTTGCCGATGTTTTCCGGCTCGATGTGCTCGTACGTTTTCGGATCGCGCATAACGGCGCTTACGTGAATACCACCCTTGTGAGCAAAAGCACTATACCCGACAAACGGCTGGTTGTTCGGCATCGTCATGTTGGCAATTTCCGCTACATAGCGAGACAGCTGTGTCAACTCCTGCAATTGATCAGTGCTCACACAGTGATAGCCCAGCTTGAGCTGCAAATTCGGAACGACTGAGATCAGGTTGACGTTTCCACAGCGCTCACCGATGCCGTTAATGGTTCCTTGTACTTGCTGTGCGCCCGCCTGAATCGCAGCTAGTGCATTGGCAACTGCCACTCCGCTGTCATTATGCGGATGAATGCCTACAGGCGTCCGCAGATGGCCCACAGTCGTTTTGACAATATCATAGACTTCATGCGGCAATGTCCCGCCATTTGTATCACAGAGAACGATCCAGTCAGCTCCAGCCTCTTCTGCCGCTTCCAGCACTCGCAATGCGTAACGCGGATTCGCCTTGTAGCCATCGAAGAAATGCTCTGCCAAAAAGAGAGTCGTCAGTCCGTTTTCTTTTAAAAATGCGACCGAATCAGCGACCATGCGCACGTTTTCTTCCAATGTCGTCTTAAGAGCATCCGTCACGTGCAAGTCCCATGATTTCCCGAAGATCGCCGCTGCCGAGGCTCCGCTTAAGATCAACGCTTGCAGATTGTCATCATCGGAAGCAGCTACATTTGGTCTACAGGTACTGCCAAAAGCCGTTACCTTAGCGTGCTGCAACGAAATCTCCCGGATACGCTCAAAAAAAGCCATGTCCTTTGGATTGCTGCCCGGCCAACCACCTTCAATAAAATCAATGCCAAATTGGTCCAGCCGCAGTGCGATCTTTATCTTGTCTTCTACCGACAGGCTGATCCCCTCTCCCTGCGTACCATCTCGCAGGGTCGTATCATACAGATACACCTTGCTATTCATGTTTCTTCTCCACCTGTTCTGTTATTTTTCTGAATAATCACATCTTTCTAACCGTTAGACGATTCCCAGTATACCACAGCCCAAATGGATTGAAAACGCAGGAAAATAGAGGTTTTTTCTATGTCCGTGGGGTGCGGACAAATGCGACAGTTTGCTTGATCGCTGCTTCCAGCGGAGCCGATGTACCCGCAAACGGATGACGCGTGTTAAATGTATGATCTCCGCCTTCTATCCAGTGCAGCTCGCTATTTTTGGCAGCCTGATGAATTCTTTTTGCACCCTCTACCAGACGGACATAATCTTTTTCTCCTGTGATGATGCACAGTGGTTGATCCATCGCAGAAACAAGTTCCAGAATATCGTATTTCTGGCGATTGGTGTCCACGTCCTCGATCACGGCTCTCGTGATTGGCATGTCTTGACCAGTCCGCGCATTCGCTATGTAGCCCACGCCTGTCTCTTCTATTTGCTGGCGCAGCTTCTCGTCAAACAAATCGACATAAGCGATTCCGTTCCAGGTCACAATCCCTGCCACATGCGGGTTGTTTGCTCCGAATAGAATCGCGTCACCGCCGCCCTTGCTGTGTCCCAATACGTACAGCTTCGTTTTGTCCACATAATCGGGTACAGGAAGTTCGCCTGACAAAATCCGTTCCGTCATCGCTTGCAAATCAGCCAGTTCACGCGCATACGTATTGCGCCCGAATTTCTCCAGCTCGTCGAACTCCGTCAAGCTCTCCCCTACGCCATTGCAGCTAAAATTAAAGCGAATCGTGGTGATGCCTTGCTTGGCCAGCTCATCGGCTACGTAGGGAAAACTTCCCCAATCCTTGAAGCCTTTAAAACCATGGCAAAACAGCAGTAGTGGCTGTGCCAAGCCTGCCGCTTCCTCCGTATGAATGTCTCCTCGTAGCGTCAACTCCTCGTCGAGTTCGATGGAAAAGGATTGCTTTTGCATGTGCGTTTCACCTCTTGTGCATTTTTTTATTATTATGCCGTGTCCCCCTCTTAAAAGAAACGAAAATGCCAAAAAAAAGACCTTCCTCTTTGGAAGATCCCCTTTAGTTAACTGCGCTGTTTTTATTAATAAGATACAACGCGTACTCCAACGGTCGTCGAACCGCCGTCGCATATCGCTTGTGCTGACGTATCTGCTTGAAAATTTCTCTGCCTGGCTTCGGATTGATTTCAATAATCCAAACCTTCCCGTTAACATCAATCCCCAAGTCAAAACCAAACTCCATCATCAGGCCAAAATGCTCTTCAATACGTGTGACAGTCTTGATCGCGAGCTCCTTGCATTCCAGTACAATCCGCTCCGCCATTTCCGGACCAAATCGTTTGACCAAAAAGGAAACAGCAGGCAAAGCGGTTCCCCCTCCATGCAAATTCGAGGTGGACGATTGCATTGGCCCAACGCGAATACCCATCCCGGTCAAACACCACTGCCCCTTCCCGTCCTTTTGCACGAGCAGGCGAGCATCTACTGTTCGCTTGGGAACCAGTGACAACCGCAGCCCCTGTTGAAGAAAAAACTGCTCGTTTCCGCTCTTCTCATTCTTCATCCAATGCTCCAGCCGCTCGCACACCTCTGTGAGCGTCGCCATTTTTTCGCAGCTTTTGGCTTGCTGCTTGGTCCTGCCATGCAAAAGGTAACGACCTGCTCGTTTCTCCACACGCAGTATGCTTCTGCCGCCTGTGCCGTTTGTTGGCTTGAGATAAACCAGACGATGATCGGCAAGCATCGTGGCAAGCGTTTTTCTGTCGTAGGGGAGTGTTTCGGGAAGCCACCGCTGTAGCTCTGGATCTTGTATCAAAATCTGATGAACGACATATTTGTTCGAAAAGCGGTTATTCGCATAACGGAACCAGTTTTGCTTGCGAAATGGCAAATAGGCACGATGCTTGGGCAATGGATAGTAGCGATAACGATCGATGACGATGTCGGGCCAGGCAAAACGCTTTCGTCTCCACTTCGTGCCATCTGGTACATAACCGTTAATCCGCTTTTCTTCAAAATGGACATCTTGTGGGCTAAATAAAAAAACCTCTGCCCCCATTTCTCTCCCTGCCTCAACCAGCCTTCGCAAATAGCCAGGCTCGACAAAACCTGATTCTCTTCGGTAGGTCAGTACGCCTATCCGTTTTCTCACCGAAAGGCCACTCCCTCCCTTGTTCGATTTTCTAGCTAGCCTCGTATAGCTTATGGTTGAAAGCAAAAAAAGCGCCTTTGTCCTATGTAGGCAAAAGCGCATCTTTCATGAATGTTCTTATCGTTGCTGTGTTTCCAAATAGTGGAGCGCTGTTCGTCCCAAGAGCTCGCCTGCGATCAGCATGGCATCCTCGTCGATATCAAAACGGGGATGGTGATGCGGATAGGCCGCCAGTTTTTCCGGATTGCCTGCCCCAACGAACAAGTAAGCGCCGGGCACCTTTTCCAAGTAGTACGAAAAGTCCTCGCCACCCATCAACGGCTTCATCGATTCCACACGGCCAGCTCCAAACGCTGCAATGGCTGCTTCCTGTGCGATCGCTGTTTCCTTTTCATGGTTAATGACGGCTGGATACCCTCGCTCGTAGACAACTGTAGCGCTTCCTCCCATCATGGTAGCCGTCCCCTCCGCAATTTCTGTCAGGCGCTGCTCCGCACGATCGCGGACGTCTGGCAAAAAGGAGCGGACAGTCCCTGTTAAACGACAGCTATCTGCGATGATGTTCGTACTGTCTCCGCCGTGGAACGTCCCTACGGTCACGACCACACTTTCTAACGGGCTGATGTTGCGGCTGGCAATCGTTTGGAGATGACCGACGATTTGGGAACCGATCACAATGGAGTCGACGGTTTCTTCCGGAACAGCACCGTGTCCCCCTTTTCCTTTGATCTCGATGGAAAAGTCGTCTGTATTCGCCATGAGCGGACCCGCACTAATGTACACCTTCCCCACAGGGAACATCGACCAGAGATGAACGCCAAAGATCGCATCGACGCCATCTACAGCACCATCCTGAACCATTTGGGTAGCTCCGCCCGGATTTTCCTCTTCCGCATGCTGAAAGACAAAGCGAATTTCACCGGCAAACTGCTCACGATGTGCTGCCAAAACAGAAGCGAGTCCTAAAAGCTGGGAAGTGTGCGCATCATGACCACACGCATGCATGACACCAGGGACAGTAGATTTATACGGCACTTCTTTTTGATCTTGAATCGGCAGTGCGTCAAAATCCGCACGCAACGCGACGACCTTACCCGGGCGCCCTCCGCGCAAAACGCCGATAACTCCTCTCCCCCCCACACCTGTGCGAACCTCATCAAAGTGAAGTCCTCTCAATATTTCGGCAATGAGAGCTGGAGTCTTCTCCTCTTGAAAGGAAAGCTCGGGATGCTGGTGCAGATGACGTCTCCAGCTAATGATTTGCGGCTCCATCTGTTTGAGTAGCTCTTTTAATTGATCCTGCAAGGCCATGGTTATTACTCCTCCCCCTGGATGCACCATTCTTCTCCCATCATAGCAGAATCATGGGCCAAAAGGGGAGCTTGACTAATCCAGAGCGAGCATGCTGCGTTTTCTCTTCTCAAAAACCGCAAAGCTCGTATAGCCTACCCGCTTCAACTGCACTCGAGCCTCGTCCAACTGCTGACCGACTTGATCAGGGGCAGTAGCGCTAGACGCCAAGGTGATGGGCACCTCATTCTGGAACAAAATTTCCAGAAAACGATAGCTGGGCGAAAATTCCCGGAGCTGACTCGCCAGACCGTAGCCTGTATTGATTTCCGTCGCAATCCCCCTGCGCCCAAGAGCTCGGGCCACACGCTGATAATACGGCAAGAGGGCAGTTTCATCCGGTCGCACACCAAACGCTTTGATGCCATCGATATGGGCAATCACATCGAATATTTGCGATTCGATCGCCTGCTCCAGCTTATCAAAATAAAGGCTGTACAATCCGATTAGCTCCTGTCTTCCAAAGCGTTCTCGTGCATCCTGGATCGAATAGCCCCAGCCTTCCAGAAAATGCACAGCCCCAATGCACACATCCCAAGGATATTGATTGATGACATGCCGCAGTGTCTCTTCTCCACCTGAAAAATAATCCAGTTCAATCCCGACACGCAGCTCAATTCCATCCTCCGCCCAACGAAGCCGTTCTTTTTGCAGGAAAACAACAAAGCTGTCCAGAGAGTCGTTTGCGACCTGACTCAGCCATTTGCGCTGCGCTATCCCCAAGCGATCAGAACCGATGTGCACATGCTGCTCGTAGTATGACCGATACTCAAGAAAACGATATAAGTGCTCGACCACGCATACTTGCTGAATCCCCGCCTGTTTGGCACGTAATCGATACAATTCAAGCCAATCTCGTGAATACGGGCCTTGTTGCAGGCGTTCTGCCAACCCATTGGTCAGCATACTTGCCCATTTTCGGCTCCCCTTTACTTCGGCATGCTCCACGAGGGGGCGCAATGATTCCGCTTGCTTGAGCAACCAGTCCAGCGAATACGGCCCTTCCTCCAGATGGACGTGAAAGTCTACCTTCATCCCGATCACCTCCCTTGGGTTCGTCCCTGCTATTTTCTATCGTTATATATGCGTTTGGCTCCATACATATGTCGAGTATTCACATGACGAACGACCTAGTAGAAGAGGTGAAAACAGAACAAAAAAATGCCTCAGCAATGAGGCATTTTTGTTTATCAGCTATTTTTTCGCTCATACACGTAAAACGCATGCGGATGAACGTTCTTCTCATCCACGATACCCTCACGCTTGTCCACCAAGCTGTAAGCGTCGCGATCCCAAGCCGGGAAAAACGTATCGCCCTCTGTTTCCAAATCGATCTCCGTAATATACAGACGATCAACGACATCGAGGAACTGGCGATAAATTTCCGCGCCTCCAAAGATGATGACATCGCCCATTGCGAGCACTTCTTCCTTCGTATGGACAACATCTACACCTTCTGGGTGAAAGTCCTGGCTACGTGTCAGGACGACATTCTTTCGGTTAGGCAGCGGCTTGCCGATCGATTCGAACGTTTTACGTCCCATTACAATCGTTTTGCCTGTCGTTAATTCCTTCACATTTTTCAAGTCGGCAGGTAAGTGCCACGGCATGTCGCCATCTTTTCCGATGACTTGGTTGCGGGCATAGGCAACAATCAGGCTGATCATACGGCCACCTCACCTTTGATGTGCGGGTGGGATTCGTAGCCGACGATTTCAACATCTTCGTATTTGAAATCAAAAATCGAGGTAACCTCTGGATTGAGTACGAGCTTCGGCAGTGGTTTCGGCTCGCGAGTGAGCTGTAGCTTGACCTGCTCGATATGGTTGAGATACAGATGAGCATCTCCGATCGTATGAACAAAATCCCCCACTTCCAGCCCGGTGACATGCGCCACCATATGCGTCAACAAAGCGTAGGAAGCGATATTAAACGGTACACCCAAAAACGTGTCGCCACTGCGCTGATACAACTGGCAGGACAACTTGCCATTGGCTACGTAAAACTGGAACAACAGGTGACAAGGCGGCAATGCCATTTTATCCAATTCAGCCGGATTCCACGCGCTAACAATCAAGCGGCGAGAGTCTGGATTGCGCTTGATCTCATCAATGACCCATTGAATCTGGTCCACTGTTTTGCCGTCGCGTCCAGTAAAGGAACGCCATTGGCTTCCGTATACCGGGCCCAAATCTCCGTTTTCATCGGCCCATTCGTTCCAGATCCGCACGCCGTTTTCCTGCAAGTAGCGGACATTGGTATCGCCTGATAAAAACCAGAGCAATTCGTGGATGATCGATTTCATATGCAGCTTTTTCGTCGTGACCATGGGAAAGCCTTCACTTAAGTCAAAACGCATCTGATGCCCAAAAACACTGGTCGTTCCGGTGCCTGTCCGATCCTCTTTTGTGACACCCTCATCTAAAATGCGCTGGCACAAATCCAGGTATTGTTTCATCGTCCATCTCTCCTTCCATCTCATCTATTTTACCTGACCCAGACAAAAATGAAAGACAGAATGTCATGATATAATAAATGGATAAATGTAGAAAGCGAGATTCGTGATGGATGGCATATCTTCTGTGGCTACAAAGCCCTTATATAAACAAATAGCAGAGCAAATCGAGCAAAGAATCAGCAGCGGTGAATTCGGTCCTGGCAGCTATTTGCCCTCGGAACGCACGCTGGCCAAAGAACTGAACGTCAATCGTTCCACTGTCGTCGCGGCGTACGATGAGCTGCAAGCAGCAGGCATGATCGAGCGCATACAAGGAAGCGGCACCATCGTCAGCCAAGATATTTGGGGACTGGCACGGACCCGCGTTCCGAACTGGCGTCATTTGACGGAGTCAGGGTCGTTTCGCCCGAATTTACCGTTAATTCGCAAAATCCGTCGTGAAACACAGGAAAATGACTTGATCGATTTGGCGA